>QHYP01000286.1 GCA_003224195.1 Acidobacteriota bacterium | reverse complement strand
TCCGGATGTGCAGGAGCCCCGGAGTGCTAACTTATGACTGGACCAAAAACGGGGGGCAGGTCACCCCGGTCTCTTGCTAAAGCCGGTCCGCTTTTTTGCTTTTTTTTTGCTGTACCTTCCAGGACTTTCCAGGGGCAGGAAAAATTGCACCAAGAATTTTCGTGGGGGCCGTTGTGCCTTTGCGTACTCAGACGTATGGTCTCGCACGCTTGGTTGCACGGCATGAGGTGACCCGGTGCGATTCAACGCTGTCCCGCATGACCACATAGCTCTTGCCGTGAGCCTGTGGCAGGCCGTGGCCGGGTGGCAATCGAAACACCGATCAACCAGCTCCACTTAGCGCGGAGGTGATTGCATGTACTTCAACGTGTTCGGCGAGAAAGTTTCGAGGCGGCGCTTTAAGGAGATGTGCGACGCCGCGAAAAACCGACGGGAGTTGATTGCTGCCGGACTAACCAGCCGTCGCGACCTCTTCAAGATGGGGCTGCTGACTGCGGGCGGAATGTTGGTCGCCAAGAGCGGCTTGAGCGCCCGCGCTTATGCCCAATCTCAGGGCGGGACGATCCCGGGCCAGGCAAGTTCAGGGAGTAATCAGAGTCCGGGGTCGTTCAACCTGTGTGTCCCCGGTAACCAGACGGCGAGCCCACCGACGACGCCATTTATTGATCCGCTCCCCATCATGCCGACCGCATCCACGGTGCCGGTCGCGACGTTGAGCCCCGCGCCCACGATCTGCCCGAACACGGGCAGTGGAACTGATGGCACAGAGGTTCGCGCGGCTTGTCACCAGGCCCCGCCCCTGGGCTTCGCGTTCCCGCCACCCAGGATTTACAAGTTCACTCAACAGCAGTTTACGACCCGCCAGACGAGTGACAAGAACCTGCCAGCGCAGACCATCTGGGGCTTCAGTGACCATGTTCACCCGATCAGCAGCCCCGGCCCGACCTACAAGGCCAACTACGGCGTGCCCCAAATGACGCGCAACATCAACAGCCTGCCCCCGGTGAACCAGGTAAACAATACCGGCTTTGGATTTCCTTCCGTGACCACCCACCTGCACAACGGGCACACGCCTTCGGAAAGTGACGGCAACCCCTGCGATTTCTACACGGCTGGACACTTCTGCGACCAGTACTATCCGGAGGTCCTGGCCGGATTCAACTCGGACCACGCACCCACTGGAGACATCAATGAAGCGTTGAGCACGCTCTGGTATCACGACCACCGCGTGGACTTTACCGCGCAGAACACTTACAAGGGCCTGTTCGGGTTCCATTTGCTGTTCAATCAGTTTGATACGGGCGACGAGACCACCGGCTTCCATCTGCCCAGCTATCCGCAATTTGATATTCCGCTGGCCTTCGCCGATAAGGTCTATGACCCGACTACCGGCCAGTTGGTCTTCGATTTGTTCAACCTGGACGGTATCCTGGGCGACAAGTTCCTGGTGAACGGCGTGATCCAACCCTTCTTGCAGGTCTCGCCTCGCCGCTACCGCTTCCGGCTGCTGGATCCCGGGCCGTCGCGTTTCTATGAGTTTTTCCTCACGGGAAACATCCCGGGCTCCAGTCCTACGACCAATCCGTTCTTTGTAATTGCCAATGACGGCAATCTCCTGCCGAATCCCGTCCAAGTCAACAGCGTCCGCATCGGTGTGGCCGAGCGCGTGGACGTCATCATTGACTTCAGCCACTTCGCGGGCCAAACGCTCTATCTCGAGAACCGCCTGCGACAGATTAACGGCATGGGGCCGGTGCCGCCATCGGGCTTTATCCCGGGTCAGGTGGAATGCGCCGACGCCAACGGAAACTTCTCCGACATTCTGCCGGCCGGACAGGGCAACCTCCTATTGCAGTTCCGAGTGACCGGCCCCAGCGTCGCGGACAACAGCGTGAATCCGGCAAGCAATCCGACCTTCTACCAACTGCCGAGCACGAACGTGACCCCCAGGGTCACCCGCACCTTCAAGTTCGACCGCTTGAATGGGCAGTGGTCCATCAATGGGCAGTTCATGACCTGCGACCATTTCCGCTTCCTGGTGGAGCGGAACAGCGTGGAGAACTGGATCCTCTTCAACGCCACCGGCGATTGGACACACCCGGTCCATATCCATCTCGAGGAGCACCAGATCCTCTCCCGCAACCGCGCGGCGCCCTCGCTGGTTGAGAAGTCGCGCAAGGACGTGACCCAGTTGCGTCCGAACGAGCGGGTCCTGCTTTTCTTCCGCTTCCGCGACTGGCTGGGCAAGTACCCCATTCACTGCCACAACGTGGTGCATGAAGACCACGCGATGATGGGACTGTGGGATGTCGTTACGCCCGGAAACGCAGACACTAAGCAGGTGCCATGAGGTACTGCGAGGCAAGAAAGGAGACTGTGAGCCATGATTGACGCAGCGAGACGAAAGCTACTGGGCCTGCTAGGGATGGCTCCCTTTGCCGGTGGTGTTTTCAGCATGAGCGCCGCCAGCGCTACCGGTACCGACACGCGCCCCGGCAGCCGCGCCGCCGGCAGCACCCCTGGCGGTACGTCCGGCCACTCGGTGTCCGCAATAGCGCGCAAGCGGATCCAGGAGCAGCATTTGCCCAACATCCCTCTGCTCACGCACGAGGGCAAGCACGTTCGCTTCTACGATGACCTGATCAAGGACAAGATCGTCACCATCAACTTCTTTTTTTCACGATGTAAGGATATCTGCCCCGTCGTCATCGACAACCTGGTTAAAGTGCAGAAGATACTGGGCGATCAAGTGGGCCGGGACCTGTTCATGTATTCCTTCACCCTGAAGCCGGAAGAGGACACCGTGGACGTGCTCAAGCACCACATGCAGATGCACGGGGTGAAGCCGGGTTGGACTTTCTTGACCGGCACGCCAAAAGACATGGAGTTGCTCCGGCGGAGTGTTGGCTTTACGAATCCCGATCCGAGGTTGGATCAGGACATCAACCAGCATATCGGAAACGTTCG
>QHYP01000285.1 GCA_003224195.1 Acidobacteriota bacterium | reverse complement strand
CCAGCTCCTCGGCCATGCCCCGGGCGTGACGCTTGTCGCTCTCTTCAGTCCGGAGCACGGCTTGGTCGGCCACGCCGACGAAAAAGTAGCCTCCTCGCGCGAGGCCGAAACCGGCTTGCCCGTGTACAGCCTCTACGGCGACACACTGCGCCCCACCGACGAGATGCTGAAGAAAATCGATACGCTTGTCTTCGACATTCAGGACGCGGGCGTGCGCTTCTACACCTACACCACGACGATGGCCTTCTGCATGGAGGAGGCCGCCAAGCGCGGGATTTCAGTTTTCGTGCTGGACCGGCCCAATCCGATCGGGGGTGAAATCGTCGAAGGACCGATGCTCGACGCCGATAAGACCAGCTTCGTCGGCTATTTTCCGCTCCCCACGCGCTACGGTCTGACCATCGGCGAGCTGGCGCAGCTTTTTAACGCCGAGAATCACATCGGATGCGACTTGCACGTGATCACCATGCGCAACTGGCATCGCAACTTTTTCTACGAAAACACGGGCGTGCGCTGGGTGCCGCCCTCGCCGAATCTGCGGACGCTGAAGGGCGCGGTGCTCTATCCGGGACTGGAGATCCTGCAGAATGCCGGCGTTTCCGTCGGGCGCGGCACGCAAACACCGTTCGAAGAATTTGGCGCGCCGTGGATGGACGGCGAGACGGTGGCCACCGAGCTGAATGCGCGGGATCTGCCCGGCCTGCATTTTGCGGCGACACAATTCATCCCCGCGACCGGGCTGTACAAAGCGCTGCGCTGCAGTGGCGTGGCTGTTCGCGTAACCGATCGGCGCGTGGTGCGTTCGATGCGCATGGGCCTGGAGGTTGCCGCCATTCTGCGGAAGCTGTATCCCAATCAATTCGATCCCGCGAAGCTGCTGAGTCTCGTCGGAAACGCCGAGACACTGCAAAAGCTTTCTGCAGGCGTCCCGCCGGAAGCCATTGTGCAAGGTTGGTCGGCCGACCTCGAAACATTCGATAAGTTGCGCCGGCAGTATTTTCTCTACGACGCTCCGAAAACTGCGGCCCATCGCGCGCCGAAGAGGCGGCATCGCCGGTAGCGGGTGTGCTACATTCGGGTCGTGCGCATCGTCTCCCTGCTGCCGTCCGCCACGGAGATTCTCTTTGCGCTCGGCCTCGATGGGGAAATCGTCGGCGTGAGCCACGAATGCGACCATCCGCCGCAAGCGCGCTCGAGGCGTGTTGTCATCCGTTCGCGGATATCAAATGGCGCGCCGCCCGGCGACATTGATCGTATGGTGCGGGAATACGTCTCGCGCGGCGAGAGCCTCTATTCCGTGGACGCCGAAGCGCTCGTCGAGCTGGCGCCCGACCTCATCGTCACGCAAGACTTGTGCCATGTGTGCGCCGCTTCGCCGGACGATCTGGCATCCTCGCTCACGCGATTGTCTCAGCCGCCTCGGGTGCTCAGTCTGAACCCGCATAACCTTGCCGATGTCTGGGCCGACATCGAAAAAGTGGGGGACGCAACAGGGCGCAAGGAGCGTGCGCGGGCTCTCGTCACCGAACTGGAGAAGTGCGTTGCAGCGGTCGAGGCGCAGGTTCGGCGTCTCGAGAAAAGTCCCCGTGTCGCGCTGCTCGAATGGCTCAACCCTCTCTACAATGGCGGCCACTGGGTTCCGGAAATGATTCGGCTGGCGGGCGGCGAGGATGTATTAGGGCAGGAAGGGAAGCCGTCATTCCCCATCACCCCGGAGCAAGTTATCGGAGCCGCCCCGGAGGTTTTGCTCATCGCTCCGTGCGGCTACAACACCCGCCAGGCTCGTGACGAATATCTGCGCACCTCATTCCCGCTAGGCTGGGAGACAATCTCCGCTGTCCGTGATAGTCGCGTTTTCGCCCTTGAAGCCTCCGGCTACTTCTCTCGCCCTGGCCCGCGCCTCGCGGTCGGTCTCGAAGCGCTGGCAAAGATCTTCCATCCTGCCATCAAAGTGAGCCGCGAGGCGGAAAGTGCTGTCCTGAGCCTTGCCGGCGCAAAGCGGTCGGCGCAAGCCGCCTCTCTATAGCTCGCCTAATCGCGCCACTCGTTCCGCCATCGCCGACACCTAGCCGGGCTGGCTCGCCTCCTTTCGCGCAGTGCGGCGCTGCCAACAACGATAAAACGGAAGCCCCGCCAGAATCAGCACCAGCCCAATCGACGACCGTCCCGGCCGCGCCATCCACAAATTCACGGTTAGCGCCAGCGCGCCCGCCACGAAAATTCCTGGCACCACCGGATATCCCCACGCCCGATACGGTCGCGGCAGATCGGGCTCTCTCCGGCGAAGTCCGAAGACCGAAGCCACCGCGAGCGCATAGAAAATCCACTGTGCGAAAATAAATAGCGAAAAAAGATCCTCGAACTGGCCTGTCAAGACCATGATGCACGCCAACACAGCTTGAAAAACGATGGCGCCGGAAGGGGTGCGGAAGCACGGGTGGATGCCGTCGGCCACGCGAAAGAACAGGCCGTCGCGGGCCATGGCATAGGGTACGCGCGCGCCGGTCAGAATCGACGAATTGAGCGTGGTGAAAGCGGATACAACCATCGCTGCGGTGATCCACGCCGCCGCTCTCGCTCCCGCAAAGACGCGCACCGTTTCCGAAGCCACGTTCTGCGCCGTGGCCACGGCCTCGATTGGCAAAACCCGGAAATAAACGGCGTTCGCCAGCAGGTAAATCACGCCGACCGTGATCGTGCCCCCCACGACCGCTCGCGGAATGTTTTTTTGCGGCTCGACGATCTCCGAGCCGGCGAACGTCAGATCGATCCAGCCGTCGTACGCCCACAGTGCGCCGACCATAGCCGTCAGAAATCCGGTGAGCACGCCTAAATTCAATGACGGCGGCAGAATTGGCTGCGCGCTCGGCGGGCGTTTTCCCGCGAACAAAAAACCCAGCACCACCACCGCAAGAATCGCGCCGACTTTGATGCACGTCAGCACCACCTGCAGCCTTCCCGCCAGCCGCACGCCGAGATAATTGATAAAGCTCACCAGGGCGATCGCCGCGGCCGCAAGCGGCTGCGCCCACGTGAACACAAATTGTGAACTGTGCTCAGTGAATGGCACGTTCAAGTGCAGCGTGAAGATGGGCGTTCGCACAGCGGGCACAAAGAAGCCAACAAAGATCAGGAAACCCGCAGCGATCGTGGAGATCGAAGCAGGCTTGCCCACCATGTTGTTCATCCAGCCG
>QHYP01000284.1 GCA_003224195.1 Acidobacteriota bacterium | reverse complement strand
ATCACCGGTTTCCCCACCTTTGCACGCTCGACATAAGGGCTCGTGAAGTATCCGACGCTTTCTGCGGCGAAGTCTGGATCGAGGCCGGTGATAAACACCGCCGAGCACATGATCTTGGCGAAACCGGACGTGTGATGTTCGAGCGGATCGCCTGGAGGCGGCACGTATGGAGTGTTGAGCTCAAGCGATTTAGCGCGCGCGATGAGGGCGTCGCGGCTTGAGACTGGGGCCTGCGGCGGTGCCGGGGCGCCCGTCTTCACTGCGGGTGTCTCGGCCTGGTATCCGAGGGCGGCCGCGCAGACTGTCAGCGCGAGTGCCGTTGCGATTATGTGCATCCTCATCTGTTATCTCCTACTGCGCGGGGCGAGACCTGCGTTCCCATTGCACGACAAAGGAGGCTAAACGGCGATTCAAGTTGCACGCGAATATCATACTCCCGCTCTTGACGCCCAGTTGACGTATGACGGGCTACCCGTAGGAGTGAATGAATTCAGCATTTCGATTTGAGCCACCACACGATAACTCCCGGTTGGTCGGCAACCCGGAAGTTGGCCCCAAAAGGGGTTTCTGAGCTACTCAACCGGCGGCCATAATGGTTTCAGGGCCCGCCTGCATCGAATCGCCTCTCGGGAAATTCCTGCTAATCTAGTGCCGTTCCAACTTGCTGAGGTAAAGTCCGCGCATGGAAGCCGCCGGGAATGGGGTTGTTTTCCGCGTGCGAGTCCAGCGCAAAATAGTTGGAACGGCACTAGTCGCTTCGCGCCGGCTGTGCCTCGCCCTGCAGAATCCGCTATGGAAGCCAAAATCCATCGCCCGGCGTGGAAGACCGTGCTGGCTTTCGCGATTATCTATTTTGTGTGGGGATCCACGTTTCTCGCAATTCGTGTTGGCGTTCGCGAAGTTCCGCCGTTTCTCCTGGCGGCGATGCGTTTCCTGGTTGCGGGACTCGTTCTTTATGGCTGGACGATCGCCCACGGGGAGCGCTCACCGAGCGGGCGTCAATGGATGTCCGTATCTTTACTCGCCATCCTGATCTTCGTCCTCGACTACGGACTGGTGTTCTGGGCCGAGCAGCGTGTACTTTCGGGCATTGCGGCAGTCATGCTGGCCACCATCCCAGCGTTTATGGCGCTGTCGGAAATCATTTTTCTTCGAACGCAAAAGCTCACCGTGCGCCTGGCCGTGGCCCTTTTGATCGGGATTGGCGGAGTGGCAGTGCTGGTGAGCCGCTCGTTGAACCTCGGCGGGGCCCCGATCGACAGGATGGGCGCCGTGGCGCTGATCGTTGCATCGGTGAGCTGGTCGATATCGTCTGCGCTTACGCGCAAGCTGCCGCTGCCGCCTTCCAAGGTCATGAGCTCGGGAGCGCAGATGCTGGCCGGCGGAGTGTTTCTGGCTCTCACGGCGGCCGCTCTGGGCGAATTTCGTAATTTCCATCCGTCAATCGTCTCACGAGCAGCGTGGCTCTCGTTGCTTTACCTGATTGTCGCCGGCTCCATCATCGCGTTTACCGCCTATGTTTGGCTGATTCATCATGAATCGCCGACAAAAGTCGGGACCTATGCGTACGTGAATCCGGTTGTCGCCGTGTCGGTTGGCTATTTCCTGGGCGGCGAAGCGCTTGGTCTGCGAACGATTCTGGGGACTCTGTTTGTGTTGATCAGCGTGCTGGTGATCACCACGATGCCAGCGAAGAAGCCGGAAGCGGCCGTCCCGGTGGCAGACGCGGCAGAAGTCGTGGGATCGTAATCTACAAGCGCGGCGGAGAGGGTACGCGCCGCGGAGGTGGCCGTGTTACGCGGGAATGTTCTAGGAATTCTCTCACATCGGATCGCAGAGATGGCCATGGCGGTGGCAGCGGCCACGTTCTTTGCGCGGAGTGCGTGGGCGCAAAAGCCGCCGCTGCTGCCGGAGAAAGACGTGGCGGCGCTGGCGCAGGAGGTTTCCGGGGAGGCGGCGAAGCGGAACCTCGAAGGTATCACGCGGTTTCACCGGCAGCGCGGGTCCAAGGGTTTTCATTCGGCGGCAGAGCTGGTGGCGGAACGGGCGCGAGCGTACGGATTGAGCGACGTCGCAATTCTGGAATTTCCGGCGGACGGAAAGATTTTTTACGGAACACAAAGGTCGCGGCCGGCGTGGGACGCGGAGATCGGGGAACTCTGGGAACTGCACAAAGAGGAAAGCGGCTGGCACCCGGCGGTGAAGCTCGCGAGCTACGAAGCGGAGCCGATTACGCTGGCGGAGGACAGCGAGGGCTCTGACGTGACAGCGGAGTTGGTGGACGTGGGCGAGGGAACGAAAGAGGGCGATTACGCCGGTAAGGACGTTGAGGGGAAGATTGTGCTAGCGGCGGCGCAGCCAGGGGCGGTACAGGATTTGGCGGTGGGGAAATTCGGCGCGGCGGGGATTGTGAGTTACGCGCAGAACCAGAAGACGGCGTGGTGGGGCGAGGACGAGAACCTGATCCGCTGGGGGCATCTCAACACGTTTTCGGCGAATAAGACGTTCGGCTTCATGGTGTCGCTCAAGACGGGGCGAGCGCTGCGGGTGCGACTGGCGCGCGGGGAAGGTGTCCTGCTACATGCAGTGGTGAAGGCGGGGCAGCATCCGGGCGCGTATGAAGTGGTGACGGCGACGATTCCGGGCGCGGACCCAAAGCTCAAGGACGAAGAGATTGCGTTCAGTTGCCACCTGGACCACCAGCGGCCGGGAGCGAATGATAATGCCAGCGGGTGCGTGACGACTCTGGAGGTGGCGCGCACGTTGCAAAAGTTGATCAATGAAGGAAAACTCGTGCGGCCGGCGCGGACGATTCGGTTTATCTGGCCGCCCGAGATCGAAGGGACGCTGGCGTTGCTGAACGGCAAGCCGGAATTCGCGCGGCGCGTCAAGGCGGTGGTGCACATGGACATGGTGGGCGGAGGGCCGGAGACAAAGGCGGTGTTCCACGTGACACGCGGGCCGATGAGCCTGCCGTCATTCGTGCATGACGTGGCGTGGGCGTTCGCGCGGAGTATCCGTTAGTGGCGCCGGAAGGAGGCAAGGAGCCGCTGCGGGCGGAATTTTCGCCGTATTCGATGGGGAGCGACCACGACGTGTATCAGGATTCTTCGTTCAAGATACCGGCGATTTATCTGAATGACTGGCCCGACCGGTACATTCACACCAATTTCGATTCGGCGGCAAATACCGATCCGACGAAGCTGAAACGGGCGGCGTTTATCGGAGCAGCGAGCGGATACTCACTCGCCAGCCTGAAAGGCAAGGGCGATGTCTTTCGTTTGGCTCTGTTTGGAAACTACGGAAGTCCGCGCCGATTAGAGATTTATGCCATTCGCCGATGGATTCTTCCTTCAGAGGAGCAGGAAAACATCACTTGGAACTGGAATCTTTATGAGCGCGCGGTAGCGAACTCCACCGAGTCTTGGTTGGGTCCTGAAGGAAAGTTGGATCTGGAGATCGGCACTCACCGGGCGATTAAGGCTACGGGTGACGGTCTGCTGAGGTTTGCACGCAAGACGGAGCCGAGAGGTCCGCTGACGGTGTTTGGGTACGACTATTTCGCGGAGCACGCAAAGGCGGCGGGAGTGGCGACGCCGAAATTGCTGAGCTATGAGGGGCTTTGGGGAGCGGGAGAAGAGTACGCGTACGAGGTGCTGAATTTTGTGGATGCGAAGCGGAGCGCGCAGCAGATTCGCGATGCGGTATCGGCGGAGTATGGGCCGGTGCCGCTGGAGATGGTGGTGGAGTATCTGAGGGCGCTCGAGAAGATTGGCGTGGTGGAGCAGGCGAAGTGATTTCTCGCAGGGGCACGATATATCGTGCCCCTGCGAAAGAAAGCGTGTGCTAACATCCGGGGCTTGGGCCGCAGGATCAAGCCGCACCCGATCATTCCCCTATGCCGACAACGATGAAAGCGCTTCGGAAGATGCGGCCGGCGCGCGGGCTGACGCTGGAAACCGCGCCCGTGCCCGCGATTGGGCCGACGGAAGTGCGTGCGCGTGAAGGCGGCTTCGATTTGCGGCACGGACCTGCACATTTACGGCTGGGACCGCTGGTCGCAGGGACGCATCAGGCCGCCAGTCACGCTGGGGCATGAATTTTGCGGCGTGGTCGAGCGCGCGGGCGAAAAAGTCGCCGCGGTGATGGCGGGCGACTTCGTCAGCGCGGAGATGCACATCAATTGCGGGCATTGCCACCAGTGCAGGCTCGGCGAAGCGCATATCTGCCAGAATCTGCGGATTATCGGAATCGACGAGGACGGCGCGTTCGCGGAGTTCGTAAAAATCCCGGCAGCGAATATCTGGAGGCTCGATCCGGCGATTCCAGAGCACTACGCGGCGATTCTGGATCCGCTGGGGAACGCGGTGCACACCGTGCTGGCCGGGGCGATTGCGGGGCAGACCGTGCTCGTCACCGGCTGCGGACCGATCGGCTTGATGGCGATTGCCGTGGCGAAGGCGTGCGGCAGTTCGACGGTGTTCGCGACGGAAACAAACGAGCATCGGCGCGCGATGGCGAAAAAAATGGGCACCGATGTGATTTTGAATCCGGCGGCGGAGAATGCCGTCGCGCGGATTCTGGCTGAGACCGGCGGAACGGGCGTTGATGTTCTGCTCGAGATGTCCGGCAATCCGACGGCGATTCAGCAGGGATTTAAGGCGCTGCGCGCCGGCGGCCGCGCATCGCTGCTGGGGATTCCGACGGAGTCCGTGCCGCTCGACCTGGTGAATGACGTGATTTTCAAGGGAGCGACGGTTCAGGGCATCTACGGGCGGCGGATGTTTCAGACCTGGGTGCAGATGACGGCGCTGCTGAAGGCGGGCCGGCTGAATTTGGATCCGCTGTTCGGCGAGCGCGCGGCGCTGGAGAAATTTGAAGAGGCGTTCGCGCGGCTGCAAGGCGGTCTGGCCGGAAAAATTCTGCTCTACCCCAACGGTCTGCCCAGGTAATTCAACCGCGCGCTTTTGCCGTTTGCCCTTTTCCCGCCCAGAGGTTCAGAATGGAAGTTACCTCAGCCGATCATTCCAGAAGGAGCGTTCCCTCATGTCCGAAACTGCCGCGCAGACCACGAAACAAAACCCTCTCGAGTACGTAACCGAGCAGCTCGACGAGCTGCGGGCCAAGGGGGTGGCGCCGAAGCTGCGAGTCCTCGAAGGCGAGCAAAAGCCCGTATGCACGTTTGACGGAAAAGAGGTCATCAACCTGGCATCGAACAATTACCTCGGCCTGACGACGCACAAGGCGCTGCGCAAGGCGGCGCTCGAGGCAGTGAGGAAGTATGGGGCAGGAGCGGGCGCCGTGCGCACCATCGCGGGGACGATGAAGCTGCACATGGACCTGGAAGAGCAGATTGCGCGCTTCAAGAACGTGGAAGCGTGCGTGGTTTTCCAGTCAGGCTTCACGGCCAACGCGGGAACAGTCTCGGCGGTTCTGGGCAAGGACGACCTGATCGTTTCCGACGAGTTGAATCACGCGTCGATTATTGACGGGTGCCGTCTATCGAAGGCCACGATCAAGATTTTCAAGCACAAGGACCTGGCCGATTGCGAGCGCAACCTGCAGGAGACGGCAAACTGGGCGGGGCGCAAGCTGTTGATTACCGACGGCGTGTTCTCCATGGACGGCGACATCGCACCGCTGCCGCAGCTCTGCGACCTGGCGGAAAAATACAACTGCATCATGATGGTGGACGACGCGCACGCTTCGGGCGTGCTGGGCCGGGGCGGACGCGGCACGATCGATCATTTCAATTGCCATGGCCGCGTGCACATCCAGGTGGGGACGCTCAGCAAAGCCATCGGAGCGATGGGAGGGTACGTCTGCGGCTCGCGCGACCTGATTGAATTCCTTTATTTGCGCGCGCGGCCGTTCCTGTTTTCGACTTCGCATCCGCCGGCCACGGCGGCGGCGTGCCAGGCCGCGTTCACGCTGCTCGATTCGCCCAAAGGGGAAAGGCTGATCAAGAAACTGTGGGCTAATACGAAATTTTTCAAGCGAGAGCTGAAGAAGCGCGGTTTCCGCTTCGAGGGCAGCGAGACGCCGATCGTTCCGATCCACGTGGGCGAGGCCAGCAAGGCACACGAGTTTTCGCGGAAACTCTTCGAGGCGGGCGTGTATGCGCCGGCGGTCGGGTACCCGATCGTGGCGGAGGGCAAGGCGCGGCTGCGGGCCATTGTCAGCGCGGCGCACAAGCGCGAGCAGCTCCTGAGGGCGGCGGATACGCTGGCGTAACTGGCCAAGCCGTTGGGGATTGTCTGATCTCGTGGTCGGCGCGCCGGGTATTTCCTTCTGGCTAGTACCACCTTTTTGACCGCAGAGGATAGTTGCCGGCTTCGGTG
>QHYP01000290.1:540-5790 GCA_003224195.1 Acidobacteriota bacterium | reverse complement strand
CAATTTGCGCACAGAATTGGAGAACTCGTGGGCGTCCCATTGTGGATAACTCGCGCTCACCTTATTGGGGTCGCAGACCGCAATGCCCTGTACGTCGGGTTCCCGCAAGAAGTGCAGCATGACGCGCAGACCCTGCGAGCCGACACCGACAAAAGCAATGTTGATCTTGTCGCTGGGCGCAACATGCCCTGCCCCGCCCAGCACGCGGCGCGGAACGATAGAAAAGGCAGCCGCCGCGGCCGTTTGCCCTAAGAACTTGCGCCGCGAAACGCAGCTCTTTGAGGAGCTGCCAGGCTGATGTTGATTCCCCACTTCTCCTCCCATAAGCGCAGCTCACAGATTCTGCAGCAAAAGGAGGATATATTCTCGCCTTTCTTTTTTCTTGGCGCCAATATTTATTCCCGCCGGGCCAGACAAGAGGCATCCACTCGGACATCGTCGCAGTATGGCTGTGTCCAGTCAGCCTCAGTCCGATACTCCTCGCCGCAACCTCTGTGCTTCGCCTCTCGCTGCTTTCGCTCGCCGTCCGCGATGAGTTCCCTGCCGAACCCGGATATGCCCCCGAGCAAAATCAGAAAAAGGTTGCGTGAGGCCTTGCTCGAAGCTAATAACCTTACGCTGTATAATCCCATCCAATGGAAAATCCAGCAGCCGCACGCGGAGAACACGCATGACTATTTTTGTAAATGGAAAACCAGTTCAGGTCGACGACGACCCCTCGACACCGCTGCTGTGGGTTTTGCGGGAGTCACTGGGACTGACCGGCACGAAGTTTGGCTGCGGGATGGCGCTGTGCGGAGCCTGCACGGTGCATCTCGACGGAAAGGCCATTCGATCTTGCGTTGCGCCGCTATCGCGCGCGGAAGGAAAGCATGTAACGACCATCGAAGGACTATCCGCAAACCTCACTCATCCGCTGCAAAAAGCCTGGATTGAGCTGGATGTACCGCAGTGCGGCTACTGCCAGTCGGGTCAGATCATGAGCGCCGCCGTCTTGCTGGCGGAAAACGCAAAACCTACGGATAAGGACATCGATGAGGCCATGGGCGGGAATATCTGCCGGTGCGGGACCTATCCGAGAATTCGGAAGGCAATTCATAGAGCCGCGGAGCTGGCGAGCGAACGGAGGACGAGATGAGCGCGTCGGCAATTGTAGGACGGCGGGAGTTCATCAGAACTGGGGCGGCAATCGGCGGCGGGCTCCTCGTGAGCTTGTATGTGCCGCTACCAGATGGACGGAGTGACGCCTTGGCAGCGGAAGAAAAGGATTTTGCCCTCAATGCGTTTGTGCGCATTGGGACTGACGAAAGCGTGACCGTGATCTCCGCCCACTCGGAAATGGGCCAGGGAATTTACACCTCCCTGCCGATGCTGCTGAACGAGGAGTTGCAAGCGGACTGGTCGAAAGTCCTTGTCGAAGCTGCGCCGGTGGACAAAGTCTACAACCACCCGGTGTTTGGGATTCAGATGACGGGTGGCAGCACGACGTCTCCGGCGGAGTGGGAGCGATATCGCAGAATGGGAGCGCTGGCCCGGACGATGCTTGTCGAAGCGGCCGCGCGTCAGTGGAATGTGGAGGCTTCGAGCTGCCATGTCGACAACGGCGCGGTTATTCACGGCGCGACGCGCCGGCGCGCCACCTACGGCTCGCTCGCGAACGCGGCAGCTCAGTTGACACCGCCCGCCGATGTGCCGCTCAAGAGCGCGAAGGCGTTCACGTTGATTGGCAAGCCGACCCGGAGACTCGATACTCCTTCGAAGACGAACGGCACGGCGCAATTTGGCTTGGACGTTAACGTACCGGGAATGCTTACGGCAGTGGTGGCGCGACCCCCCGTGTTCGGTGGAAAAGTGGCGAAGTTTGATGCGAGCGAAACGCTAAAGGTCCCGGGTGTAAAGGCAGTGGAACAGGTGCCGTCCGGCGTAGCCGTCATTGCTGCGCGTTTCTGGCCGGCGAAGATCGGGCGGGACAAACTCGTCATATCGATTGGGATTTGGGACCGAATGCGGGGCTCTCTACGGACCAGATGCTGCGCGATTTCGCAGAGGTGGCGAAACAGCCGGGAACGATCGCCAAAAAGACAGGCGACCCGGCAACAGCTCTGAAAACGGCGGCGAAGACCATTACAGCCGAGTACGACGTACCGTACCTGGCACACGCGATGATGGAACCATTGAACTGTGTTGTCGATTTACGGTCGGACAGTTG
Source organism: Acidobacteriota bacterium (assembly GCA_003224195.1). Lineage (GTDB taxonomy): Bacteria > Acidobacteriota > Terriglobia > Acidiferrales > UBA7541 > Acidiferrum. The sequence goes on along the minus strand of QHYP01000290.1, from coordinate 3,581 downwards.
CGAAATCTGGACGGGAACCCAGTTTGAAACGATAGACCGCGCAAACGCGGCACAGGTGGCGGGTCTTGCTCCGGAAAAAGTGCAGATTCATACCACACTGCTGGGCGGAGGCTTCGGTAGGCGCGCGAATCCCGCTTCGGACTTTGTGGTGGAAGCAGTTCACGTGGCCAAAGCCGCCAAAGCCCCCGTGAAAGTCGTCTGGACCCGCGAAGACGATTTGAAGGGAGGTTGGTACCGGCCGATGTGGCATGACCGCTTCGTGGCAGGTCTGGATGCAAACGGCAATCCGGTCGCTTGGACGCACACGATTGTCGGCCAATCGATCATGCAAGGCACGCTCTTCGAGTCTTTCGGAATCAAGGACGGCGTAGACGCCGCGTCGGTCGAAGGCGCCGCGGACATACTTTACGGCATTCCCAACGTGCAGGTGGACCTGCACACGCCGAAGATCGGCGTCCCGGTGCAATGGTGGCGCTCGGTGGGGCACTCTCACACTGGATTTTCCGTCGAGGCCTTCCTGGATGAAGTGGCCCATGCAGGCGGAAAGGATCCCTACGAGCTAAGGCGCGCACTGCTGGCGAAACAGCCGCGAATGTTGGCGGTCCTCGAACTCGCCGCGCAAAAGGCGCATTGGGGTTCAAAGCTGCCCGCCGGAGTAGGACGCGGGATCGCAACGCATTTCTCTTTCGATAGCTACGTGGCGCAGGTGGTCGAAGCGTCTGTGGAGAAGAACGGCACAGTGCGCGTTCACCGCGTTGTTTGTGCCGTGGATTGCGGGATGGCCATCAATCCTGACACGGTGAAGGCGCAGATGGAAGGTGGCATCATCTTTGGGCTGACCGCGGCGCTGAAGTCGGAGATCACTCTCAAGGACGGAAGAGTAGAGCAGGGGAATTTTCACGACTACCAGATGTTGCGAATCTTTGAATCGCCGGAAATCGAAGTGCACATCGTGCCGAGCAGCGAAAACCCGACGGGCGTCGGAGAACCTGGTGTGCCTCCGGTCGCTCCAGCCCTGGCCAACGCGATCTTCGCGGCGACGGGCAAGCGCATTCGACGGTTGCCGATCCGAGCGAGTGATCTCGCGTAAGGTCCGGGAGCGAAATCATGACTCTGCTCACAGCAAGCGAAAAACACCGCCATTGGAAAGGCGCACCGGCAATAAGTCGCGCGCTCGCGATACTTGGGTGCGGAGTCGCTTCGGCCCTGCTTGCGGCTTCATTGACAGCTCGTCCAGCCAAGCCGGACACAGCTGCCTCCCGCGCCGCGTTCCTGAACGTCTATCGTGTCCTGACATCGCCGCGCTGCCAGAATTGCCATCCCGCCGGCGATGCGCCCCTTCAAGGAGATGATAGCCACGCGCATCTTCAGAACGTAAAGCGGGGCAAGGATGGGCACGGAGTGTACGGGATGCGCTGCGATACTTGCCATCAAACAGCGAATCTCCCGGGCGCGCACATGCCGCCTGGCAATCCGAAGTGGGCGCTTCCCTCGCCCGAGCACAAGATGGTTTTTGCTGGACGCTCCGCAGGCGAGCTTTGCAGGCAGCTCAAGGATCAGAAGCAGACCGGTGGACGATCCCTCGAAGGGCTTCTCAATCACATCACAAACGACGATCTTGTCGGCTGGGGTTGGAACCCCGGCGAAGGCCGGGCATTACCGCCTCTTTCCCGGTCAGAAACTGTAGCGCAAATGAAGATATGGATCGAGGGCGGCGCGGCCTGTCCGGAGTAACCACGGAACAGTCTGAAATCGTACCCGTAGTCACGGGTTCCCGCCCGCGTTCCAGTTAAAGCCGAACGCTCTAGCCAAACGCTGAATTGAGGGGACGCCCGGACCAAAAAGTCTCAGCAAATGCCACTCAGAGGGGCAGTTCGTTTGAACTGCCCCCTGTCGTGTCTCTCGAAGCCGCCCGATGTTCGGGACTAGCTACGGCAAGACGTAGCGAAAAGAGGTGAAGACCATGTTGTCGATGGCCTTGGGCTGGAGTCCAATCGCGCCGGGCGTATTGGCGTTACCGCTCCAGGTGTTCTTCACGATGTAGGAGTACTGAATGCCCCAGCGTAGGCCGCCCTTCGGCCCCTGGTAGGGCTTGTGCCAAAAGCCAAGCGTACCCTCTTGGATGTTTCGTATATCCCCGTTGCAGGTGCCGCTTGCAGGCGCTCCCGGGGTGTTCTGGTTTCCTGTTATTGGGGGCGGTGGAACTTCAGTGTTGCAACTGGAATTGTTGAAGAACGGCGAGCCATAGCCAACACTGCTGGTCACCCCGCCCGCTGAAGTGTCGTACCAGGTGCGGAAGGCGTATTCGACGCCATAGTCAAAGTAAAAATCCAGCTTCGGGTTGGGGTGGAACTCCAGCGTGCCGAGAGCATTGCCGCCGCGGATCGGGGCGAGTGTCCCGCCCGGCCGCGCCGTCACGTCGGCAAGCTGCGCCGAGCCATAACGGCCGACGCCATCGCCGCCCATGACATGGATCCCGAAATCGCCGTATTTGCCAAAGACCGGCCCGCGGAAATTGAAGCCGGCGCCGCCGCCCGTGCGCGAGTCGTTGAACGCACCAGTCGCTTGAGGTCCGGTAGTACCACTGATCGGACAAGTCGCGCCGGCCGCCAGCGCCCCGCAAGGATAGACGCGAGCGCGGAACGTGCTGACGACCCCGAACAACTCGAAATGGCCCCATCCGAAATCCGCCGCCCCCTTGATGATGAAGTCGGGTGCCGCGTTCACGGTATAGCCCGTCGCATCTGTCGGGTTGAAAAGTCCTCCGCCCGCACCGGGCGCATTGATGAAAAACGTGCCCGGGGGTACGCCCCGCCCGCCAAACGTGGTCTGCGGCTCTTCCACGGCGAAGCCCAGGACGAACTTGTCGCTCTGGAAGCTCTTCGCCACGCGAAAGCCGTACTGGCGAGCCCATCCGAACCCAACGTTATATTGCGAATCGATCGTCATAGGAGGGGCTTCCGTGCGGTTCTCCAGGCCCTTCTTAGTCTCGGTGACTAAGCTCCACATCTGACCTCCCGTGAAGCTCCAGCCGCCATCGA
>QHYP01000290.1:0-534 GCA_003224195.1 Acidobacteriota bacterium | reverse complement strand
CCCCAGAACTGGCGCTGGCGGAGAGAATAGCTGTTACTCTGCCGGTTGTTGGAAGTGGCCGCGGCGGAGAGGAAGTCCGTTTCGTAATAGCCGGAGAACTTGGCGTGCTCGAGTTTGCCTTCCGCCAGCATGGCGATGCGCGATTGGCGGCCGGTGGCGTTGAACTCGGAAACTTTGCTCAACGAATTTCCCGAAAACGGAATACCGGTAAACGGCGTGTTGATGTCCGCGCTGGCCGCTCGCTTGCGCCAAACGCTTTCTGCGGCAAAGAATCCTCCCGGGGTAAGCGTGATGCCCTTGATGTGAATAGCTTGAGGCGCCTCTTCGGTCTTGGCTCCTTGCGCCCCGCTTGGGGTTGCGTCGGTCGCGCTTCCGTTTGGCGCGGCGGTTGTGGTGTTCACCGCCCCCGTGATACCCGATCCGTTCGGGGCGTTGGAGCCTGGCTGCGCATTGGCGGTCCGTGTCGTGCGCAGCTCTTCCATCAGGGCGTTCAGTTTTTCCTGCTGCGCCTGGATCTGCTGCTGTTGCGCTTCA
>QHYP01000289.1 GCA_003224195.1 Acidobacteriota bacterium | reverse complement strand
CGCTCGAAGAGGCCCTCAACTCCGGCGCGCTGGCCTTCTTCGGCGACAAGTATCCCGAGCACAACGTCCGCGTGGTGACCATTCCTGACGAGCGTTCGCCGATAGGCTTCTACAGCAAGGAGCTGTGCGGGGGGACGCACGTGCGCCGCTCGGGCGACATCGGCGTGCTGAAGATTATTTCGGAACAGTCCATCGCCGCGGGCGTGCGCCGCGTCGAAGCACTCACCGGCACCGGCGCTCTCGAACACTACCAGCGCGCGGCCCAGCTCCTGACACAGATCGCAACTCAGCTCAATGTGGGTGAAGATGCCATTTTGGCGACGGTCGAGAAGCTAAATCAAACGGCGCGTCAGCTCGCGAAGCAATTGGAAGCCCAGAAAATGAAGGGAGCGCTTTCCCAACTCGACGAGCTTGTGTCTAAGGTTCAAATCGTGAAGGGGGTCAAGGTTATAGCCGCGGTTGTGGCGGACGTGGACCGAGAGGGTCTGCGCCAGCTTGTGGACAGCCTCAGACAGAGGCTGGGGTCGGGAGTAGTCGCTTTGGGCATGGCCGAGGACGGCAAAGTGGCTCTAATTACAGGGGTTACCAAGGACCTGACGGAGAAAATCCATGCCGGCAAGCTCATCAAGGAACTGGCCAAACGGGTGGGCGGGACGGGCGGTGGGCGGCCTGACTTGGCGGAGGCTGGCGGAAAGGACACATCTGCGCTAAAAAGTGCCCTTCAGACCCTCCCCTCTTTGATCGAACCCCTGGTATAATCCATTCCAGCGCTAGAAGCGTGTCCGCCGGGAGACAGTTCCCCGCCCGCGGGCATGGGCTGATCTGAAATCTCGGAAGTCGAATCGTTGTTTGTATGTGCGGCCGCGATGCGGCCGATGTAAGGCCTGACCGTGAAGCGGCCGACCTTATGTTCGATCGCGACTCGGTCGGCCCGCCTTCCCCCAGGGCAAAATGGTTAAACGAGCGACCATTGCGGCATGCACGATCCTGGTAACGCTGGTTCTGTTTGCGGAAGTCGCCAGCGCCCAGATCGCTTCAGTAACGGACGATAGCGGCCGGAAATTGTTCATCAACGATAACCGGTCCGCCGCCCTGAAGCCCGCGCCCGCAAAGTCCCGCGCAACCATCTACCTGCCCGCTGAATCTTCTTTTATAGGACGATCCCGGCCGTACCTGAACCTGGACCGCGACGGCGCGGAGAAGATCGTCCGGGAAGCAGCGGACCGTCACAGCATGGATCCAGCACTGATCCGCGCGGTGATCGAAACCGAGTCCGGCTGGAATCCCGGCGCGGTGTCGCGCCGCGGAGCGGCGGGACTCATGCAACTTATTCCGCAGACGGCGCAACGATTCGGAGCGAACGACGTGTTCAACCCGCAGCAGAACGTGGACGCAGGAGTCCGGTACTTGAAGACGTTGCTGGAACGATACAACGGCAACCTCGACTTGGCTCTTGCGGCGTACAATGCGGGTGAGGGAGCCGTGGACAAGGCCCACGGCGTACCCTGGATCCGCGAAACGCGGACCTACGTCCAAAAGGTGCAAGATGCCTACTTCCGGCCTGGCGCAGGTCACCTCGCAGCAGGATGGAACGCTTCGCGCCCCATTCGCTTGGAGACTGACGCCAGCGGCCGCATCATCTTCACGAACGACTGAAGATGTTTAGCGAGCGCGCTCTTCTAACTCGGACCTATCGTCTGACGGTCCTCGCCGCGGCATCCTTGCTTTTTGTCCACCCGCTGGCCGCGCGCAAGGTCAGGACTCCCGTTTCCTCCGTCAAGCGCCAAGCCGCGCAATCTCAATTCGCAAAAGCCGAGGAGCAGCGCGCTGTTCTTAACAAGAAGCCGCTGCAAGATCGCACTCTCGCGGACTACAAACAGGTCGTAAACGCATACCGCCGCGTGACGCTGATCACCGCGCGCGCGCCGGAAGTCCCCGATTCACTCGTGGCCATCGCGGAACTCAACACCGAGATGGGCGACCGTTTCGGCCGCGGCTATTTCCAGTCCGCTGCGGACACCTATCAGTTCCTCGTCCACGAATATCCCGGAAGCCGCTATTGCCCTGAAGTGCTCCTGCGTCTCGCGCGCCTGCAAAGGGACCAATTGGGAGATGCGGCACAGGCGCAGAAAACCTACGAACAGTTTTTGAAACTTTATCCGCGCTCGCCGCGCCGCCGCGAAGTGCAGGAAGCGCTGGCCGAGCTTGCGCTGCTGAACGCAGAGGCTGCCCCGGGCGAACGCCCATCTCCTCCGCCAGCGAAGACTCCGGTCCGGCGCGCGGAGAACTCGCGCGAGAGCGCCGAGGGTCCCATTCAAAGCGCAAAGAGCTCGGGGACCGGCGATCTCCCGCATCTAAAGCGCATTGCCAGCTCGCTGACGCCGATTTCGACTCGCATCGCGATCGAGCTTGAGGACAAGGTCACATTTTCTTCCGCACGCATTGCCAACCCCGACCGAATTTTCTTTGACATTCATGCCGGACGGTTGGCGCCGGAGCTCGCCCGCCGCGCTATCGAAGTCCCGGA
>QHYP01000288.1 GCA_003224195.1 Acidobacteriota bacterium | reverse complement strand
GGCAAGCCGACTTTCACTTCCGCGGCATTCCGCCGCGCGCTCGGACAATTCGCCACTGGCGTCACCGTTGTCACCGTCGAGCGCGAGCCCGGCCAAGTGTACGGCATGACCGCGAACTCCTTCACTGCTGTCTCGCTGGAACCTCTGCTGATTCTCGTGTGCGTGGACCAGCGCTCGCACATTCTTCCCCTGCTCCATCAGAAACGCCGCTTCGGCGTTTCCGTCCTGACCGTGGAGCAGCGCGCGCTTTCCGATTACTTTGCGCAGTGCGAACAAAGCGCCGAGGAAGAGCGCCGCCTGAACGTCCGGTACCGTTGGACGCCGAACGGCGTGCCGCTTCTCGAAGGCACACTCGCCCAGCTCGCCTGCAAGGTGGCTGCCCACTATGTCTGCGGCGATCACACCATCTTCATCGGCGAAGCGGGTCAACCGCTGATTTTTTGGGGCGGGGATTACCGCGGAATCTGCCCGTAATTTCGAAAATTCAGCGCTCGGATGGACCCGGCGACCGCGCGGACTCCGCGGAATCGCCGAGCTCTTTGCGGTGGCTTTTCACTTCCCGGAGCGCGTAGATCGGTTTGTTCTGCGATTCGTAGTAAGTCCGCGCCAGCATTTCGCCGAGCAGCCCCATCGAGATGAACTGGACTCCGCTGACGAACAGCGCAATGGCCAACAGCATCAACGGGCCGTGTTCGTTCATCACCGCCGTGTGGTAATAGAGCTTCGTGAACGCCAGAAACAGCCCCACCAAAATCCCCGCCCCCGAGCCCGCCAGGCCCAGCAGCCCGAAGAACTGCAGCGGCCGCGTCGAATAATCGAGCAGGAATTTCACAATCACAAGATCAAGGAACACGCGGATGGTTCTTCCGATCCCGTAATTCGACTTGCCGCTCTTGCGGTGGTAATTCTCGATTGGAACTTCCGTGATGTTCGCTCCGGTCGAGCCGGCCAGCGCGGGAATAAATCGGTGCAGCTCGCCATAGAGCTGAATCTCCTGAATAATCTCGCGCCGGTACGCCTTGAACGTCGTGCCGAAATCGTGCAGCGGGATGCCGGAAAGCTTGGCCATCAGCCAGTTCGCGGCGCGGCTGGGAATCTGCCGCGTCAGCCAATGGTCGCGCCGCGCCACGCGCCAGCCGCTTACCAGGTCGTAGCCCTCCTGAATTCTCTCCAGGAATTTCGGAATCTCCGCGGGATCGTGCTGCAGGTCGCCGTCCATGGAGACAATCACTTCGCCGCGCGCGAAGTCGAACCCGGCCTTGAGCGCCGCCGTCTGCCCGAAATTCCGCCGCAGCCGCACCACATTCACCCGCCGGTCGTGCTCGAAAATATCTTCGAGCACTTTGTAGGATTCGTCGCGGCTGCCGTCGTCCACAAAAACAATTTCATAGGGTTCGCCCAGCCCGTCCATCACTTCCGTCAGCCTCATGTACAGCGCGGGAATGTTTTCCTGTTCGTTGAAGAACGGTACGACAATGGAATAGCGAACTGGGCTTTCACCGGACATATTGTTCAATGAAGCCGTAGTGTAACAAGCGAATCCCCAGCTTGGCGACAAGATTCCGCATTTCCGGTGCCGTGAGAATGGCTGCTTCCGCTTGCCGCGACGCCTGCAGCCGCGTGCGCGATGCGCGCAAATCCGCGTCCGCATATCCGGGATGCGTCATCAACTCGGTCACTCCTTCCGGCAGGTTTCGCAGCAGGGACGCGATTCCCGCCGCGGTCAACGCCCCCGTGTGCGCCAGCCCGCAAAAATAATCGGCCGTGGCAATTTGCGCGCGCCGCGCCTGTGCCGCCGCATTCATCGCTAGCGCGCTCAAGCCCATGGCCTCGAGCGACTGCTTCAAGACCGTCGCCGAAGGCGCGCTGTCGCCCGCGGCGAGCCACGCGCGCAGGCTCGCATCCTCGAGCGAAATGCGAATCGCGCCGATGCCGTGCCGAGCCGCCAGCCGCAGCGCCGTCTCAAAAAGCCCCGGCAGCATGTGCACGTGCTTGTGCCCATCAAGATGCGTCGGCGAAATCCCCGCGTCGCGCACCTTGCGGATTTGCGCGTCCCATTCGCGCTCCACTTCGCCGAGCGCCAGCCGCCCGCGCAGCCGCCGCAAAAACAGTCGTCCTGGCCCCGCAAAAAACGTGCCCTCGGCGTTCACCAGGCTCGCGACTTCACCTGCGGGCAACACCGGTGGGCCGTCGCTCAAGTTCAGGTGCACGCCGATGCCGAGCCGTGCTTCGCTCCGGGCCAACTCGGCGGCGCGCGCAAACGCCGCCCCATTCGCCAGCAACGACGCGCTGGTCACGATACCCTGGCGATGCGCGCCCGCAATCCCGCGGTTTACGCCCTCGCTCCAGCCCAGGTCGTCTGCATTTACGATGAGTGCTCTCAAGAATCGGCGAGCCGGCGCAACGCTGGAAACTGCTGATAATTGTTACGCGCCGGTACTATTGACCGCTCCCATCCTCAACTCTAACATGGGCGTTTTGGGAGCGAAAATGTCGGTCAAGACACGCGAGCAGTGGCCGTCACTGGCGCGCACCCGCGAGAAGCGCCGCGGCAAGCGCATGAACTCCCGCGTGCCGGTGCGTGTCGAATGGGACGCCGCCAACGGCAAGCGCATGAGCGTCGAAGCGCACACGCGCATCGTCAACACCTACGGCTGCCTGGTCGTGCTCTCTCAGGATCTGGCCCTCGAGCATCGCGTCCTGCTCAACAATCTCGTCACGAACACAAGCAACATCGCCATTGTCGTGTGGAAAGGCAATCCGCGCCCCGAAGGTTGGGAATACGGCATCGAGCTCGTCGGTCCGGACATGGATTTCTGGGGGTTGGAGCTGTGAGGCCCATCCACCCCGGCAGACCTGTTCATCCCACGAAGCCGATCAGGCCAGCCAAGGTGGACGAAGGGCCTGTGCGCGCCGCCTCGATCCTCGAGGAGCGCCGCCGCAGCCAGCGCGTCATGGTGCGCATGCCCGTCACCCTCCATATCGCGGACCGGTCGAAGGAAGTTTCCGCCATGACCGTCGCGGTCAGCGAAACCGGCGCCATGCTCGTTCTCCGCGAAGCCCTGCCTCTCGGGACGCGCTTGGTGGTGGAAAACCCCGCCACCCAAAAGCGCGCCGGCGGCAGCGTCACGCGCCCGCCCCAGACCTGCGCCGAAGGCCATCTCATCCCCGTCGAATTTGCCGAACCCGCCCCCGGCTTCTGGAACATCTTCTTTCCGCCCGCCGGTAGCTGACCTATGCCTTTGTAGAGGCGGGCCTTCAGGCCCGTATCTTCTTTCTTGCCGCCCGCAGCCGGTTGACCTGTGCCTTTGTAGTGGCGGGCCTTCAGAGTCTGTGTGGCAACTCTCATCTCTCAGGGGGTCGCAGCTTTAGCTGCGACATAAATGAAGCCCTCTCAATGCGGCTTCAGCCGCTGAGGAAATGCCTTTTTTGGGGTTGTCACACCAGCTCCTTCAGGCCCGCATCTGGCCTTGAACTCGCAGAGGCGGCTTTTGCGGTTGGCGCTCAGCCCGACGACTTTGGTCAGGGCGTTCCGAGAGTTTCCGTCGGGAGCGCGGCCAGTGACTTCGCGTCTGTACAAACGGTCTGCGCCCCGAGTTCCAGTAGAAGGTAGTAATCCTCCCCGCCACTTCGTAGTAGAATCCATCTCCTGTTGACCGCTATGCGGTCACACATAAGATCGATCGGTAGGGTGGGGTTCTTCAGTGAGCGTACAACTGCCATTACTCCGGTGTTATCCCAGTTGCATGGCTTCGCCGGAGAATCCTCCCAGTGCCGTTCCAACTTATCGGAGCAAGTCTCCCAGAAACGGCTGGCTTGCGCCTTCGGATCGAGGCGTCCAGGCGAT
>QHYP01000287.1 GCA_003224195.1 Acidobacteriota bacterium | reverse complement strand
AAGAGCGCGAGGATGCGGGAGCGGAGCGCGTAGCCCATGCCGGCGTAAAAATGCGCTTCGGCCGTTTGCGACTTTGCGAGCTGCGCTTCGGCCAGTTTGATTTCCTTGGCGATCAGTTGGAGATAGACGGCATCTTCGCGCTGTTTGTTGCGCTTCCACGCATCGGTCATGCCGTATTTGAATTCGGCCGACTCGCAATAAATCTTCCACCAGCGCGCTTCGGCTTCGAGGAGGTAGCCGAGCGGATGCTCGGGCTGCTCGCGCTGGATGCTCTGAAACTCCTCGATGGCCGCATCCGGATCGCCTGCGTAGAGTTTTTCCAAGCCTGCGGCGGCGCCGGGAGGCACGTTCAGGCTAGCGCGAGCGGCCCCTGGAGCGAACAGACACACTCCGAATAAGAATGCCGCCGATCTGCTTCGCGAGAGGATACCGTTCATGATGAGGTTGCGGAACGCACCGTTCGAAGCCGTCTGCGGTAGTTTAAGACGTTTGTAGAACTCGGCAAAGCCAAAGCACGTTTGCGGACGGATTTCGCGCCGGTTGTAAACGGATGGTATTCTCGCCATTGTTTTATGTGACCGCACCGATTTTATCGGGGTAAACTCCGCAAGCGGTCAACCCCTTTTTGCACCGATGAGCCGACCAACCAGCCCAAGGGCCAACCCCGGCGGAGCGACGGGCCTCGAACGCGGCCTCGGTCTGCGCGAAGCCGTGGCTCTGAACATGATCGAGATGGTGGGGATCGGCCCGTTCGTGGTGATTCCGTTGGTGATCAAGGCGATGGGCGGGCCGCAGTGCCTGCTGGCGTGGGCGGCGGGAGCGGTCTTGGCGCTGCTGGATGGTTTCGTGTGGTCCGAGCTGGGCGCGGCGATGCCGCTCGCCGGAGGCAGCTACGTTTTTCTGCGAGAGGCGTATGGCCCGGGCCGTATGGGGCGGCTGATGTCGTTTCTCTTTGTCTGGCAAACTCTAATTCAGGCGCCACTCAGCCTTTCCTCTGGCGCAATTGGGTTCTCGCAGTATGCCTCATACCTGTATCCGCTGGGGAAGTATGGAGAGAAGGCAGTTTCGGGCGCACTGGTGATTGTTCTGGTCATTCTGCTCTATCGCAAAATCACTTCGATCGGAAGAATATCGGTGTTTCTATGGGTGGGTGTGGTGGGCACAATTCTGTGGCTCATTTGGGGCGGAGCGACGCATTTTCAACCTCGCCTGGTTTTCACCTACGCGCCGGGGGCCTGGGATTTTTCCTGGCTCTTCTTCGCGGGGCTGGGCTCGGCTACGGTGAACACAATCTATACGTATTGGGGCTACTACAACATCTGCCACCTCGGCGGCGAGATTCGCCAGCCCGAACGCAACATTCCCCGCGGTATTTTTCTCTCCATCGGCGGCATCGCCATTTTGTATCTCGCCATGCAGACGAGCATCCTGGGGGTTCTGCCGTGGCAGCAGGCGCAGGATTCCCCCTTCATCGTGAGCGCATTTGTCGAGAAGCTGTACGGCGCGGGAGCCGCGCGGTTCGCCACTGTTATGGTGCTCTGGATTGCATTCGCGTCGGTCTTTTCCTCGCTGCTGGGCTATTCGCGGGTGCCCTATTCGGCGGCGCTCGATGGAAATTTCTTTCGCGTTTTCGCGCGCGTGCATCCGAAAAAACACTTTCCGCATGTGTCGCTGGTGTTTCTGGGCGGGCTCACGTTTATATTCAGCTTGCTGTTCCGATTGAAGACCGTGATCGCCGCTGTTTTGGCGATGCGCTTGATTGTGCAATTCATCGGCCAGGCGATCGGCGTGATACTGTTGCGCAGGCGTTGGCCTGCGGAGCGGCTGCCGTTTAAGATGTGGTTGTACCCGCTGCCGGCCCTGCTGACGATCGCCGGGTGGGTATGGCTCTTTTTGCGGACGGGAATGGCGGTCTGGTGGGGGTTGCTTGTGATTGTCCTGGGTCTGGCGGTATTTCTGGTGGAATCGCGGCTCCGCGGCGAATGGCCATTTGGCGCGCCGGGTTCGGAGGCCGAGCGATGAAACTCCCGACATCGAGGGGTCTGCGCAGCGCGCTTGTCTTTTCGTTTGGGCTCTGTGTTGCTTGCTTGCCGGCGGCCGCGCAATTCCCGCCCGCGCCGGGGACCGGGCCGGGTCTTGCGGAGACGATCGAGGCAATTGAGAGCGCACGCGTCACGACGCGCATTCTCTACGTCACGGCGCATCCGGACGACGAATCGGCTGAGGTACTGACGTATCTGGCGCGAGGACTGCATGCCGACGTCGCGCTGCTCTCTCTAACGCGCGGCGAAGGCGGCCAGAACGCCCTCGGGCCGGAGCAGGCTCCGCAGTTCGGCTTGATTCGCACGCAGGAGCTGCTGGCAGCCACGCGCGGCTATGGAGCGAAGCTCTTTTTTACACACGCACCTGATTTCGGCTACTCGAAGACGCCGGAAGAAACCATGAAAGTCTGGGGCAATCAAGTCCTGGACGACATGGTGCGCGTGATGCGCACGTATAGGCCGCACATCGTCATCAACAATTGGGGGGACGCACACGCAGGACATGGGCACCATCAGGCCGCAGGGCTGCTGACGCCGAAGGCCGTGCAGATGGCTGCGGACGAGAAGGCGTTCCCCGCTCAACTTCGGGAAGGCCTTGCGGTCTGGGGCGGCGGGAAGCGCACGGTCCTGATCCTGGGGCTCGAGCGGGGTAGGGAGAAGCCGAGC
>QHYP01000235.1:12750-13142 GCA_003224195.1 Acidobacteriota bacterium | reverse complement strand
TACGATCCTCGTCTCCCACCGCTTCTCGACGGTCCGCATGGCCGATCTCATCGTCGTGCTCGATGGGGCCCGGCTCGTGGAGGTCGGCACGCACGACGAGCTGATGGCCAAGAGCGGTCAATACTCACAGCTGTACAGCATCCAGGCCGCCGCTTACCGCTGACCGCCTAAACGCGAATCTTCGTGTATGCTGAGCGCAACAAAATGGGAGTAAATGATGGACAAATTTGCGTCTAGCGAGAGGTCTGCGTGATTCTGCAACGCATGCTCCAACGGCCGTGCGCGATGCTCGCCTTTCTCCTTGTCGGCGCCGTATTCGTTGTCATTCCCGCCTCCGCGAGCGCGCAGGCTCAGCCCCCCGCGCAATCCCTCGACGGACTCTGGCTCACGGA
>QHYP01000235.1:0-12599 GCA_003224195.1 Acidobacteriota bacterium | reverse complement strand
AAGACGGCAGCGTTTCGAACATTTTGCTGCGGCGCACCGATTCGAGGCCGGAGGTCTGCGGGCGGACCCTGGCGGATACGCCGGTGACGAATTATCAGGTTTTCTGGGCAACGTTTGCGGAGCACTATCCATTTTTTGCGCTGCGCAAGATGGACTGGCTGGCCGTGGACAAGAAGTTTCGGCCGGAGGTGACGCCGGCAACGAAGCCGGAGGAATTGTTTCGCATCCTGAGTGAGATGATCGAGCCGCTGCACGACGCGCACACCGGTATCCGCGCGAAATCGATCCAGCAGAGATTTCACGGATACCGCCCTGCCGCGGACCCCATGCAGAAGAAAAACGCGGCGCGAATTACTGAGATTATCGAGAAGCATTATGTGCGCGGCGGGTTGCGTGACTTCTGCAACAAGCAACTGCAGTTCGGGATGCTGAATTCCTCGGTGGGCTACCTGCGCATTCACTCGTTCAGCGGCTATTCCGAGGATAAGGAGTTCGCGAAACAACTGGAGGCGCTGGAGAACGCGCTGGACGCGATTTTCAAGGATGCGGCCAAATGGACGGGCTTCGTGATCGACGCGCGGATTAACGGTGGCGGTTCCGACGTCTTCGGTATCTCCATCGCCTCGCGCCTCGCCACGCAAGACTACCTCGCCTATTCCAAGGTCACCCGAAATGACATTCATGATCCAGACCATCGCACTCCGCCGCAGCCCGTCATGGTTCACGTCAGCCAGCGGCCGGGCTTCCGCGGTCCGGTTGTGTTGCTTACCAGCGCGAACAGCGTCAGCGCGGCCGAAACATTTACCATGGCGGTTCTCGACCGCCAGCCTCATGTCGTCCGCGTGGGGGCGAATACCCAGGGAGTGTTCTCCGACGTTTTGGGGCGCAAGCTGCCGAACGGATGGAGCTTCGGATTGCCCAACGAGATTTATCTGACCAAGGATGGAAAGGCTTTCGATGGGCCGGGTGTGCCGCCGGACATCGAGCTTCCCATTTTCCCCGCAGAAGACCTTGCCAACGGCCGCGATTCCACCCTCAACAAGGCTCTGGAACTCTTGGCCCCAAGAAATGAATAATCTGCGCATCCGCAGGGAGTTCGCTCTATCATCCCGAAGCGGTACCGGTGCGCCCTTTCCTTCGCACCCTCGAGGGAGTCTGATGAAGCCAATTCACTGCGTTCGCATGTTGGCCTTACTCGCTCCTTTGCTCGGCGCTCTGCTGTTCGTGGAAACTTTGTCGGCCCAGACCTCCGCGCCTCCGCCTGCCACGCAGGCTGGATTGCCGAGCGAAACGCCGGCCAAGTTCCAGCCCGTAACTGACAGCTTCGATTACACCAGACGCGACGTCATGATCCCCATGCGGGACGGGGTGAAACTTCACACGGTCATACTTGTGCCCAAGGGCGTCAAGGGCGCTCCCATCCTTCTTACCCGCACGCCATACAATGCCACTGAGCAGACCAGCCACTCTGCAAGCTCTCATCTCGGCCCCGCCCTGAGCGGCTACGATAACCCCACTGAAGTCATCCTCGAAGGCGGCTACATTCGCGTGGTTCAGGACGTGCGCGGCAAGTATGATTCCGAGGGCGATTACGTGATGAATCGTCCCCTGCGCGGACCGTTGAACCCTACTTCCGTCGATCACTCCACCGACACCTACGACACCATCGACTGGCTCGTGAAAAACGTCCCGGAAAGCAACGGCAAGGTCGGCATTCTCGGCATTTCCTACGACGGCTTCACGCCCTTGATGGCGCTCATCAATCCGCACCCAGCGCTCAAGGTGTCCGTGCCCATGAATCCCATGGTCGACGGCTGGATGGGCGACGACTGGTTCCACTACGGCGCCTTCCGCCAGCAGAATATGCCCTACATCTACGAACAGGAAGCCACGCGCGACAACAGGGCCAAATGGTGGACTAGCCGCTTCGACGATTACGACGAGTTCATGCAGGCGGGATCCGCCGGCGAGCTCGGCCGCCGTCACGGACTCGAGCAAGTCGGATTCTGGCGCAAAATCCTCGAACATCCCAGCTATGACGCCTTCTGGCGGGCCCAGGCCATGGATCAGATCCTGGCGGCGCAACCCCTGAAAATCCCGGTGATGCTGGTCGACAGCCTCTGGGACCAGGAAGACATCTACGGTGCAATCGCCGTCTACAAAGCCATCAAGCCAAAGGACACCGGCAACGACAAAGTCTTCCTGGTCATGGGCCCTTGGCATCACGGCCAGGAGATCGGCGATGGCGGCGCCCTCGGCGCCTTGAAATTCAACAGCGACACGGCTCTCTACTTCCGCCGGGAGATCCTCGGACCTTTCCTCGCGCAATATCTCAAAGACGGTGCACCCAAAGCCGATCTCCCTACCGTCTCCGCCTTTGAATCCGGCACCAACACGTGGCGGCGTCTGCCCTCCTGGCCCGCCGGCTGTGCCAGCGGCTGCAGCATCCGTCCAACCCCGCTTCATCTCGCCGCCGGTCTCAAGGCAAGTTTCGCTCCGCCCAAGCCCGGCGACGCGGCTTTCGACGAATACGTATCCGACCCCGCGAAGCCCGCACCTTTTCGCGCGCGCCCCAGTCAGCCTATCGGCTACAGTGGCCGTCTGACCTGGTCCCAGTGGCTCGTAGACGACCAGCGCGAGGCGTCCGGCCGCCCGGATGTAGTGGTGTTTGTTTCCGACGTACTGGCGGCGACTCTGAAGATAAGCGGGCAACCGGTCGCCAATCTGCTCGCCTCCACCAGCGGCACGGACTCCGACTGGGTGGTCAAGCTGATTGACGTCTATCCCGATGAAGTAGCCGGCCAGCCGTCGCTCGGCGGCTACCAGCTGATGGTTTCCGCCGACGTCTTTCGCGGCCGCTATCGCGAGAGTTTCGAGACTCCCAAACCCATCGCTCCCGATAAGCCCCTGCTCTACCGCTTCAATCTGCCCACGGCGAACCACGTCTTTCTGCCGGGTCATCGCCTCATGGTGCAGGTCCAGTCCAGTTGGTTCCCCCTATACGACCGCAATCCGCAAACTTTTGTACCGAACATCTTCTGGGCTAAGCCCGGGGATTACCGCAAGGCCGTGCAACGCATCTACCACACGCCCGGCGAGGATAGCTTCATCGAATTGCCTCTGGTCGTGACGCCCTGACGCCACTCGCGGGCCGGCAGACACTAATTCGCCTTCTCCAAAAAGTACCATCCAGCTTTTTTACCGTGATCCCGCAGCTCCGATTGCGCGTTAGTGCTTTTCCCGATCTCCGCTTTCGCTTCTAATCAAATCTTCTCGCTAGCTGCGGTTGCCCTCCTGCGCACGCTCGGGCGCGGTCGAGCAGGAGTTCGCGTTCGCGTGCGTTGCGCGTGAGCGCTGCCGCGCGCTCGAACTCCGCGCGAGCCTCATCGGTGCGGCCGAGCTTTGCAAGAAAGTCGCCGCGGACGCTGGGCAAGAGGTGATACGTCTTGAGCGACGGCTCGGAGGTCAGCGCGTCAACGAGCTCGAGCCCCGCTGCCGGACCGAAGGCCATGGCGAGCGCGACCGCACGATTCAGCTCGACAATAGGCGAGGGCATGAGCTGGGCAAGCGCCTCGTAGAGCGTGGCGATGCGTCGCCAGTCCGTTTCCCCGGCCGTACGCGCGCGAGCGTGACACGCGGCGATGGCGGCCTGGAGCGCATAAGGGCCGAGGGCGGCTCCGAGCTCTTCGGCGCGCTCAAGCGCAGCCAGACCACGGCGGATGAGGAGTTGATCCCACCGTGCGCGATCTTGATCCAGTAAGAGGATGGGCTCCCCCAACGGGCCGATTCGCGCGCGTGAGCGCGACGCCTGGATCTCCATGAGTGCGACAAGTCCGTGGACCTCCGGCTCCTCGGGAACGAGCTCGGCCAGGATGCGCCCGAGACGCAACGCATCTTCGCAAAGGGCGGGGCGCATCCAGTCCTCGCCGGCCGTTGCCGAGTAGCCTTCGTTGAATATCAGGTAGATGACTTCCAGCACCGATGACAAACGCGCGGCAAGCTCGGGCCTGCGGGGGACCTCGAAGGGGACGTGCTTTTCGGCGAGGGTTCGCTTGGCCCGCACGATGCGCTGGGCGACGGTCGGCTCCGGAACCAGGAAGGCGCGCGCGATCTCGTCGGTGGTTAGACCACCGAGCAAACGCAGTGTGAGCGCAACGCGCGCCTCCGTGGAGAGGATCGGATGACAGGAGATGAACACGAGACGAAGCAGATCGTCGCCGATGTCATCGTCGATCGCGGTGTCGAGATCCGCCACGGCACTTTCCTGCTGCGCCTCGAGCTCGCGCCCGAGCTCCCCGTGCTTGCGCTCGAGGAGCTTGTTGCGGCGCCAGAGGTCGATCGCCCGATGCTTCGCCGTGGCCATAAGCCACGCGCCTGGGTTGTCCGGGACGCCCGACTCCGGCCACTGCTCGAGCGCGGCGACGAGAGCGTCCTGCGCGAACTCTTCGGCCAGACCGACGTCGCGCACGATCCGCGCGAGACCGGCGATGATCCTGGCCGACTCGATCCTCCAGACCGCCTCGATGGCTCGATGTGTATCGGTAACCGTCACGGCTACCCATCACACCATCTTCAATCCGTCGGCGCAAGTCGAGGCGCCGAGACTACTTCTCCGCGGCCATCCTTACGGACGAGCGCTTCTATCGCTGAGGAGGAAAGTCTTCCGGCCCGAAGATCTGGCGAATTTCGGTCTCGCCCTCCCAGCCCGGCCAGTGTTTCCTGTGAAGTTCCATGAAGCGCAACGCTCCTTCGATCGCCTCTTTTTTCGACTTCAACTCAAAGACCGCATACCCGCCGACGACTTCCTTGGCCTCGGTGAAAGGCCCGTCGATCGCGGCTACCTGCCCTCGAGAAAGCCGGACGCGCGTGCTCACCGCGGTTGGGGCCAGCCCGCCGCTTGCGACCATCGTGCCGGCTTTGACCGCCTCTTCGCTGAGCTTCGCCATCGCCTCCATGAGTTCCTTGGGTGGGGGGCCCGAGTTCTCAGCGTGTTTGACCAACATCATGAATCGCATCGTTCTATCTCCTTTTAGTTTCAGATTGGGAGCCAAGTTTCTGGACGGCGTCCGCCGGCTGAACCCGGGCTCTACTTACGCGTCGAACAGGAGGCAGCAAGATCGACAGGTTCCGCAATATTTTTGGACCGATCTGCCGATGCCGCGATGGGTGCCCGCAGCCGTCATAGCTGACGGCCACGTCATCCTCAGTCCGCCAGTGCAAGCGGGCGTGCGCCGCAACTACTTCTTCGCGGCTTTGCTAAGCTGCTCGGACTGGGCGCGCAGGCGCTCCTCCTGCTCCCTGAACTCGGGACCAAAGTCCGCCGCCTCGAACACCCGACGTATTTCGACCTCGGTCTCCTCGTTGTGAGGATTGGGGCAGCGCTTCAGCCACTCAATGGCCTCTTCCATCGACCTCACCTGCCACAGCCAGAAGCCGGCGATCAACTCTTTCGTCTCCGTGAACGGCCCGTCGATCACCGTTCGGCTCCCGCCGGAAAACCGGACGCGGACGCCCTTCGAGCTCGCTTGGAGCCCCTCGCCCGCGAGCATGATGCCGGCCTTCACCAGCTCTTCGTTGTACTTCCCCATTTCGGCAAGGAGTTTCTGGCTGGGCAGGACGCCTGCCTCGGAGTCCTTGCTGGCTTTGACGATCACCATGACGCGCATCGGAACGTCTCCTTTTGGTCTTGTATTTGAAACTCGGGCTTCCCGCCGGCCTCGACCGGCCGGACCTAGCCTCTACTTACACGTCGAACGAGCCGCGGCCATTTCGACAGGTCCAAATATCCTTTTTTCGGAAGCATGCATTCAGTTTCGTCAATCCTTTGCCTTCATCCGCGAATGTATCCTGCATCAACTCGGCTCAGAAAATGACGAGAAGCAGCGGCCAGCATGATACCAACATCGGGAGGAGACCTTGCAACAACCGCCCGTGATCAAAGGCACAGGTCTGCAAAGCCTGCCAGGCCGCCAGGGTGACGCAGGGCAGTACCCCCAGCGCCTCCCCCGCGGCCGCGCCGAGCACGTGACTCACCTGGACAGCGCCGCCATCCAGCCCGCCAAGCAGAATGGCCAGCCCCAGCCCAACGATGGCCGCTCCCGCGCTTGGTCTAACCCTCTCAGATTGTCTCTGCCTTGTCATATCCCCCTCCTGAACCGCTATTTCCTCCGCTCTACTTGTATGTCGAACGAGGGGCAGCCGGATCGACAGGTTTAGTCCCCTTTTCTGGACGCACTAGAAGTCATCTCACAAACCTGCCTACCGCTGGCAGGTAACTCGCGCGAGGGCTTCAGCCGTGCCGAAAAGCTCCGGAAGTGCAGGGGTTTTAACCCCTGCGGTCGGCAGGGCACGGTGTTGAAGCATTTAGGAGATAAGTTGTAGCTCAGCGCCGGGGACGTTTGAGTTTGACCGTCTCGCGTTCGTCTTCTGGCTGAATTGTCGGCGCTCGGAAAAGGAAGTGGAGCCTAGGCAGGGAGGTTGCAGTCAGCAGTGGGGAGAAGAAGGGAAAACGCAGAGGGGCCCGATGCAAAAGATTTCAGGACGCAAGCCGGTCCGTCGCAGTCCGCGATCGGGCCTTCCACTCAAAGGCTTAGTCTCTCTTTGCGCTAACATCAATGGGGTGAACCCCTATAGTGAGACAAATTCTCTGGGCACAGTGACAGAACTTCCCTAGGCGGTCCGGAGGCCCCGAAAGCACTCAACTGCTGCCTCTTTCCGTTCTCACAGCGAAGGCCGACGGAATTCTTGGAAATCTAACAATCTGGGGAGGGAACCTGCAACGACGGAGAGGAACTACAGGAGGAGCGTACTGGAAAGGTGCCCCATATCTAGTCGTGGCCCGCGGCCTTTTTCATACGGACCTCTGCAGGCACCTCGCCAGCTCTCTTAGTGGCCGGGACTTCTTGGAACGTGTACTCGGAGACAATTTCCTTAATCTTGGCGCGGACAGGCTCGGCGCCGTCGACCGACATGGAGGCGCGAAGCTCCTCCAACTGATGGCAGAGTTCCGACCAGTCTCTCAGCGATCCATTGGTACGTTTGACTTTCTCGCAAGATGTGGGAAGCACTTTTTCGTGCTCATAGAAGAGTTCTTCCTTGAGCTTTTCCCCCTCGCGCAAACCCGTAAAGCGGATTTCCACGTCCTGCTCAGACTTGCCGGAAAGCCGAATGAGGCTCCGAGCCAAGTCTAGGATGCGCACTGGCTCGCCCATATCCAGGACCAGAATGTCGCCATGATCGCCGATCGCAAAGGCTTGCAAGACCAACTCGACAGCCTCGGCTGTAACCATGAAGAAGCGTTTGATGTCGGGGTGAGTAATGGTGAGTGTGTGGTGGTTGCGAAGCTGTTCTTTCAGCACGGGGATCACGCTCCCGCTCGAGCCCAAGACATTCCCAAAACGGACGGACACGCATCGCATGCCCGTTGTGGGACGCGACGATATGATGAGTTCCCCGATTCGCTTGGTCGCCCCCATGATGTTGGTTGGGTTCACGGCCTTATCCGAAGAAATCAACACAAAGCTCTTGCAACTCGCTTCCTCCGCAAGACTCAGCACGCTCACCAGGGCCAGTACGTTGTTCTTTACAGCTTCATGCGCGTTCAATTCCATCATGGGTACATGCTTGTAGGCGGCTGCGTGAAAAATGATTTCTGGGCGGAACTCCAGCAGCAAGCTGCGTAGGCGCTCCGAATCGCAGATATCTCCGACTCGATAGGTCACTTCCGCGCCATTTGAGCGGCCGTCAAGACCAAGGCGCAAGAAGAACAGCCCCGTCTCGCTTTGGTCCAGGCAGATCAGCCGTGCCGGACCATAGTGAAGAATCTGACGGCACAACTCTGACCCGATTGAGCCAGCTGCCCCCGTCACCAGCGCCGTCCGATCTGCAATTTGCCGCCGGACCGATGCCAAATCAATCTGGACTCGCTCTCGCCCGAGCAGATCTTCCAGACTCACTTCGCGGAGCTGACTAACGGTCACTTGACCGGCGATGATGTCTTTGAGAGCCGGCACGGTGCGGAACTTTACCTTTGCCTCGTTGCAGATGCTTACGAACTTGCTCATTTGCGCTCCCGTTGCAGAAGGCACAGCGATCAGCACCTCATCTGCCGACTGGGAAGTGACCAAGCTCGGCAAATTGTCCACGGTGCCAAGCACCGGAACATCGTGAATCCGAATTCCGACCTTGGATCGGTCGTCGTCCAGGCAGCCCAGAGCCACGTAGCCGCTACTGGGCCGGCGAATTTCGCGAAGGATAGTTTGTGCCGCAGCTCCTGCCCCGATCAAAATCACTCGCTTGTTTGAGGAAAGATCTTCTTGTACTGACTCGGCAAGCGCTCGGCTTAGGAGACGCACGCCGACCAGCAAACCGGCTGTGAGCAAAGCCTCGAGTAAATAGATGGAGCGCGGGAATCCTATCGCCTTGAATGCAAACCGCATGGCGATCCAAAAGAGCAACGAACCGGCTCCGACAGCTTTCAAGACATCTAGGCCGTCTCTGACCCCAACATACCGCCACCAGCCTCGGAACAATCCGAAACAGGCCATCGTGGCTATCCGGGCCAGCAGGAGAACCGGAAGCCCGAGAACGAGGATGCGGCGGTAGGGCAGGCTGAAATCGAATCGCAGCAGCCAGGCGACGATTAAGGAACAAGACACAAGCGTGGCTTGGAAGATACCAATAAACCAAGTCTTGCGCCGCAGCAACAGCCGCGACGCCTTATGTGTTATGTGCATTGGTCGGAATGGCTCGCGTTCTCGTTTGGGAACCCGGAATCTAAGTTGGTACAGACGGTCGGTGATGTCCTTCGAAAGAGAGGCTCCTTTGGGAGCTTCCTGTAAGAAACGCGCTCGTCGCGACGGCTAGGTTGAAATTGCTGTCGACTGCGAACCGGGCTTGAGAATGGCGGAACGTGGGGATCGCGGGCGCGCCAAAACATAAAGAATTTTGAATTCGGGCATGGGCCCATCGGTGGACAGGGGCATGAGAGGTTGGGCCGATGCCGTTCCTTCTTCGATTTCTTCCGTCAATTCCACCAACTGTCCATAGAAAAGCCTTTTCAAGAACTCCTTGCCGCGCATCGTTTTGGGAATCACGCGCAATCGCACGGCAGTCTTGCGCACTGCGGCGCTGATTCTCTGTTGCAAAGTACGCGGATAGTTCCGAAAGGCTCCGAGCAAATCCACGGCAAAACTGCAGTTCGAAAGTAGCGCTTGCAGCTCGCGCGCGGAAAAATACTGCGTGCTCCGGGGGCTGGGATTGAACCCCTCCCATTCTTTGTTCGGCAAACAAAGGAGGAGAACACCGTCGGGCCGTAGAATGCGCTTGCACTCGGTGAGGAAATCTTCTGGCCGCGGCAAGTAATAAATGGCTTCGAAAAGAATTACAATATCGAAGGACTCGTTCCTAAAGGGAAGCGCCTGGGCGTCCAGTCGGACCAATAGCACCCGACCTCCATAGTGCGCGTGTGCTCGCCTCAAAAGTGACTCTGTGAAGTCTCCTCCGACAAGTCTGCGGGCGTTTTGTCCCAGGTAGCCTAGGCCCATTCCACAACCGCAACCCACCTCCAGCACTTCCTTGCCGTGGCAGAAGCCGACAGCGAAGGCGTACCGGGTATACAGCATGGATGCGGCCTCAGGAGTTACCCTAACTCCGGGGGCTTCTGTGACCGAAGAATAGTCTGGCAAGTTAAAGGTGTCCCTCGACGAGGAATCCAGTCTTATCGCCCCGTTCCGGCTCGAAGGGCGGCAGACTGTGATGCGAAAAACTTCCGAATGGAATCGGTTGCGATCTCAACCTGCTCGGGTGTTGTTTCGGCGCTCATGGGGAGCGAAATGGCCTCCCGGCAAATGCTTTCGGTTTCGGCCATCCCCGGGTTCTCGAGATGAAGTCCCCTGTGTTCCCACATAGGCTTGGGCCAATGGACCAAGGTTTCTACACCCTCCACCTTCAAGTATTGGCGCAATTGGTCGCGGCATTCTGTGCGTATAACGTAGTTTTGGTAGCTATCGAAATGACGGTCGTCCTCAAAATGGGCCAACTGTAGACCCTCGGTCACCTCTAAACCCGCGCTATAGAGATTCGCGATCTTGCGACGGTGTTGGATCCAATCCGGCAAATGTCGCAGCTTGACATCAAGGACCGCGGCTTGAACGTTGTCTAGCAGGGCGGTGTACCCGTGGTGGTGAAATTCACCGGTTTGCCGGTCTTCGCCATTGAATCGTACAAGGGTCACAAACCTGGCTACTTCGGGGTCGTCGGTGGTGACCGCTCCGCCGTCTCCTAGCCCGCCCAGAGCCTTGAACGGATAAAAACTGAAGCAGCCGGCAAGGCCAAAGGAACCGGCCCGTTTGCCGGCAAAAGCCGCGCCGAGAGCCTGGGCTGCATCCTCAATCACAACCAATCCGTGCTTCTGCGCTACGGCCATGATTCGATCCATTTCGCAGACGCGGCCGTTCAGGTGAACGGGGATAACAGCTTTGGTCCGTGAGGTAATGGCAGCTTCGAAAGCCGACGGATCCATGTTGTAGTCTTCCCGCACGTCCACGAGGACCGGCTTCGCGCCGGCATGAACAATTGCCGAAACAGTTGCCACAAAAGTGTGGGCCACGGTGATGACCTCGTCGCCCGGGCCCACTCCGCCTGCCAGCAAAGAAAAATGCAAGGCGTGATAGCAGCTATTCACGCCGACGGCGTATTTCGTCCCAACGAACTCAGCCAGGTGCTGCTCAAAGTCACGAAGCTGCTGACGCAGGACTAGATCACCCTTGGCAAGTGTGTCCGTAATTGCGAAATCGACTTCGGTTTTCAGCCTCCGGTAGTGCTCTCGCGGATCTACAAACGGCACGCGATAGGACAAGGGATCGGCCTCCTTTGGAAGAATTCACTGCAAATCCAGGATTGAAATTGTGAGTTTCAAACTACCTTCCAGCCGCGTTGGCGAAACTCTGGTCCTTCTCCAATGCCAAGCGGATTGCCGCCGCCAGGGATTGCGGCGAAAGTCCATACTGTGACCGGAGATATTCCTGCGTTCCAACGGTCGAAGCGAAAGCAGAAGGCAGCCCAAACCTTCTAAATATGGGCAGGCCCTGGCCGGCTTCGGCCAGCACTTCGGCGACTGCTCCACCGAGCCCTCCTGTGGCGCTATGTTCCTCGAGAGTAAAAATTGCCCCAGTCTCTTGCGCCGCCGAAAGCACCGCTTCTACATCGAGAGGTTTTATCGTGTGCATGCTCAATACGCGGGCATGCAGGCCCATGGGGCGGAGAAGCTCGGCCACCTGAACAGCCGTTTGGAGTAGCCCTCCTGTCGAAATAAGCGTCATGTCGTCTCCCTCCAGCACCCGAATTGCTCTTCCAAGCTGGAAGCTAAGTTTCTGGCGGTGGACATGCGGCTCACCGGCCCGGCCCAAACGCAGGTAACACGGTCCCGGATGCTCAGCTATGGCGCGCGTGGCCGCTTCGGCCTCCTGGGGGTCACCCGGAGCAACGACGACCATTTCAGGAAGGGCCCGCAGGATTGCAATGTCCTCCGTCGCATGATGGGTTGAACCCAAAGCGCCGTACGCCAGTCCTCCCCCTACTGCCACGATTTTTACGTTCGCCTTGTGGTAGCAAACGTCGTTGCGAACTTGCTCGAGACACCTGAGGATCGGAAAGTTGGCAATCGAATATGTAAAAACGATCTTGCCGCACAGCGCCAAGCCGGCCGCAATACCGGTCATATTTTGTTCAGCGACTCCGGCATTCAAGAAGCGGCCCGGAAACCGTTCGGCAAAGGGCTCGACGACGCCAAAACCCAAGTCGCCAACGATCAGGAAGACACGCTCGTCGCGCTCGGCCAAAGCGTATAGCGCGCGAAAAAATGCATTTCTCATGCCCGGCTCGCCAATTCTGTCAGCGCTCGCGCCAGCTCTTCCTCATCGGGCGCCCGATAATGCCAGAGGAGCTCATTTTCCATGAAACTGACTCCCTTTCCTTTTACCGTGTGGGCAACGATGCAGCTCGGGCGATTGGCCTCGAAAGGTACGGCACCGGTGGTCTGCTCAATCTGCGCGATATCGTGGCCATTGATCTCGCGTACCGCCCAGCCGAACGCGCGCCACTTGTCGGCAAGCGGATCCAGGTCCAGAACCTCCTTGACGCTTCCAAGGCTCTGGATCTTGTTGTAGTCCACGATGGCGATCAGGTTGTCGAGCTTGTGGTGTCCGGCAAAAAGGATTGCCTCCCAGGTAGATCCTTCGTCGCACTCGCCGTCGCTCAGCATCGCGAACACCCGATACCCGCACCCATCCCTCTTTCCCGCCAGCGCCATCCCGCACGCGATTGGCAGCCCGTGCCCCAGCGATCCCGTGGACACCTCCACCCCGGGCACGCCCACGTGCGTCGCGTGTCCCGCAAGCCGCGCCCCATCCCGGTAAAAATCCTCCAGCCACTCTTCCGGAAAAAATCCCCCTTCCGCCAGCACCGCATACAACGCCGCGCACGCATGCCCTTTGCTCAACACGAATCGATCCCGCTCCGCCGCCTCCGGCCGCTTCGGGTCTATCCGCAAAATCCGTCCATAGAGCACCGCCAGCAAATCCACCATCGAATAAGCCGAC
>QHYP01000234.1 GCA_003224195.1 Acidobacteriota bacterium | reverse complement strand
TGAGCTGGCTCTTCACTCCGGTCTATGCGGGGAAGAATTTGACGCGCTCGACCGAAAAATGCGCGAGCTGCCGGGTGTGCGCACTGCACGGACGGCGCAGTACTTGAACTGGTGCTATCTTTCGAATCCGCAGGCAACTCACGGGATTCTGACGGCCCGGCGCGCTGGCACTTTAATTGGGTACGCCGTCTTCACACAGCAGGGGGAAGAAGCGCACATCGCCGATCTGTGCTCCGTCGAGGAGCCTGCTGTCATCGTTCGACTATTGTCCGGCGCGGTGGAGCTTCTCCGGAAACGCGGCGTGGCCACAGTCAGCATGAATGCCGGGGATTGTCATCCGTGGAGTGCCGTCTTCGAACAAGCGGCGTTTCGCAAGCGCGAGGCCTCGCCCATCGTTGTGTATTCCGTTGGGGGCGATTCAGCTTTCGGCGCTCTTGCTCCTACGGAATGGTATTTGATGCATGGCGAGCGGGACAACTAACCGATCGGAGACGAAGTGACACACTCGCAGACCATTGAGGAACGCATTCGAGAGTTTGTGCAGAGGACTTTTCCTCTTGCGCGCAAGAAAAACGTCCACGAGAACGACAAATGGCTCGAAGCCGGCATCTTGGATTCGCTCGGCATACTCGACCTCGTTCATTTTCTCGAGCAGGAGTTTTCCATCCAGATCTCTGACGAGGAATTGGATCCGGCGAATTTTGAATCGCTTGGCGCTGTCGCGAGCTTTGCGCGCAAGAAGGCGCTCCTTCATCAGGACGAGTGCAAGCCATGCAATTGAGTCTTACATCGGGTTACGCAACTCCGCTCGCAACATCACGCCAAGCCGAGGGCGTGAAAATCTACGAGCGGTTTTCCGATTTGCCGAAATCCTACGACGCTTTGTTCGCCGCCTGCGCGGGGAAAAGTTTTTTCCATAGCCTGCCGTGGTTTCAGAATCTTTGCGACACGGCTCTGGACCCGGGAGACAAGATCCGCATCTACGCTCTGGAGACACAGCAAGCGACAGAGGTGCTATCGGCTGCTCTCGTGACGCGCTGGCGTCCGGCTTCCGCGCTCGGATTTTTTCCGAGAACGCTCTCGAGCCTCTCGAACTTTTACACGTCCCTTTACGGCCCGCTCCTGCTCCCCGGGAACGGTTCGGCGGCCACGCTGCAAAAAGTCGCCTGCTTCATTCGGGCGGATTCCCCTGCCTGGGACGCCGTGGACTTGAAATGGCTGGATCGCCAAAGCCCGGTCTTTGTCGAACTCGAACAAGCCTTGCGATCTGCTGGCATGCTCGTCCAAACGTACTTCTGCGCTGGAAACTGGTATTTGCCTGTCCGGGGCAGGTCCTACCGCCAATACTTTGATGACTTGCGCTCTTCGGTTCGCAATATCGCGAAAAGCAAAAACAGAAAGATCGAACGTTCAGGGCGCGCCAGAGTGGATATCGTAACGGGAGCGGCACACATTGAATCAGCCATCGAAGCCTACCAGCGCGTCTATGCTTCGAGCTGGAAGGTTCCGGAACCTTATCCGCAATTCATCCCTGGGCTCATCCGGACGTGTGCGCGCGAAGGATGGTTGCGCTTGGGAATTGCGCACATCGATGGAGAACCGGCCGCGGCCCAGATCTGGATCGTCTGTAATGGCACTGCCTCGATCTACAAAATCGCTTACGATAAGCGCTTTATCGACCTATCGGTGGGATCGTATTTGACCACTCACATGATGGAGTACGCCTTGGACGTGGACAAGGTCAACGAAGTCGATTACCTCACGGGAGACGATAAATACAAACAGGACTGGATGTCGAACCGCCGCGAGCGCTGGGGCATTTTGGCCATGAATCCTCGTACCGTCCGCGGAGGCTTGGCCATTGCGCGCCACATCGGCGGCCGGATGGCGAAGCGAGCCTTCCAGTCGTGGATCAAGAAGCCCCCAAAGTCGCCAATGGCAGCGAGGATATCTTGAAGAGCCATTCATTTTGTATCGAAAGGCGCACTTTGGGACAACGAAGGAACATTCGATGGACTTCTTGATTTGGCACTTGTTGCGGGAGAGCGTCCGGCGCGCGCCGGACAAAGAGGCTCTCGTCCACAACAGTGAACGCCTCACCTACGCGCAAGTCGCCCGGCGCACGGCCGGTCTGGCGACGGCTTTGCGAGCGGCGGGCATGCGGCGCCTCGACCGCGCGGGGATCTACCTCGAAGCTTCTGTGCCACAGGTGATTTCCATCTTCGGAATCTCCCGGGGCGAAGGCGTCTATGTCCCCATCAATGCCTTGTTGCACGCCGAACAAGTGATGCACATCGCGTGCGATTGCGGGATGAAAGCTCTGATCACCACGCCAGCCAAACTGATGGAGCTGGCGGAGGTCCTGCCTCGCATACCGTCGCTCGAATTTCTGGTTGTGGCCGGCGATGGAGATACGCCCAAAACTCAACTTCCCGTTTATCGCTTTGATAGCCTCTGCGCTACGGATCCTCCGGCCGTCTGGAAAGAGTCCAGCATCGAAAAGAATTTGGCCGCGATCCTTTACACCTCCGGCTCGACCGGCAAGCCCAAGGGCGTAATGTTGAGTCACGCCAACGTCGTCGCGGGTAGTCGCATCGTCTCCGACTATCTCGAAATCACCGAGCATGAGCGCATCCTGGCGGTTTTGCCCTTCAGCTTCGATGCGGGAATGAACCAACTCATGACCGCCTTCGAGAAGGGCGGGACTCTGGTGCTCACCAACTTTACCTTCGCTCGCGAAATCGTCCAGATGCTGCTCAAGGAGCACATCACAGGCCTGGCTGGCGTCCCGACGCTATGGAGCCTGCTCGCGCAATGCAACTCCACACTCAGCAAACAGCCTCTACCCGACCTCCGCTACATCACCAACACCGGCGGTGCCATGCCGCAGGCGGTGCTAAAAGTGCTGCGAGCGGCGCTGCCCGCCACCAAAATTTTCCTGATGTATGGCCTCACCGAAGCCTTCCGCTCCACCTATCTTCCGCCGGAAGAACTCGACCGCCGGCCCACCTCCATGGGCAAAGCCATTCCGGACACGGAGATCCTCGTGCTCAATGAGCACGGCGGCCTCTGCAAGCCGGGTGAAATCGGTGAGCTCGTGCATCGCGGTCCCACGGTTTCGCTCGGCTATTGGAACCGCCCGGAAGACACCGCGCGCGCTCTGCGTCCCAATCCTCTTCTCCCACCCGAAATGGGCGATTGCGAGAAAGTTTGCTATTCGGGCGACTTGGTGAAGGTGGACAAGGACGGTTTCCTCTACTTCGTCGGTCGCCGCGATACGATGATCAAGTCCTCCGGATTCCGCATCAGCCCCACGGAAGTCGAAGAAGTGCTCTTCCAATCCGGCAAACTGCGCGGGGCGGCCGTGATTGGCGTGCCCGACGACGTGCTGGGTCAATCCATCAAGGCATTCGTCGTGCCCCTGGACGGAGACCCCCTCGACGCCGAAGCTCTGCGCGAGCACTGCGCGGAAAAGATGCCGCGCTACATGGTGCCAAAGTTTGTCGAAGTTTTGAGCGAGCTGCCGAAAACGAGCAGCGGCAAAGTGGACTATCCCGCTCTCCGGCGGCGCGAAGGATTGTGATGGACCAGCGCGCAAGAGCTCTGGCGGAGAAGCATTTCGGCATTTCGCGCGGCGAATTGCTCGTCGGCGGAATTCCGGTGACGGCGCTTGTGGGAAAATACGGCACGCCGGCATTCATCTATGACCGGAAAGTGCTCGACGAAAAGCTCGACGCCCTTCGCCGCGCGCTTCCGCCGCAGTTCTCGATCTGTTATTCGGTGAAAGCGAATCCCAACCCAGCCGTTCTGCGCCATATCCTTTCGCGCGACTGCGGGCTCGAGATTGCTTCCGCGGGCGAGTTTTGCCAGGCCATCCGAGCCGGCTGCCCCGCGGAGCGGATTCTCTTTGCTGGCCCAGGCAAAACGGAAGCCGAACTCGAGTTGGTCCTCTCGCAGGGTATCGGGGAGATTCACGTTGAGTCCATCACGGAAGCAAAGCGAATCAGCGAGATCAGTCGGCGGCTCGGTGTGCGCGCGAATGTCGCGATTCGCGTAAATCCTGCGGGAGAAGCCGAGGGCGGCGCGATGCGCATGGGCGGGCGTCCCGCGCCCTTCGGTGTGGATGAGGAAATTCTGGATGGAGTCCTCGACTTGGTGCTGGCTGATCCTTCGCTCGAATTCCGGGGAATCCACCTCTTCACGGGCTCCCAGATTCTCGACAGCTCCGTCCTCGTAAGCCAATATCGTCATGGCCTAGGAATCGCCCGTCGCGTGGCTCAGCGCAGAGGCCAACCGCTTCGGGCCGTTGATTTCGGCGGCGGCCTGGGAATTCCCTACTTCGCGCACGAGTCGGAACTGGACCTTGCGTCTCTGCGGGCCGGTCTCGCGGAACTCTTCGCCCCGATCGAAACCGACCCGGCGTTCACCGGCACGAAGTTTCTGGTCGAGCCCGGACGCTTCCTGGTCGGCGAAGCCGGCATTTACCTCGCCCGCGTGAACGACATCAAAGTCTCCCGCGGAAAAAAATTCCTGATCCTCGATGGTGGCATGAATCACCATCTCGCGGCTTCGGGCAACCTCGGACAAACCATCAAGCGCAATTATCCGATGGCGCTGGCGAACAAGCTTGATGCGCCCCCTGAGGAATTCGTGGACGTCGTTGGGCCGCTCTGCACTCCGCTGGACACTCTCGCCCGAGGCGTCACGCTTCCCCGCGCGGAAATTGGTGACCTGTTTGTGATCTTCCAGTCCGGTGCTTACGCCCGATCCGCCAGCCCGCTCGGATTTTTGAGCCATCCCGCGCCGCCGGAGATATGGATAGATGCCGGCCACGATGAATTGGTCCGTCCGCGTGGTCAGCAAGAAATCTCGCATCGCGGCAACCCTGAGTTCCATACGGCAAACGCGGCGTCCATCAAGGGCTAGCTAAGGAACAGAGGAACGAATTGAGCAACTTAGCCATCCAGGAACATACCAGCTTCGAAGTCGTCTCGGGTCTGCGCGAGGAATGGAATGGCTTGGTCCATTCGCAGAAGCTGGGTCCTGCGCAATCCTATGAGTGGCTCTCGACTCTTTGGGACCTCCATAAAACCAACCGCGAACTATTGATATTGGTGGTCCGCGATGAGGACGGGATCACCGGAATCGCTCCCCTTGTCCGAGAAACCGAGCGCAGAAAGGGATTGCAAGTCCGGCTGATCAAGATGTTGAGCAGCTTTCACGCCTTGCATGGAACACCCCTCCTGTTGCGCCGGCGCAAGCCGGAAACCCTGAAGCTTGTTTTCGATCATCTGCAAAAGTACCGGGAACCCTGGGCTCTTTGGTTCACCTCCTACCAGGTCGGTGACGAGCAGGAGGCGCAGCTTTGCTCTCTGCTCCGCGAACGTGGCTACGCCCTCTCCACCGCTCGCGGCGTCCGTTCACCATTCCAGCGGCTCGAGGAGACTTGGGAAGACAAACTCAAGCTGCTCCAGCCGCGCTTCCGCACAGCTCTGCGTTCTCGCGAGAAGCGCCTCCGGGAGAGAGGGAAACTTGAGCTTCGCTTTTTCGACACCGACACCCAATGGGAGCAAGGACTCGCGGCGATCCGCGAAATCGAAGACGCCAGTTGGAAAGTGCAGGCCGGGACGGCCATCACCGAGCAAGATTTCCAATGGCATTTCTACAGCCGCTATGCTCCCATCGCCGCGCGGTCGAAGACTCTACGCATCCCGGTTCTCTTTCTTGAGGGCGAGCCCCTCGCCTATGACTACGCCTTGTATGAAGATGGAATCTACTATCTTCTAAAGACCAGTTATAAGAGCAAGTGGCACGATTTGTATCCCGGCTTTGTGCTGAGGAAACTTCTTGTGGAGTGGACCTATGCCCAGGGGGGCCGCGAAATCGATTTCCTCGGCAAGGATGAAGACTGGAAGATGAAATGGACGAGCCAACTCCGCGAGCATCGCGATTGTTTCATCTTCGGGCGAAACCTTGCCGCGCGCTACTTGCACGGATTCCATAAACTCCGGAACCTGCTTAAGCCTCAGGAGTGACGCTATCGCAAGCTCAGCCCGATCTTCGATCTCTTCTGAATCCGAAACGCCGGTGCCCTCCTCTGCCCCGTCGGTTTGCGATCCTGGCCGCGCGCATCTCGCTGCCGTTGCTGGCAAAGCGTGCTCTGCGCTTCTCATCGCCTATCATTTTCCTCCCTGCGGCGTCAGCAGTGGACTCCAGCGCACCTTGTGTTTCTCGCGGGACCTACGCAACCACGGTTGGTCTCCGCTTGTGCTCACGGTCCATCCGCGAGCCTATCCCGCCGCCAAATCCGACCAGCTCGGACAAATCCCCTCGGCTGTTCCGGTGCGCAGAACTTTCGCCCTGGACACGACTCGCCACTTGGGTTTTCGCGGTCGCTACTTGGGCTGGATGGCGCTGCCGGATCCTTGGATAACTTGGCTCATGGGCGCGATTCCCGCGGGTCTTCAAATGATCCGCAAGCATCGGCCGCAGGTCCTGTGGTCCACCTATCCCGTGGCGACGGCTCATCTGGTCGGCATGGCTCTTTGCCGGTTGACCGGAATTCCGTGGGTGGCGGACTTCCGCGACCCCATGACGGAGATTGACCCTGTCACGCAACAGCGTTTCCCGGAGGACCGTCGCCTTTGGAGCGTGCGGCGGTGGATCGAGCGGCAGACACTGCGCCATTGTTCGCGCGCCGTATTTGTCACACCCGGCTCCTTGCGAATTCATCAAGCCCGTTATCCGGAATTCGCCGATCGCATGGCTCTTATCGCCAACGGATACGACGAAGTGAGTTTTGAAGCCGCGGAAAGTGCGGTCCGCATGGACTGCGGCGGAGCAAATATGAATCGCCTCCTGCTTCTGCACAGCGGCGTCTTGTATCCCGGACCCGACCGCGACCCCACCGCCTTTTTTGCCGCCCTCGTGAAACTAAGGCAGTGCGGAAAGCTCATCAATGGCGCGCTCCAGGTTCGTTTGCGCGCCAGCGGCTACGAAGACCACTACAAGCGGCTCATCCAAGATTTTGGCGTCGGAGACATCGTGTCGCTCGCCCCACCGATACCGTACCAGGAAGCTCTGGCAGAAATGCTGACCGCGGACGGACTACTTGTCTTCCAGGGAAGGACGTCGAATCCCGCTGTTCCGGCCAAGCTCTATGAGTACTTGCGCGCGCGGCGGCCGATTTTCGGCCTAGTGGATTCCCAGGGTGAAACCGCTGGCGTGCTGCGCCAAGCCGGCGCTGGCACCCTTGTGCCGCTCGATGACGTCGCCATGATTGCTGCCGGCCTGGAGTCTTTCTTGTCTCAGGTTCGCAGCGGAACCGCTGCTGTGCCCGGAATGGAAGAAGTAGAACGCCACTCCCGGAAACACAAGGCCGGAGAGTTGGCGAACTTGTTTGAGGAAGTTGTTCGGATCCGGATGTCCACGAGGACCTCGACCGGGCCGGACCAGAGGGAACGATAACGTGTGCGGGATTTATGGCTACGTCGGCTCCCGGCCGCCCGCGGCGTCACCGGAAGCTCTCCTCGCCCGCATGGGGGGAGTGCTCGAGCACCGTGGTCCGGATGATTTCGGCCACTACGTGGGCCGCGGTGTCGGTCTCGGGATGCGGCGCCTGAGCATCATTGATGTTGCCGGCGGACACCAACCCATCGCCAATGAAGACGAAACGGTCTGGCTGGTCCTCAACGGCGAAATCTACAATTTCCAATCCCTCCGAAGAGAACTCGAGGCCAAAGGCCACCGTTTCCGCACGCGAACCGACACGGAAGTGATCGTCCACCTCTACGAGGAAGAAGGGCTCGATTTCTTCCGCCGCCTTCGCGGCATGTTCGGTCTCGCTTTGTGGGACGCGAAGCGCGAACGCCTGGTTCTCGGACGCGACCGCATCGGCGAAAAGCCCCTCTACATCCGCCGCGAGCCCGGCCGCCTCCTCTTCGCTTCGGAAATGAAGTCCATCTTGCAACTCGGCGACGTGCCTCGCCGGCTGAACCTTACCGCGCTTGAGGAATATCTCGCACTCGGTTACGTGCCTGCTCCGCTTAGCCTCATCGAAGGAATCGAAAAGCTTCTCCCCGGCCACTATCTCGTTGCCGAACAGGGTCGCACCGAAGACCGCGAGTATTGGGATGTGCCCATCGCTGCGCCGGAAGACCGCAGCGAAGAGGAATGGGTCGAACGCGTCCGCGCAAAACTTCTCGAAACCGTGAAAATGCAACTCGTCAGCGACGTCCCCCTCGGCGCATTTTTGAGCGGCGGAATCGATTCCAGCACCATCGTCGCGGCCATGGCCAAGATGACGGACCGCCCCGTCAAAACCTATTCCATCGGCTACGAAGGCGAGCACTCTTATTACAACGAGCTGCCCTACGCAAAAATTGTTGCGCAGGCCTTCGGCACGGATCACCACGAAATCGTCGTCCGCCCGGAAGTCAGCGAACTGCTCCCCAAACTCGTCTGGCATCTCGACGAGCCTGTTGCGGATTCTGCTTGCCTGACCACCTATCTCGTCTCGAAGCTTGCCCGCGAAAGCGTCACCGTGATCCTCTCCGGTGTGGGCGGCGACGAACTTTTCGGCGGCTACCGTCGCTACCTCGGGAACAGCTTCATGAAGTACTACAAGCTCTTGCCCGGTCCTCTGCGCAAGAAATGGCTGCCCGCTCTGTTGGCGCGCGTCCCGCAGGATCGCCACTCTTCCTGGAAAGACTATGCGCGTTATGCTGCCGCATTCGTCAAATCAGCCGAACTCGATCCTGCGGCGCGCTACATGGGCTACGTCACGGTCTTTGCCCCTCACGTGCAACACGACCTGCTCAAAAACAAATTGTCGGGCAACTCCGACGGTGCGGACTCGGCAGCCGCGGCGCTGCAAGACTATTTCCGCCGCGCCGCGCATGCGGACAGCTTGAACCGCATCATCTACGCGGACCTGAAGACATCCCTCGCCGACGATCTCTTGGCCTTGACCGACCGCATGAGCATGGCAGCCTCCATCGAATGCCGCGCGCCCCTGGTCGACTTCGAATTGATCGACCTCGCGAGTCGCATGCCTTCCTCGCTAAAAGTGCGCGGTTTTGCGATGAAGTATCTGCTGAAAAAGGCCGTGGCTCCGTGGCTGCCTCGCGAAATCCTCGCACGCAAGAAACGCGGCTTCGGAGCGCCCGTGGGTGCCTGGCTGAAAAAAGACCTTCAATCCATAGTTGGCGACCTGCTCTCGGAAGAGCAGGTCCGCCGCCGCGGCCTCTTCCATTGGCCCGCGATCCAATGCCTCATCGCCGATCATTCTGCCGAGCGCAGAGATTACACCGACCAACTCCTTGCGCTGGTCATGTTGGAACTTTGGTGCCGCATCTATCTCGACGGCAACGATTGGAAGACGGCTCCGGCGCTGCCTGCCGAACATATCTCTGTCCGGTAGTTCTCTCCCTCGCTGATAAAGTGGGGACTCTGACGGTCGAGGCGGAATTTACGCGTGGCGGCCTATCGCGCCGCGTCCCCCAACGTCTCGCCCGCTGAATGGATTTGTTTGTGCGCGAGCGCAAGGGCGGCAACGATCAGCAGGAAGGGCACGGCAGGGATGTGGTAGCGGTCCTGGCTCTCAAAAATCGAATGAATCCCCGAAAAATACAAAAAAGGGAGAAGCAAACACACCGAGCGAGGGTTTCGCAGAAAGTCTTCCCGGTGCCGGATCAACGCGAACACCAACAAAAGCCACAGGCCAAGCCACCAGAAATCCGAAGCAGCTCTTCCGGCGGAATAGGCTGTCCTCCACTGCGGATGCGCTCGTTCAACGGCCCAGTAAATCCCCGTTTCGTCCGAGCCGAGGAAAATGTATTGCTTCTTTATGGAAAGTTTCAAGAAATCCAATGGGTGGGAACGGATCCATTCCTTTCCCCATGCAAAGCCCATTTGATTCCAACGAACCTCATTGCCCAGATAAGGCGAAAGATCACGCTCTCCTCTCGCGGTCCACGTACCCGTCGCCAGCGGATTGTTCGCTCGGTAGAAAACATCTCCGCCGTTTGTGGACACGGGGACGAATGCGCCCAACACACGATAATTCCGAATCGTCCAAGGCGCTACCGTGATGATCAGAAAAAAAGATGCCAGTGCGAAGCTCTTCCATCTCTTGCCTTCACTTCCCAAAATGACGAGCGCGGCAAACCAAAGGACCGGTAGCGTCAACGCGGTCGGGCGCGTCAGCGCTGCCAAGCCCGCTGCAATTCCGCACAGTGGACTCCAGCGAAACCCGGCTTCCGAAGGCAGATAGAGAAGCAAGCACGCGACCAGCAGCAAGAACAGAAATAAGGGCTCAGAGGCTGCCAGACCCGTCAGTCCTATGTTGGAGGGCCAAACAGCAAACAAGAGAACACTCCAGAAAGCGGCGCCGCGGCCTGCCAAACTCATCGCAAGACCACCGATCGCCACACTCGTCAACAGATATAGCCCGACATTCATCAGTGCAGGTGTCCAGGAATGGTCTCCCACCACGCGAATACCCGCCGCAAGAAACGCGGGCAGCCCGGGAGGAGTGAAGGCGCGGAAATGATGACCGAGAAGGTCCTCGGAATACGTTCCGCTGGCCGCGAAATTCCGTGCGGCTCCGAGATACCGCAGGTAGTCCGAAGTCTGAACCGGCGGCACAAGCATTAGCCAGAAAATGCGTATCGCTAATCCACACAAGATGACTGCGGCGAGGCCCCCGGGGCGAAAAAGATCTTGTTGACTCGGCGAGTGCTCCGCTCGGCGCATCAGGAGCGCCCCTGCCATTGTGGCGCAGAAAAGAAATGTACCCGCGAGAACGGCCTCTGGAATACTGATGCCCTGGCGGAAAGCATGAACTGTGAACATCAGCGCGGCGTACACCTCGGCAAGAAACACTACAAACACGACGGAACTCACAAATCGGCTGGCGGAGACTCGGATGTCCGAAGGCAAAGCGCACCTTTCTTGAATCAGATCTACTACATCGGACGTCAGTCTTCGTGGAACACTTTTGGCGTTGTGAACCTATCGCACGAAACCGTGACTGTCCAGAATTTCCGCCCAAATCGTGCCCAATCGTGATTGACCGCTCACTGCGTTCCCCCCGCGGGCCTCGCCTTCTTCTGGCACAGACATGACCTGCCGGATAAAGCTTCGGACGCTGGGGTTCGCCAAGTCCCGCCTGAGAAAGGAAATCACTCACTTGGGCAAATAATTTCACTGTCCCCTGCGGATCGAACGTGCCGTCCGCTTGGTTGAAGCCCTGAACTATGCGGCAGCCAGAAAAGGTGGTCCTTCCCGGAAGCTCAAACCTATCAGTTCTTTAGAAGCCCGGCTATAGCTCAAAGTTCGCGTAAGTTGTTTGTTTTCAGTCATTGTGAGCGCCACTGACCGGATCATAGTGG
Organism: Acidobacteriota bacterium; assembly: GCA_003224195.1. Classification (GTDB taxonomy): domain Bacteria; phylum Acidobacteriota; class Terriglobia; order Acidiferrales; family UBA7541; genus Acidiferrum. The sequence continues at coordinate 4,425 of QHYP01000234.1, read as the reverse complement.
AGCCTAGCATTCTGGTCTATTTGGAACCAGAATTGCTAATCCCAATGCTTACAGAGACTTATCTCCGACCGAACGATTTGGGTCCCAGTTTGCCGCATAGGGAAGAACCAGGGCTGCGGTCAGGCGCTTCGCGGCCCGGGGGGCACTAAGGGTGAAGAGTATGTTTCGCTCGGTACGATGGTGCTTCGCTACCGGCCTGGTTCTGTTGATTGGCCTCCAGCTTTTTTCCTTCCTTTATTATGTTCGCGAGCAGCGGCTTCTCACCGCCTATTTCGATCGCGTTGCCCGTCCCTCCTTGCCGCCAAGCGAGCAAGTAAAGGCAGTGGTTTTATCCTTGAAGGATAAGCCGGACGACGGGAACAATTCCTATTTCCTTTTTCCCTTCTTGCGTTTTTTGCGCCCTACTCCCGGACAGGTCATATTCAAAGGAGGGGATTGCGCCGACCGTTCTAGGCTCGTCATTGCGCTCTTGGCGCGGCGCGGCATCCATGCATCCAAGTGGGCTCTTTACAATGCGCGCGGCGAATCCGTGCATGCCGTCGTTCAGGCGGATGTTGAGTCGGGGAAGATGGTTGCGGATCCGCTCTTCGGTCTTTGGTTCCCCAAACGTCAGGACGGTTATTATGCGATTCGCGACCTCAAAGAGGATCCAGCAATCCTGTTGAATCGCCTCGCGGAATTGAGAGCGAGCAACGCGCGTCCAGGAGCTGCGCGTTGGGACTTCTATCCGTCGGCTCAGTACGTTTACTCTGATGCGCGGACGATCAATTGGAGCAAGTCACTGATCCTGAAGCTTTCCTATTGGCTTCTCCGCCGCGTAATGGGCCAAAGAGCCGACGAACTCGCTCGTCCTGCTTTCGTCGAAGAGCCCCCTCTGATAGTTATTTACGGGACGGCGGCACTGGAGTTCATCGTGCTTCTCGTTTGGCTCGGGATTCGACGATGGCAATGGAAAAGGAGGACAACAGCCGCGGCCGGCTGGCATCGGATCGCCGAAAAGACAGTCGGCGTCGTACGGGACGTACAGATGAAAGGACGGGAAGATGGTTCAGGTTTTCTTGACCATTGACACGGAATGCTCGATGGGTGGCGCGTGGGAAAACCCCAGCCTTAAACCCGTGGATTCCGAACGGTCGGTTCTGGGTAAGATTGGCTCTGAGTATTACGGCATCCCGCGAATCATGGACATCCTCGAGGAAAACGATCTCCGCGGGACTTTTTTTGTCGAGGTTTTTTCTGGGTTGGGCGATCTTCGGCCTGGCCTCGCCAATGCTTATGCCCAGATTGTCCGGCGCGGCCATGACGTGCAACTTCATCTGCATCCCATCCATTATTTCTATCGCATGGCTCAAGAAGGTCGCATCGCACCGGATCAACTTCCGCCCGCCAAGGACATGATTGGGACGTTTTCCCCGGAACTCNGAACTCCAATTCGAGATGCTTCAAAAAGGCGTTTCTCTCTTCACCGAAATTGTGGGAAAACCGCCTGTGGCATTTCGCGCGGGGAACTTCGGTGCTAGCTTGAGCACTCTGGAAGCTCTCGAGAAAGTAGGCATACGGCTCGACAGCAGCTTCAACGCCGCCTACCTCCGTGTCGGCTGTCTATTGGATTCCAGCGGCGCAATCAACGGCGCTTGGCGCCATGGCACCGTGTGGGAGATCCCCGTCACCACCTTCGAAACTGGCATCTGGGGCCTCCGCGGCTTGAAACCCTTGAACATTAATGCCGTCAGTCTGTGGGAGATGAAGAAGGTTCTCGAACAGGCCGAGCGCATCGGATTGGCCGCGGTAACATTCATTGCCCATTCCTTTAGCCTTTTCAAAGCCGCCGACTTGCAGTTCCGCAAGCTAAGACCCGACGCACTCGTCCTGCGAAGGTTTCAGGGATTATGCCGCTTCCTGCGAGAACAGGCCGGCCGTTTCCCCGTGATCGGATTTTCGGAGATTGAGCCGTCTTCTCTTCAAGGGCAGGAAGCTGCCGTTCCGAACATGGGGACGCTTGTCCCCGTCCTGCGGAAAGCGGTTCAAGCCCTCAACCGATTCTGTTCCGTTGCTTTCGCGTAGGCCTTCCCGCTATTTCTCAGTACTTGGGAGCAGCGATTGGCTTCGTCGAGATGATCAGCTCGTCGAACCACATGTGCGCCGTCGGGTTCGTTTTGCTCCCGTTTGCCCCGCTTAGGTAGGGTTGCAGCAGGATAGTCTCCAAAGCGTCGCTTGGATCCGCACCAGCGTTAAATTTGAAGTTCGCCAGGTCGATGAATCTCTTCAATGGTTGACCCGCGGCCGCGATGTAGGCAGTGAAGTGTGTGTTCGGCTGTCCGTAATCGCCGGTCTCCACTACCCAGTATTCCGTCATCCACGACTCCGCCGGGTACACAAAACACTTCGGAGCGGCGTAGCCGCCTTCGTGCTTATACGGACAGTTGTAGTCTCCCTGCTCGATCAGCATCGGAGGAACGCCGTTGTTCGAGTACAGCGACGGGTTGCCGCAGGATGTGTACGCCGTAGCTACATTGGTTTGATACGTATTCTCCTGCACGAATTGTGCGCCTGTGCAGCTCGCGCCTGGAATCGGTCCATACGCGATGAACACCTTCCAGCCCGTGTCACCTACATTGTTCCAGCGAAAATTAAGAAGGCTTGAGTCAAGCCGCAGCCGGAACTGCAAATAAAGCGTTGTGTGCGGACCAAAGGCCGTCAGCTTCCCAAGTGGTCCGAAGTTGGCCCTCCAGTATCCTGTCCAATTCGAAGTCGCATTGGGGCGAATGGTGAACCTCAGCGAACCCGCCCCAGAGGTTTTGATGGATGTGTCCATCGTCCCTTGATACGTCCCATCAGAAGCTGGGTACAGGCCGTCCGCATACCCCCCGCCGCCATGGGCCGGAATGAAATCCAAAGGATCGTCCCAGCCCACGCACTTGATCACACCCGGCGCGTGGCAGCGCTCGTGGAAGTCCTGCTCCGGCCTTGTCGCCGCCTGTGTGGATTTTCCACCAAGCTTTGTCGAACTGGCTTTTGTCTTTGCTTGGTCACTCTCCGTCGCGGCGCCGGGTTGTTCACCCGACGTCGCGGGCACGTCAGGCGTGTCGGCCGAACTTGGCTCAGCACTAGGGACCAGGGTGAAGCCCGATGCCTGTGCTGGCCTCCCTCCGGTGAGCCGCAGAGTATAGGCATTCTGTGTGAAGCTGTTGACCAAAGCGAAGATGTTGAGTCCTGGGAAGTAACTGAATCTCTTGGATGTGCCGTTGGCCTGTTGCGCTCCTGGGCCATTTGGGTAGACTACGGACGAACACGAATCGGTGTCAGGATTGTAGAAGTACACCGTGTTCCCCCCTCCCCAACCGACCACCACATTCTGCTCCCGGTCAAAGTCCACTCCGGGATAGGCCGCCTGGATAAAGCCGCACTCGCTTGCCTTGATCGCACTCAGCTTGTAATTGCGATCCTTGCCCGAGATATCGATGCTCTCCGCAAAGCCGCCGCCGAACAGGTAGAAGAGCTTGCGTTTTGGGTCGATCACCGAAGTTTCGTGGTAGTCGGTCATCGCATTTTTGTTCAGCAGGGTGTACGTGTTCGTTCCATAGTTGTACGACGCAAAGCTTCCGTAAGATTCCGTGCTGATAAACACGAGTTTCCGATTAGGGTCGTAGGAGGCCGCCGCGATCCCTCCGTTGTACACAGGGGGCGGACCTGATGGCGTCAATCGTGTCCAAGCGAAATCCGGAAACTGGAACTTCCACGCGGCCCCCGAGGCACACCCGGTCGGCGCCAAAGATCCGCTGAACGAAAGCATCAGGTCGGAATCTGCAATGTAAACAAGCGAATCGTACGTATGTCGCGAGTTCGGCGTCGGCCCGCTCAGCTCCTCTGTACACCCCGTGGAAAGTGGCAGCGCGGGATCGGTCAGGCGCTTAACGGTTAGGTTGTTCAGGTCAGGTCGAGAGCATAGACCTCATTACCGGAGTAGCCGGAATGGCCCCCACCCCACACAATCAGGCGGTTTCGCTTTGTGTCCGCCGCACCACCACCCCAGGCGTCTACAACATCGTGGCAAGAATCGCTAAAGGAATAGCCGGAATTGCCGAAATTGTTCGGCGGGCAAGCGGACTGCATTTGCGTATTCGGGATTTCATACCATCCGAGTGATCCAGGAAGCTCGTTGCTCGTCCCCCCGCCGCCCGAGAGGCTTCCAGAGAACCCCGCCGAGCCGTCCGACTGTGGCGAACTTAATCTAGTGGCCTCGCGAGTTTCGGCCTTAGGAGCCTTTTGCCCCGGTGTCACGGATGGGCCGCTTGCCTGCGCTGCCTGTGGGTGGGCTAGGTTCGGTTGGGGGTCCCAAAGAGTGGGTCCGGCTGACGGGAGACAAGCCAAAAGAATGATCACCAGCAGTCTAAATATGGCAAGTGGCATTTGGCGGCGCATTCT
>QHYP01000299.1:639-3965 GCA_003224195.1 Acidobacteriota bacterium | reverse complement strand
CATGTGGAAGTCGAACTCGAGCGGCACACAAAAAAGTTGAACAAACTTCTGAAGTCCTACGAACCGGACTTGGTCCAACTGCACGGCGCATTCGCCAAAAACCCGCGAAATGAAGAGCAGTCCCTGTCGCTGAACCTGTCGTTGCCAACTGGGACGCTTCACGTGACCGGCACGGGCAGCGATGTGCGCTCGAGCTGCAAACAAGCGTTTAGCGAACTGGAATCCAAGGTGAAAAAGCATCAGTCCCGCCTGCGAAAAGACTACGAATGGAAGCGTAAGCGGCCGCGGATCCGCGCCGAAGCCGCAGTTTAATCGTCAATAGTTGATCGCCGGATTTGGATAGGGAACACCACCGCTTCATTGCGGCAGTTCGCGCGCCCCGGTTACAATGAAGTCTTGTTGTTCCAGGGGCGTAGCTCAGCGGTAGAGCAGTGGCCTTTTAAGCCAAAGGTCGTGGGTTCGATCCCCACCGCCCCTACCAACCGACTGGCCACTATTCTTGTCGCCTTGAGACACTGCGGACAGACGCTCTCCGTCCAAGACGACTAAGACATCGACAGCAGCAGCTTGATCCCGTCCCTGAACGTTTTTTCTGGCGTTATCAAGCTGACCACGAAAAAGCCCTCGTCGGCGAAGTCGTAGAAGTGTCCTGGATGCACGTAAACGCTTTTGGTCGCCAGCAGTGCAATGGCGAGATCCTCGTCCGAGCGCGCCGCCGGTACGCACAGCACCGCGTACCATCCACCCTCCACCTCCAGCCGCCGGCAGGATCTTTGCGCGGCCAACTGCCCATCTAGCTCGGCCAGATTCCTCCGCACTCGCGCTATCAATTGCTCCTGAAGGCTGTGCCGCTGCTCCAGAAACACAGGGATAGCGAATTGCACAGGCGCATTCATGGAGAGAAAAGTGTCGCTGATCACCTCGACCCGCGCGCTTGCTGGCCTCTTCAGCTCGTCCGGGCCGCTGAGAATGAGCCACGCCGCCTTCATCTGCGGCAAGCCGGAAATCTTCGAGAGGCCGCTCATCGTAAACGTAAGCGCCCCGGCATTCGACGCGAAGCTGGCTGCCGGTCTCTCCACGAGCGCGAAATCCCAAAACACCTCGTCGGCGATAACGGCCATATTGTGGTTAGAACAAATCGCGTTCAGTTTCGTCATTTCATGGGGTTTCGTGTAATGCCCCGTGGGGTTATTCGGGTGAACAACGATCACTGCGCGCGTGCGCGGCGAAATCCCTCGCTCCAGGGCATGAAAATCGATCTGCCAGCCGCCATCATAGACGAGCGGATAGCGCACCAGCCGAATGTCGTGAAGATCGGCCAGGAAACCGAACAGCGGATAGCTGGGCGCTGGAGTCAACAATTCGTCGCCGGGATTGCAGAGCAGGCGAAAAACAAAGGAGTAGGCCTCACTGGTGCTGGGCGTCAAAAAAATATCTTCAACGGAAACCTCAGCGTCGCGCTCGACGTAGTAGCCGGCAATTGCGCGGCGAGCCGATTCCACGCCCTTCGGATTCGGCTCGTAGCGCAGCGCGCGGGGATTCGAGAGCGCCCGCAGAATGGCCTCGTCGTCATAAACAAATCCGCACTCCGTGGGATTCGACGCGGTCAGATCCAGCAGCGGCCTTGCGCTCGCGCGCTGCCGTTCGAGAGCCTCACTCAGCCGGTTCGGCTCGAGATTCCAATTGGTCCGCTCCGCAAACATCGTCCGATCCTCGTACGCTCCACGCTCCGCCCTCGGCCTCGCGCCTGCAACAGCCTGTGTCGCCAAATCTCTCATAAAGTGTAAACCGCCATGCGATTTTCGTTTGTTCTCCGCGCGCCGGACTCCACTCTACACGCATTCCCACGCTGGGCACTCGGATGCGCCCGCCTTCGCAGCGGCTTACGAAACCCTCAAGCGGTTGCGCGTAAGTTTCGAGTTGAGCGGGCGCGCCTGAGTTCAGCGCCCAAGAATGTCCCTTCAAACATGATTTCATGCTCTGCGGCGCTCATGGTTTCTTTTCCCATGAGTTAAGCCCGTACATGCCAAACTCCGCACTGCTTCGATCAGCCGGGACCAGAGCGATGTTCTCTTGATTGTTGTAGGTCACAGATAAGGCTTCGAAAAGCAGCAACGTCGCGCAGCACGGTGCGCCGGGAAATTGCCAGCGCGTTGTACTTGCAAAAACTAGATAGTCTTTGGCTGGCATCGGGGTTATGCAACTCTCGGTTTTTATATTGCACCACAGGTGATAGCGCCCGTGGGCGTTGCCGACTGTCACCAACTTCGCGCCGTCCTTGATTCGCACCTCTTCGGAACGAACAACTTCAGGCGGTATTAGCCCTTCAGCCTGTTGCTGCGGGCTCGGCTGCGCCACGGTGGTACGGGATGCAGAATTCGCTTGTGCGCTTGCCGAAGCCGATTTTTGTGGCCCGCCTGAGCAGGAAGTACAAAAGAACAAGGTGAAATTCAAGACTGTCAAAAATACCTTCCGTATCAGTTTTCTTCTCACTGTGTGGAGATTCCTCTTTGGAATTCTATACTTCCGTGTTAATATAGCGCATGATTACCCGCCGATCATGCGTTTCCTTCTCTGCGTTGACTCCAGGTCACCTGCCATTGCTTGCTAACCCCTTTGAATTCCATATTTAAGGGTGGTGCCTGCGCAACCCCTTTAGAATCCGCAGTTGCAAGACGCCTCGCAAGAGTATCAAAACAAATGACTTTAAGCCCTGTAGGATGCGCAGTTATAAAAGAGTGCCTCGCAAGTCCATTTGAATGCGCAGTTCCAAAAACATGGGGGTGTGGGAGAGGGTGGTTTTCCACGGGTTCGCATCCGGTGAGGATGCGAACCCCTAGGAACGCAGCGCGTTTTTTGCGCCCCGAACGGTCTTACGGGGTGTCGCGGGACCTGTTTTCCTGCTTGACCACGGCGTAGACCTCGGACGAGCGAAGCGCGCCATTGACTTCCCATTCTCCCGCTGTACAATCCAGTTCTCCCGTCGTGCACTGTTACCCTCGCGCAATGGTGCTTTTTGGCGCCGGCGATTCGGGGCACACACTAGCCTGCTACCTTAAAGGAGACAAACCATGACTGCTGCTGTAAAGCCAATTCCAGATGGATTTCACTCGATCACGCCGTCGCTCACTTGCCGCGATGCCGCCCGTGCCATCGAATTCTATAAGTCGGCCTTCGGCGCCCAGGAACTGAATCGCATGGCTGGGCCGGATGGCAAGGTGGGGCACGCGGAACTTAAGATCGGCGACTCCGTCTTCTTCGTCTCGGATGAATTTCCCGGCATGTCCACGGCCCCCTCCGCCTCGGCGCCCAACACGAGCACCTAT
>QHYP01000299.1:0-578 GCA_003224195.1 Acidobacteriota bacterium | reverse complement strand
GCCCATCACCGACATGTTCTGGGGCGACCGCTACGGAAAGCTGACCGACCCCTTTGGGTACCAGTGGGGAATCGCCACGCATGTCGAAGACGTTACGCCCGAGGAGATGGGGCGCCGCTCCGCCGCCTTCATGGCCAAGGCCGCCGGCCAAAGCTGAGCGGCACGAAGAACGGTGTGAAACGCGTGAGAGGTAAAAAGGCGGCAGCCGATCCACCGGTTGCCGCCGATTCCATTCGGCTTAGAACGTTAATCTTGCTCCGATTTGAATCTGTCTTTGAGCAAGGAGCGAACTGCTCGATGCCGTGACTGTCCCGAATTGCGGATCGAAAGTGAGCGTTGGCGCGGCCGCCGTCCCTCCGATCGAGTAGATGCGCGTACCCACGGATGTAGGATTCACGTGGTTGAAAAGATTGAAAGCTTCGCCGAAGACTTCGAACCCAACCGATTCGTGGAGCTTGAATTTCTTGGCCATTCGAAGGTCCACGTTCGTGATCCGCGGCATCTGAAATGCATTTCGAGCAACAAACGGCGGGCGGCTCGTGCCACCGGCTCCCAGGATTCCCGTCGAAACACGTACG
>QHYP01000233.1 GCA_003224195.1 Acidobacteriota bacterium | reverse complement strand
TGCCGCGTCGAGGGCCGCCGACAGTCCTTGAAGCTGCGCGCGATCCTTTAATAGAAAGACGCGCATGTGCGTCCAGGGAGCGTCCGGCCGATTGGAAACGTAAGTTGTGACGGAGAGGAAGGCCCCGCCGCGCCGGGCTTCTTCGTCAATGGGTTCGGCGAACTCGCGAATGTACTTGTTATATTCCTCGAGCTTGCCCGGCTTGGCTTTCCAGAAATAGACAGCGCCCACGTGCGAATCCTCGGGTGACTGCGGCGGGGAAGCCAAGGCGGCAAGAACCAAAAAGAGCGCTGCAACGGACAGGGCTTTCATAGTTGGGAAGCTCCTTCGGAAGGGGAAGATAACTCAACAGGAGCGCGCGCGGGAAGGGAGATGGCAACCGCACTTGAGGTTATTTTCTGGTGCCGTTCCAACTATTTGGGACCAACCTGAGCTCCGCATTCGGTCCGGGCTGGGAGGGAATTATGTGGCGCCGCTTTAGTGTCCTGTAACAGTGGTTCGTGACGTAAAAGGGGACGCGCTACCCTTCGGCAGGCTCAGGACCTTCGGAAGCGCGCCCCTACAACGACCGTACGGGGCCTGAAAAAGTTGGAACGGCACTGGTAGCCGGCATTGGTAAAACGGGGGGCAAAACGGGGGGCTTTTCTTGACTTGTGCGGCCAGGGGCCTCGATAATGCTTACATGAGTTTCTGGGTGACCGCGAAGCGGTCAACGGCGATGGCGCCGGAGGCGCTCCAGAAATGTTCCTCGACGTCAAAGAGCTTGCCGTCCGTAAGCTGCGCATCCGGAAGAGTTACGCCCCCGGGAGCGTAGATTACCACACGGGCGAATTCAAGCAGCTCGGTCCGCTGGATGTAGAGGCCACGGCTGAAGTGCTGGACGGGCAGATCCGCGTTTCGGGCATGCTGGATACCAAGATCGAGATGGTTTGCGCACGCTGCATCGAGCCAGTGGTGGAAGAAGTGCATCGCGAGTTCGACCTGTTTTACCGGCCGCTGGCGAACTCAGCCCGGCCGAACGAAGAGGCACGCCTGAAGCTCGATGACACAGAGGTCGGGTTTTTCCGGGGCGAGGGAATGTTTCTTGCCGACGTGCTGAGCGAGCAGGTGCTGCTCTCGCTGCCGATGAAAGTGATTTGCCGGAGCGACTGCCGCGGACTCTGCCCGAGCTGCGGCGCCAACCTGAATCACGAAGAGTGCCGCTGTGAGACCCACGCGACCGACCCTCGCCTGGCTCCCCTCGCACGACTCAAGCAGGACTGGCTCAAGAAACAATAGCTTTTCCGGGCGAAACGCCCATACAATCCGGCCCGATTCAGAAAAAAGGACCGGAGAACGAGGAGTGTTGGTATGCCGAACCCAAAACGCCGGCATTCGAAGGCGCGCAAAAACAAGCGGCGCGCTCACGATCATCTTTCCGCCCCCGCGCTGGCCACGTGCCCGAATTGCCATGAGATGAAGCAGCCGCACCGGGCGTGCCCGCATTGCGGTTATTACAAGGGCCGCGAGGTGCAGGACACTTCGGCATAGCCTCTCTTGTCTGGCTCCGACGCGACGGAGCAGGGCCTGAAAGGCCGGGAGAGCGGGATCAGCCCCGGAAAGCCGGGGCCGGCCAATAATTCCGGGTCAAAGTCCCCATGATTACAATCGCAGTGGACGCGATGGGCGGGGACCATGCGCCCCGCCCCGAGGTCGAAGGCAGCGTTCTGGCCGCGCGGGAGTTTGGCGTGCGTGTTCTGCTGGTGGGGCAGCCGGCGGCGCTCCGCCCGGAACTGGCCAAGCATGCGGACCCGAACGCGCACATCGAAATCATTCCGGCCAACGAGGTGATCACGATGGAAGATCACCCCGCGCAGGCGTTCCGGCGAAAGAAAGACAGCTCGGTGCATGTAGCCGCGCGGCTGGTGCGCGACGGCAAGGCCGACGGCATGGTCAGCGCCGGGAACACCGGCGCGGTGATGACCGTGGCGCGGTTTACCCTGGGCACGCTGCCGTCGGTGGATCGCATGGCGCTGGCGGCGCCCTTTCCGAACGCCAAGGGCGGAGTGAGCGTGCTGCTGGACGTGGGCGCGAATGTCGATTCGAAGCCGGAGCACCTCGAGCAGTTTGCCGTGATGGGAGAGATCTACTACCGCGTGACCTTTGGCAGCCGGAGGCCGCGCGTGGGGCTGCTCTCCGTCGGGGAAGAAGAAATCAAGGGCAATGAATTGACCCGTGAGGTGTATAACCGTTTGAAAGAAAGTCCGATTCATTTTGTGGGCAACGTGGAAGGCGGCGACCTGTTCTCCGGCGACGTGGACGTGATTGTCTGTGACGGCTTTGTCGGCAACATCGCGCTGAAAATCTGCGAGGGCTTGGCGGTGCAAATTTTCGGCCTACTGAAGAAGTCTTTGAAGAGCTCCTTGGCGTCGCAGTTCGGCTCCTGGTTTTCGCGGGACGCATTCCGGGGCGTCCGGAAACGCATCGATTACACGGAATACGGCGGGGCACCGCTGCTGGGCGTGCGCGGAGTGTGCGTGATCGGGCACGGACGCTCGAACGCCAACGCGGTGAAGAACGCCATCCGCGTAGCCGCGGGGCTTGCCCGCGCGCGGCTGAACGAGAAAATCAAATCGGAGCTCTCGGCTGTCGTCGCGCGCGCGTGAATACGCCGAAACGGAATTCCCAATGGGCAAAACCGCATTCTTATTTCCGGGGCAGGCGTCGCAATACCCGGGCATGGGCAAAGAGCTCGCGGAGAATCATCCGGCGGCGCGCGCCGTGTTTGACGAGGCGGATCGCGCGCTGGGTTTATCGATTTCGCAGATGTGTTTTGCCGGGACCGAAGACGAATTGAAGCTCACGGCGAATACCCAGCCCGCGATCCTGACATGTTCCGTGGCCGTGCATCGCATTCTCGAAGAGAGGGGAATCCGGCCCGATTACGTGGCGGGCCATAGCCTGGGTGAATACTCCGGGCTGGTGGCCGCGGGCGCGCTGCCGTTTTCCGACGCCGTGCAGATCGCGCGCAAGCGCGGAACGTACATGCAGGAAGCAGTGCCGCCGGGCCAGGGCGCCATGGCGGCGATTCTGGGGCTTTCGCCGGCCGTGGTGGCCGATGCCTGTAAGCGCGCGGCTCAGGGAGAAGTTTGCTCCGCGGCGAATCTGAATTCTCCCGAGCAAACCGTGATTTCGGGAAGCGCGGGCGCGGTGAAGCGCGCGGTGGAAATTGCGTCTCAGCTTGGCGCGAAGCGGACCGTGATGCTGCCGGTTTCAGCGCCGTTTCATAGCGCGCTGATGATGCCGGCGCAGGAGCGCCTGGAAAAAGAGTTGCGCGCGACGGCGTTCTCGGATTTGCAGGTCCCGCTGGTGAGCAACGTGGATGCGGATACGGTCTCAACGGGCGACGAGGCGCGCGACGCGCTTGTTCGGCAGGTATCCATGCCGGTGCGCTGGGAGGAGTCCGTGCGCTTGCTGATCGACGAGGGCGTGACCACATTCGTCGAAGTCGGGCCGGGGCGGGTGCTAACCGGGCTTCTGCGGCAGATCGAGCGGTCGGTGGCGGCGCTCAACGTCGAGGACGAAAAGAGCCTTGGCGCGACGCTCGACAAGATCGCCCAGGCGCGCTCCGACGCGGCGTAGGGCGCGCCGCAAACGGCGCCGCGCACAAAGAGTTTTCAACAAATGTTCAGCCTAAAAGACAAGGTTGCGCTGGTCACCGGCGCGTCTCAGGGGATCGGGCGCGACACCGCGCTGGCGCTGGCCCAGGCCGGCGCCAAGGTGGCCGTAGCGGCGCGAACTGCGGCGAGGCTCGCCGAGTTGGTGCAGGAGATATCTGGAGCGGGCGGCCTGGCGCTGGCAGTCCCGATGGACGTTGCCGACGCCGAGCAGGTCAAGGCGGGCTTCAAACAAGTTCTGGAAAAATTCGGCCGCCTGGATATTTTGGTGAACAACGCCGCCATCACCCGCGACGCCCTGGCCGTGCGCATGAAGGCAGAGGACTGGGAAGCCGTCCTGCGCACGAACTTGACGGGCGCGCACATGTGCATCCAGCAGGCGCTCGGGACAATGATGCGCCAGCGCGCCGGGCGGATCATCAACATCACTTCGGTGGTCGCGCAATCGGGAAATGCCGGACAGGCCAATTACGTCGCGGCCAAGGCGGGGCTGATCGGATTGACGAAGGCAATCGCCATCGAAGTGGCTTCGCGCAACATCACGGTGAATGCCGTCGCGCCGGGATTCATTGAGACACCCATGACGGATGTTTTGTCCGAGAAGGTCAAAGAAGAGCTGAAGACGCGAATTCCTCTGGGGCGAATGGGCTCGCCGCGCGATGTGGCCGCGGCAATTGTCTTTCTGGCGAGCGATGAAGCCGGCTACATCACCGGGCACACGCTCGACGTCAACGGCGGGATGTATTTGGCTTGATCGTGCTTTCCGCATGCTCCCAAGGAGGCTTGTAAAGTTGACCTTGCAGGGGGCGCTGACTAAAATGAACAGGTTATTCTGGCAAGCCCACAGTTACAGTACGAGCTACGGCGGTTGGTGCGCCGGCGGGCCATCGCAGTAGAGATCGCGGAGGAAAACGCATGCCAAGCGTGGAAGAGCGCGTCAAACAGATTATCGTCGAGCAGCTCGGCGTGGATGAAGGCGAGGTGACGCCAACGGCTTCATTTGTGGACGATCTGGGAGCGGACTCCCTCGATCAAGTGGAACTCGTGATGGCGTTTGAAGAAGCGTTCGGCATCGAGGTGCCGGACGAAGACGCGGAGAAAATGACGACAGTGAAGGACGCCGTCGCGTACATTGAGAAACACGCCCAGGCCAAAAAGTAGCCGGCGGGCCCCGAGCCGCTCGGGGCGGGCCGTTCTTTCATAACAGGAGCATCGCACCATTGACACGCCGGGTTGTCGTTACGGGCGTCGGGCTGGTTTGCGCGCTGGGTATCGGCACGGAGGAAACCTGGAAGAACCTCCTCGCCGGGCAGAGTGGCGTCGCCGCTATTACCCTGTTTGATCCGACGTGCTTCGACTGCCGCATCGCCGGCGAGGTCAAGGGTTTCGATCCGCTGAATTGGCTGGAGAAAAAAGAGCTCAAAAAAATGGGCCGGTTCATTCAACTGGCCCTGGCTGGCGCCGACTTCGCCGTTCGGATGGCGAATTGGAAGCCGGAACAGTCGGATCTGGACGAGGTCGGCGTTTACGTTTCCTCCGGGATCGGCGGATTCGACATCATTGAACGCGAGCACGGCAAGCTGCTGAGCGGCGGACCCAACAAGATCTCACCTTTTTTTATCCCTTCGGCGATTATCAATCTGGCTTCGGGGCAGATTTCCATCCGCTACGGCGCGCGCGGACCGAATTCGGCCACCGCCACGGCCTGCTCGGCTTCGGCGCACGCCATCGGCGATTCGTTCAAGATCGTCGAGCGCGGCGCCGCGGAGATGATGATCTGCGGCGGCACGGAAGCGACGATCACGGCCATGGGCATCGGCGGGTTTGCTTCGATGAAGGCGCTCTCGACCCGCAACGATGAACCGGCGCGCGCGAGCCGTCCGTTCGACGCGCAACGCGACGGCTTCGTGGTCGGCGAGGGCGCGGGCATTCTCATCCTGGAGTCGCTTGAGCACGCTCAGAAGCGCAACGCGCCCATCCTGGCCGAGATCGTCGGCTACGGCATGTCCGGCGACGCCTATCACATGACGCAGCCCGCGGAAAACGGCGACGGCGCCTATCGCGTGATGAAGGCAGCGCTGAAAGACGCCAAGCTCGCTCCGGAGGCTGTCGGCTACGTGAATGCGCACGGGACGTCGACGCCGATCGGCGACGCCATTGAGACCACGGCGCTCAAGCGGCTCTTCGGTGAGAGCGCCAAGCAGGTGCCGGTGAGCTCCACGAAATCCATGACCGGGCACCTGCTGGGCGGCGCCGGTGGTCTTGAGGCGGGGATCAGCGTCCTGGCGCTGCGCGACCAGGTCCTGCCGCCGACGATCAATTACGAGAATCCAGATCCGGCGTGTGACCTCGACTACGTGCCGAATCAAGCGCGCAAGGCTTCGTTCGACTACGCCCTGTCGAATTCCTTCGGATTCGGCGGAACGAACGCCGCGCTTGTCTTCAAACGCTGGAGTGGCAAGTAATCCACGCGGTCTGACGACTGCGGCTATAGCAGTTGGATTTTCCTCTCATTGATTCGGGAAGGGACGCTCCCGTGAAAATCATTGTGTGCATCAAACAGGTTCCCGCCAAAGATGCGCCGCTGGCGATTGCCGGAAATTGGATCAAAGAATCGGACATCGGCTTCGAGATGAACGAGCCGGACAGCTACGCGCTCGAAGAGGCGCTGCGGCTGAAGGAAAAACATGGCGGCGAGGTGATTGCGCTTTCGATGGGGCCGGAGCGCGTGAAGCAAACAATCAAGGAAGCGCTGGCAAAGGGAGCTGACCGCGGAATCCACGTCGCCGACGACAATTTTCATCAGCTCGATCCGCTCGGTTCGGCGCGCGCGCTGACGGCAGCCATTCAAAAAGAAAACGCTGAACTGATCCTCACTGGCTTGCAGAGCGACGACCAAGGTTTCGGCCAGACGGGCGTGCTGCTGGCGGCGCTGCTCGACCGGCCGCACGCGACGATCATCATGCAGATTGAAGTCCAGGACGGAAAGATGAAGCTCAAGCGCGAGCTGGAGGCCGGCTGGTTCCAGTGGATGGAATGCCCCCTGCCCGCGGTCCTCTCGATCCAGTCCGGGATAAACAAGGTGCGTTACGCCACGCTCAAGGGCATCATGGCGGCGAAGAGGAAAGAGATTGCAACAATTCCGCGCGAGTCGCTGGGCGTTTCGGGCGAAGTGAGCCAGCGCGTGGAACGCATTTACGTGCCCACCAAGTCGAAGAAAACGGAGATGCTCACCGGCACGCCGAAGGAAGTGGCGGCGAAGCTTGTCGAGAAGCTCAAGTTCGAAGCGCGCGTGATTTGAACCGGGGCCATGAACCGCTGTTCCGAGCCCCGGCGCGGCTTGGATAAACTCCCCTAGGAATCTCTTTGATGAAAATCATGGTCGTCACCGAGCAGCGGCAGGCGAAGTGGAACAACTCG
The DNA here is from genome assembly GCA_003224195.1 of Acidobacteriota bacterium. Lineage (GTDB taxonomy): Bacteria > Acidobacteriota > Terriglobia > Acidiferrales > UBA7541 > Acidiferrum. The sequence continues at coordinate 15,461 of QHYP01000233.1, read as the reverse complement.
AGCTTCGAGACGCTCGCTGCGGCGCAGCAGATCGCCGCGGACGCATCGAGTATTGTGAGCGGACTCGTTATCGGCAAAAGCGTGGCGGCTCTCGCGGACGATCTCGCCGGGAAAAAGCTTGCGGAAGTGCTGCTGGTCGAGCACGACCTCCTCGAGTCGTATACGCCCGACGGCTTCTGCCTCGCGCTCGCGCAGGTGATCAACGCGGCGAAGCCGGATCTGGTGCTCTTTCCGCATACCTATCAGGTGCGCGACTTTGCGCCGAAGCTCGCCGCCATGCTCGGCAGGGGCATGATCGCGGACTGCATCGGCGTGCGGGTTGACCCCGCTCGGAGCGGGGTCACACAGGAGAACGGCGGCAAACTTGTTTTCGTGCGCCAGATGTTCCAGGGCAAGACCGCTGCCGACGTGATATTTCAAGGCGCCTCGCCCTGGTTCGCGTCGTTCCAGTCCGGTGCGTTTCGCGCCGATCTCGTCGCCGCGCATCCGTCCGGAAAAGCGCCGGTGAAAAAAGTTGCCGTTGACTTGAAGCCCGAACAGATTCGCACGAAACCGCTCGAGGTTTTCCGCGAAGCGAAGCAGGCGGTGGATTTGACGCAAGCGCCGATCATCGTGGCCATCGGCCGCGGCATCAAGGCGCCGGAAAACATTCCGCAGGCGCAGGCGCTGGCGAAGGCCATCGGCGGAGAAATTGCCGCCTCGCGGCCGATTTGCGATGAAGGCTGGCTGCCGATGGATAGACAAATCGGCAGCTCGGGACAAACCGTCGCGCCCAAGCTCTATCTGGCGCTCGGCATCAGCGGCGCCATCCAACACGTCGTCGGCATGAAAGGCTCGCGCTGCGTTGTGGCCGTCAACAAGGATGCGAACGCGCCCATCTTTGAGATTGCCGACTACGGCGTCGTCGGCGACATCTTCGAGCTCATGCCCGCCCTCACCGAAGCCCTGGAAAAGGCCAAAACGGCGTAGTTTGCCAGCGTTCATTCCGTTTGACGTATACTTGGCCTGGAACCATGAAGCTGGAAGATTACAAGACTATTCTCTACCGACAGGAAAATGGGTCCTGGGTCGCTGAAATTCCCTCGATACTTGGCTGCTACGCCCTGATGGACACACCTGATGCCGCTCTTGCTGAGCTCAATGAAGTCTTCCGGCTGGTCGCCGACGAATATCTCGAAAAAGGCTGAAAGCCTCCCTCCGCAGGGAGGGCCCGACTTTAGTCGGGCCGCCAGCAGCCAATTTCTCCAACGCTTTAGCGCCTGAGGTACGCATGGCTAAACCTCCTCACGACTATTCACCCGCTAGAACCAACACGTACTTTGTTACCGCCAAAACCTGGCAGGGTGTTCCTCTATTTCAATCGAGCCGGGTTGCCGATCTATTCTTGAGAACACTTTTTGCCTACCGAGACCAAGGCAAATTTCATGTTCACGAATTCGTCCTAATGCCCGATCATCTTCACATCTTGCTCACGCCTGGACCCCACACGACTCTCGAGCGTGTGTTGCAGCTAATCAAGGGCGGATTTTCGCACCGGGCGGGGAAAGAGCTCGAATTGCGGCGTGAGATTTGGCAGCGCGGATACGTCGATCACCGTATTCGCGACGGACAGGACTACGCATACCATCGCGTCTATGTCCATCAAAATCCGGTCCGCGCGAATCTGGCAGCGGCCGCGCAGAACTACCCTTACTGTTCAGCGTTTCCGGGCTTTCAGCTTGACCCTGCCCCGCAGCGGCTAAAGCCTGTCTAACAAGTAGCTGCCCTCGGCACGACTGAAGTCGTGCCCTCCCCGACGCGCAGGAACATTTTGATAGGATTAGAACAAACCATGACCCCTCAGCGCGAACAGCTCGAGGCGGACGTACTGATCGTCGGCGCGGGGCCGGCGGGGCTGGCTTGCGCGCTGCACCTGGCGAATCTCATCAAGAAACACAACGAGGCCAGAGCGAAGACGGCCGGCGGCGCGCAACTTTCGCCGGAGAGCATCTACGTCCTCGAGAAAGGCCGTGAGGTCGGCGCGCACCAGCTTTCCGGCGCCATCATGAATCCAAAGGCGCTGGCTGAGCTCGTGCCGGATTATGAGAAGAGCGCGCCGCTCGATACGCCCGTCACCGACGATGCCGCGTTCTTCTTCACGAAGAATTCCGCGTATCGCATGCCGATCACGCCGCCACCGTTCCGGAACAAGGGCAACTTCGTTGTTTCGCTCAGCAAGCTGACGAAATGGATCGGCGGGTTAGTGGAAAAGGCCGGCGTCAATCTCTTTACGCAATTTGGCGGCGCGCAATTAATTTACGAAAGGGAAGGCGTTGCCGGCGTAATTACCGAAGACAAGGGACTCGACAAGAACGGCAAGCCGAAAGACAACTACACGCCGGGCTATGAACTGCGCGCGAACGTGACGGTGCTTGCCGAAGGCACGCGCGGTTCACTTACGAAACAGCTCGTTGCGGCAAAGAAGCTCGACAATATCAATCCGCAGTCTTACGGGATCGGCATCAAAGAGTTGTGGGACGTCCAGCCGGAGCGCGTCCAGCCTGGTTTTGTGGCGCATACACTGGGCTGGCCAGTCTCGACGGACATGTACGGCGGCGGCTGGATCTACGGTCTCTCCAACGGTCGCCTTTCCATTGGACTCGTGATCGCGCTCGAATACGCGGACCCACAGTTCGATCCGCACGCCGCATTTCAAACTTGGAAAACGCACCCGTTCCTGAAACAGATTCTCGACGGCGGAAAATTAGTGCGCTACGGCGCGAAGTCCCTCCCGTACGGCGGCTGGTACGCCATGCCGCGCACGTACGTGGATGGCGCGCTGATCATCGGCGATTCGGCGAGCTTCCTCGATTCGCAGCGGCTGAAGGGAATCCACTTGGCCATGAAGAGCGGCATGCTCGCCGCTGAGACGATTTTCGAGGCGCTGCTGGCGGGCGATTTTTCGGCGACGAAGCTCTCGGCGTTTCCGCAAAAAGTGGAACGCAGCTACATCAAAGAGGAAATGTGGGCAGTCCGCAATTTCCATCAGTCATTTCAGAGCGGCTTGTTCGGCGGATTGCTTCACGCGGGCTTGCAATTCATCACCGGCGGACGCGGCCTGATCGATCCCATGCGCGCGCACGCGGGCCACGAGGCCTATCACAAAATCAACGGCCGGCCCGCTCCGGAGCGCTTCCACGGGGACGGCAAGCTCACCTTCGACCGGCTGACGGACGTGTACCACAGCGGCACGCGTCACGAAGACGATCAGCCCTGTCACCTTGTCGTTGCGGACACGAACATTTGCTCGACGAAGTGCCTCATCGAGTACGGAAATCCCTGCCAGTATTTTTGTCCCGCGGCCGTCTATGAAATTGTGCAGGAGAAGGGCGCGCCGCAACTGAAAATCAACGCCGCGAACTGCGTTCATTGCAAGACCTGCGACATTGCCGACCCCTACCAGATCATCAACTGGGTCGTGCCGGAGGGCGGCGGCGGACCGAATTACGAAGGGATGTGACGATCCGGTGAGGATCGTCATCCCGACGGAGCGCAGCGACGAGGGATCTCATCGATGGGTTCTCAACCTGGGTGAACTAGTTCGGCAGCAGCCCGTACACGTCGAGTTCCGTGCGCGTGCCGACGTACACCTTGCCGTTGGCGACCGTGGGCACGGTGAATTTGACGGCGTTCCCGGCCAGGTCGCGATTGTTCGCCGCCTGCGAGCTGTTCCACAACTCATTGCTCAGGTTCGCCGCATCGTAGGCATGCAGGACTGTAGGTCCTGAGCCATTTGGCGTGGGCGGCCCGTATTGGCTATTGTCCAGCACCCAAACGATGCCGTTTGAAGTTCCATTCGCTGAAACCGAAGGAGTCGGGCCCGAAAAGTTAAATACGTGCAGGCTCATAGACGTCGGCGAAGTGGAGAGCAGAAACTGGCCCGACGCGTCGGCGCTGAAAGAGAAAGCCTTCAGGCTATCGCCGCTCGTCCCGCCAATCTGAGCGCCGCCGAAATAGAGAGTTCCATTCCAGTAGGCGGGCGTTCCCCACATGCCATTGATCGCGTTAGGAAGTTCCTGGACGATTTGCGTATCGCTCGAGCAGTTGCTTGGTGGATTCGGGTCGCAATACTTCCCCAGATTGCTGCGATCCAGCAAGTAAATCGTTCCGTCTTTTCCCACCTGCACGAGGAGTTGCCTGTGTGTCCCCGTGGTCGGATCGGGCAGAACCACGCTACCGCCTGCGCCAAGGTCTCCGTCAATTGCACTCAGAGATGCCTGATTGAATGGCGTGAAATAATCGAGCACCGTAAAGTTTCCGCCGCTCAGAGGGCTAAGCTTCAGAACGCTGTCGCCGAACTCGTCCGTACCGTTAAAACTTCCGTTTCCAGTGGCGAAGTACAAGTTGCCGCTGGTGTCAAAGGCCGGGGCAGCGGCGCTCATCCAGATGCCGCCGAGGCCTCCATTGGGCGTCGTGTTGAACACGACGGGAGGTAAGGTGAGATTTGCGGCGTTGTACGCCAGCACCCAACCGTGATAGGGGAACGCGTCTTCGTGCGAGGCCCAGGCGATGTAAACGTTGCCGCCAAACAGAGCCAAGCCCGGCCGTTGGTTTTGCGACTGCGCGTCGAAGGATAGAGTGCTCCCAGACGAGCCGTCTCCGGTTCCCGCGACAGAGGCAGCGATAGCCGCGGGTCCGCTAAATTGTTCATTTCCTGTCGCCAGGTCCAGGGCGTGCAGCCGCTGGAAGAATATCGGCGGCGTAGGGCTCGCAATGACCGACTTGCTGACGACGTAGAGCGTGTTCGAGTTCGGATCGATCACCGGCGTGCCCGTGACGGCTACTTCGGGGTTGATGTCGCCGAATCCATTGCCGACAAGGGCTCCGCCTCCCGAAGACGGCACCGGCGTCTCACCCGCGGTTCCCCCGTGGGCGGGATCCAGAAGGTTTGCATGCCAGAGCATGGCGCAAGGGTTTGCGTCCGCGTCGAAGGCGTAGACGCTGTCGTGCTGCGTGGCAGCGAAAACGACGTTGCGCTTCGCGGCGTTGAGCGTCAGATTCGCCACCCAGAGCGGCTGGACATACACAGCCCCATCAACGGCACAGGAGAAGAGCTTGCCGAACATCGCGGTCTTGACGAGCGAGGGCGTCAGCGCAAACTCTTGAAGGTTTTGCCCGGTGCGCGCAAGGTCGTTGTGCCAGGTGAAGACGCCCGCGAGGTCGGTGACGCCGAACGTCGCCGAGGCGCCCTTCGTCGTGTCGGCCTTGCTCGTCGCCGTAATTGTGAACGTCCCAGCGGTTGGCGGAGCTGTGTAAACGGCTGTAGTGGCCGCCTGATTCGTGAAAGCGCCTCCAGTCGCACTCCAGGTTACGCCGAGACCCTGCGAATCGTTGGCTACCGAGGCCGCTAGAGTGATGGACTGTGTGACGACAAGGCCGCCGCGCGCCGGAGTAAGTGTCACACTCACTGGCGGAGGCGTCTGCGTTGAACCGTTGTTACAACCACTGAGGAAGAGCGGGCATGCGGAAAGAATTAATCCCCTCCCGATCGCTCGCGCTATTGGCCCATGAACACGGTCTCGCATCGTCGCAGGACCCCTGAGAGGGAATAGAAATGCCGGACACGCCAGCCGCCGTCGGCGACGGCTTGAGGTCAATGATACGTGCTCATCCACGCCCGTGGCTAGCGAGGACCGAAATCTGCCAGATGTTTGATGTTTGGTGAATCAGGACGCGGGGTTCCAGATGCGCCGGAGAAAATTGCGCGCGCGAGAGATCACCGATTCGTTCGCGCCATTCGCCGCCCTCGTATGTGTTGACGTTGCGCGGCTCCCCGGCGCGAGCGGATTGGGAGTGACCGCGGCCACTTGATTCGCCGGCGCGCTTGCCGGAGCTTCGCCCTCCACGCGTCCCTGGAAAATGAGAGCCGGCCGCACGCGCACCCGCCGCACCAGCAATATGAAATGCGGATCCGGCTCGGGCTGCACTTTGGCCGCAGCGTCATACGCGAGCGGCGGCATGAACACCTGATAGACCGGCTGCTCAGGCGGAGCCTGCGTCTCCAGCGGCGCGGCTTTTGCGCGAACGGCAGCCGGCACTTCCCGACGCAGTTCCTCCGCGGATGCCAGCACGCTGGCTTCGGGCGGCTTCGGCTGCGGTGTCTTCACCAGTTGAAGCTGGCATTCGCACTTTCCCGCGCCGGGGTGCATCGCCTCGAACTGCGCGTTCATGAGCTGCACGTCGCCGCCCTGCGGCACGATCACGCTCTGTCCGGTGAGCTGTTGCTCAATGCGCACCGCGCCCGACGTAGCGCGAATGCACATCGCTCCGGAAGAGTCCAGCCCAACAAGCGCGTCCTGGGGAGCGTCGCCGATGGCGATGGGTTTCGCCTGAATTTGCGGGGTATATACGACCACATACGGCCCGTGCTCGATGCGGAAATGGATCGTTCCGCTATCGAGCGCCACGGTCAGCGAGCCTCCGGATTTCAGCACCGAAAGATGCGCCGGCCCGCATATCGAAATCACGCCGCCCTCGACCAGCTCGATGCGCGCCTGTCCGAATTTCACGCGGATGTCGCTGCCGCTGCGCAGATTCGTGCGCACCTGCCCGCGCACGACTTCCACGTTCATCGGCCCTTCGACGGTGATGGATTCCCCGTCGATCAAGCCGACAACGTCTTTGCCCGGCTCATCGGGGAGCGCGGCTCCGGAGCAGAGCAGGGCAGCGGAACCCAAGACGACGCCCGCCGCACTGAAGAGCAGTCGCCGCGCCGCTTTCGAGCAGTATTCGCTAGGGCTCATTCCGTCTCGACCTGCGCCGGAGAAATTTGGACGCGTCGCCTATACTATAGGAAGATGACGCTGTCTTCTACAGCATCGGGCTCGCCGCCGGAGCCGCCCGGCGCGCATTACGATACGCGCCTGCCCGATTTGCCGCTCTTTCGCCGCATGCAAATTCCGCTCATCGCCGCCGCCGTCTATGGCCTCATCCGCGCGCTCGGCCCAACGCTTCGCTATGATGTCCACGGCTGGCAGAACGCCGAACGCGTGTACGCCTCCGGCCAGCGCTGCATCTTCGCCTTCTGGCATCGCGCGATCTTGCCGACGGTCTGGTGGGCGCGCCACCGCGGCATTGTGGTGATGAACACCACTCACTTCGACGGGCAGTGGACGCGCAAGGTTATCGAATGGCTCGGCTACGGCACCGCCCAGGGAAGCTCGACGCGCGGCGGCTTGCGCGGATTGGCTGTCATGGCCGAGCGCCTTGAGCAAGGTCGCGACGTTGCCTTTACCATCGACGGCCCGCGCGGCCCCCGCTATGTCGCCAAGCCCGGCCCCGTCATGCTCGCCAAGCGCACGGGATTTCCCGTGGTGGTCTTTCACGCCGCCGTGGATCGCGGGAAAACCTTCGAGCGAACCTGGGACCACTTTCTTCTTCCAAAGCCTTTCGCGCGCGCGGTCATGTTCTACGCGCCGCCGATTTATGTCCCGAAAGACGCGGACAGCGCCACGCTGGAAGCCAAGCACGCCGAAATGCAGCGCGAACTCGAACGCGTCCGTGACCTCGCCGAATCCTGGTTTTCCCTCAGCCAAGAAGCGCGCGCCCGCCACCAAGCTCAATTCGACCGCTAGCCCTTCTTCCCGGTTACAAGACTCATGCCCGGTGCTGACAAAAGCGGCCCAGAAGGCGAATCCCAATGCGATCTGGTCGCTCGAGAAGACTTTCTATCTATTTAGAATGCGCCGTTACAAAAACAGGGGGAGCGGGGGCCTTTTTCCACAGGGCCTTGGCTGACCTCGAGATTCGGGCCTCTTACCTTTGGTTTCTAGCTTCCGGGGCGGTCGCCGAGGGTGACCGGCACGTCCATCTTCTGCCCGCCGCGATAGATCGTCACCGTCACTTTGTCGTCCGGCCGCTTTTTGTTCAGCAGCACGTTCAGGTCGAGGTTGTTCGCCACGCGCTGGCCGTCCACGGCCACAATCACGTCGCCGCCGATGGCAATTCTTCGCATCCCTGCCAGGGCCGTGCGGTCGCCGCCGTGCAGCCCGGCATGTTCGGCCGGCCCGCCGCGCGTCACCGTCTCAACCAAGAGGCCCTCTTTGACGGGCAGGTCGAGCGCGTCGGCGAGCCAGCCGCCGATTGGGAGCGTCTGCACACCGAGGAACGCGCGGCGCACGCGCCCTTCCGTCATCAGGTCGTGCGCGATCAGTTTTGCGGTGTTGATGGGAATGGCGAAGCCGATTCCAGCCGTGGTTCCCGTCGGCGTATAAATCGCCGAATTGATGCCGATCACTTCGCCGCGGGAATTCAGCAGCGGCCCGCCGGAATTTCCGCGATTGATGGCCGCATCGGTCTGAATCGCTTCGTCAATGAAGGTTGTTTCGCTCGTTTGCACCGTTCGCCTGAGGGCGCTGATGACGCCGGTTGTCAGCGTGCTCTCCCAGCCGAACGGATTGCCGATGGCAAGCACTTTTTGGCCGACTTGCAACGTCCCCGAATCGCCGAGCGGAACCGAAGCGAGCTGCTTGCCCTTCGCATCCACTTTGATGAGTGCGACATCGTTGCGCCGGTCGGCGCCAACGAACTTCGCGGCATAGCGCGAGCGGTCCCCGAGGACGACTTCGATCGATTGCGCCCCTTCCACGACGTGAAAGTTCGTCAAGATATAGCCACGCGGATCGATCACGAAACCCGAACCGGCGCCTTCGACCGCCACCGGCTCCATGAAGAAGTCATATTCGGTCGCCTTGGTGAGCACGTTGGCGACCGCCGGCGACGCCTGCCGGTAAACGCGCACGTTGATCGTCTCTTCGTCCGTCAGCCCACTGTCGCGCGGATCGCCTTTCCCACCCACGAGGCCGCTCGGCACAGCGCCCACTGTTTCCGGCTGGCGAGGGCCCCAGCGCGCCCCGACCCAGTAAGCCCCGAGAATCAGTAGAAGCGCGGCGACGAGGATGCGGGGCCGATTGGATAGTTTCGGTGTGGCCATGGGCATTTTCCTTCCGAATTCGATTCCAGGAAATAGTATAGATAAATGGGCGGCGACATTCCCCGCTGCGGTTGCTCTTCCCAACTCAGGCCCGCGAGGCGGCACGGCGCAGCTTGGCCGCGAGCGCTTCCACTTGTTTGCGTATTTCCTTGAGCGTGCCCGAACAGTCGATGCGCTCCGTAGCATAGCGCAGCTTCTCTTCCACCGGCATCTGCGCCGCGATGCGCCGTCGCGCTTCCTCTGCGCTGAGTCCGCGCGCGAGCAAACGCGCGAGCTGCTGTTCAGGCTTGCACCAGGTGACTACCACGCCGTCGAGAAGCTTGTGATAGCCGGCCTCGATGATCAGCGCCGCCTCGACGAAAGCTGCTCCAAGCGTGTTCCGAGTTTCTCCCTCCGCGAACTGGCGCTGCATCTCCTCGAGCACTCGCGGATGCACAATGCCGTTGAGCCGCTCGAGTTTTTCGCGATCCGCGAACACGACCGCCGCGAGCTTCGCGCGATCGATACGGCCGTCCGCGCCTGCGATTTCCGCTCCAAATTCGCGGAGGACTTCGTCATGCGCGGGCTGGCCCGGCTCCATCAGACGATGCGCCAAAGCATCGGCGTCCAGCACGGGAAAACCGAGTTCGCGCAGCATCCCCGCGACAGCGCTCTTCCCGCTGGCAATTCCCCCGGTCAAGCCAAGTCGCAGCATGAACGGCGTTCAGCGGCCGGCTCGTCCGGGGCTCGCGGCTGGCTGCATCGCACGCCTGGCTGCCGGAGCGCGGCGCAGTCGCGCAGCCTTCACTGTGTTGCTCATCAGCATCGTGATGGTCATCGGGCCGACGCCGCCGGGAACCGGAGTCAAAGCGCCCGCCACATTCACGGCATCAGGATGCACGTCGCCGGCAAGCGCCGCGCCCTTCGCGCGGAATTTTTCCATGCGCTCCGGAAAATTGCGGAAAAGCCGCTCGGCCTCCGCAGGGTCGGTCACGCGATTCGTGCCCACATCAATCACCGTCGCGCCGGGACGTATCCAGTCCGCCTGCACGAACCCGGCCTTGCCCATGGCCGCGACAAGAATGTCCGCGCGCCGCACAACTTCTGGCAGATTTTGCGTTTTCGAGTGGCAGATCGTCACCGTGGCATTCGCGTGCATCAAGAGCAACGCCATCGGCTTGCCGACAATGTCGCTCCGGCCCAGCACCACCGCGTTCGCGCCTTCGATTTTAATTTCGTTGCGGCGGAGAAGTTCCATGCACCCCGCCGGTGTGCAGGCCACCAGCCCGGGACGCCCACTGACGAGGCGCCCGAGGTTGACGGGATGAAAACCGTCCACGTCTTTCGCGGGATCGACAGCCTCCAGGACTCGCTTTGTATCCACCTGCGGCGGCAGCGGCAATTGGATGAGGATGCCGTCAACTTGGTTGTCCCGGTTCAGCCCTTCCACCAGGTTCAGCATCTCAAGCGTCGTCGCCGTTGCGGGCGGCGTGATCAAACCGCTCGCGATCCCCAGTTGTTCGCACGCAGCGATTTTGCTCTTCACGTAGAGGTGCGACGCCGGATTGTCCCCTGTAAGCACCGCCGCCAGGCCCGGACGAATGTCCGCCGCCGTGAGCACGCGGATTTCATCCGCCAGCTCGGCGAAAATCTGATCGCGGATTTTGTTTCCGTCAAGGATTCGTGCCGTCATGCGCAGCTCGAAGAAAATCATAGCACACGGAAAAGCGAGGACGCGCCAAAGGGGAAGTGATACTTTATCGGGGCGCGTGGGTTGGCTACAATCCGCGCCGACTTTGAAAGGGAGGAAATCCATGGCGGCAGTCAAACACATCGGCCCGGGCTCCGCGTTTAAGGTAGGCATGGTTTTGTATGGATTACTAGGGCTTATTTTGGGCGCGGTGTTCGCGCTAGTTTCGATGCTTGGAGCGGCGCTCGCGCCCCCTGAGCTCGGTGGATTCAAGATCTTCTTCGGCGTTGGCGCCATCATCATCTTGCCGCTGTTCTACGGCGTCCTCGGTGGGATTTTTGGAGCGATCGGAGCTGCGATCTACAACCTTGCGGCAGGATGGGTGGGCGGCTTGGAAGTGGATATCAGCTAACGGAAGTGCTTTGCGATGGCTTTGTTTGGCAGGGACGGAAACCGCAAGGAGCTTGAGAACCTAGCGCGGAGGGAAGGCCGCCTGCCACCGGGTCAGTCGCTCACGCTGAAGTGGCCCGTTTTGCACTACGGCGGCGTCCCGGTCTTCGATCCAGCGACGTGGGATTTTAAGATTTCCGGCGAAGTCGAAGAGCCCTTGCGGCTCACGTGGGAAGAATTTCGCGCCTTGCCGCAAACCGAGGTCGTTTCCGATTTTCACTGCGTGACGCGCTGGAGCCGCCTCGACAATCATTGGAGGGGCGTGCTCTTTACGGACGTTCTGAAGCTCGTCAAACCCAAGCCCGGGGCGCAATTCACGCTGCTGCTGGCCGAAGAAGGCTACACGGCAAATGTCCCCCTCGCCGACCTCCAACGGCCCGACGTTCTCTTCGCTTTCGAGCACGACTGCGCGCCGCTCCCGGCCGAGCATGGCGGGCCGTTGCGTCTGGTCGTGCCGCATCTTTATGGATGGAAGAGCGTGAAGTGGGTGCGTGGCTTCCTGCTGCTCGATCAAGAGCGCCTGGGCTTCTGGGAGCGCAACGGGTATCACGCGTACGGCGATCCGTGGCGCGAGCAACGCTATTCGGGAAGATAGAGGTTGTAAATTCGAGGTTCGCAGAGGGCCACCGCGCGAAGCAACATCTGCTCACAGGCGGAAAGACGCCTGGGCGGCCACCGTGAAGGGTGGAGGCAAATCGGACTTCGCCGGCAACTTGCTCAGCTAATGCCGTTCCAACTTTTCAGGCTAAAGCGGCGCCACAAAAATTCTCTCCCGGCCCGGGCTGAATGCGGAGCTCAGGTGGGTTCCAAATAGCTGGAACGGCACTAATCGGCCGCGGTTTGCGATTTTGTCGGATCAACCTCGATGCGGCCCCTAAACTGAGCGCCGTCCTCGATGCTGATGCGCGCCGTCGCAATGTCACCAAGGACCGAGCCATCCCTCTTGACTTCGACGCGGCCGTGCGCGTGGAGATTTCCGACCACCTTGCCGTACACAACCACGTCGCGTGCGTTGATTTCCGAGTTGAGCTGCGCGGTAGAGCCGACGGTCAGCGCATGGCCGTGCAGCGAAATCGGGCCTTCGACCTTTCCGTCGATCTGCAAGTCTTCTGTACCGGTGATGTGGCCCTTGATTTGCAGGCCGGATCCCAGGCGCGCGAGATTCTGAACAGCGGGGCTGCTCGGGCGCACGGCTGAAGGAGCGTTGAGAGACGGGACTGGAGAGCCCGGTCCCTGCGCCGGCGATGAGGCGGGCGCGTCGATTTGTTGCTGCTTACTCCACATTAGTTCCTCCCTGACTTGGATGCTAAGAATTGATTCGGCCCGAACAGGATGGGCCAACGTGCTTTAAATCTAGACGCGCGCCGGAAATGGAGCAACAAAGAAATGGTGATGATTTGCGCACTTCAAAAACCTGACCGTCCGGACAGGTCAATTCGCCTGAAGGTTCCGCGAGATCAAGGGCTCGATTCAGGAAGCTCGTCGAACTCCCGACTTCCAGCCTCTAGTAAATATCGTACTGCTCCCAGTGGAGCGTAGCGTCGGACTGAATGTAGAAGAGAATTTGCCTTCACGGCCTGCGAGGTCATCCGTGTGGTCGCCCAGTCAGGCAGCAGCGCAGCGAGCCGCAAGACGAAGGTCCGCCTTCCACTCCAGAATCAATGCATGGCCCTTCCTCGCGATTGCGTTCGTAGTGCTCATCGTGGAGTTTTTGGCCGAGGACACAACATATCATCAACACCCTTGGCCTTGGGTGGTAGACCTTCCAAGGAGTTCGCACGCCGTCGCGCAGCGTTCGGCCGTACGTGAAGATGCAATGCGAATTACCATGACGAGAGATGGCAGTGTTTTCTTTCGGTACCACCGTGTTGAGCCGGAGAACCTGCCGGGCCTCATTCATGATGCCTTGCAAGAAGGGGCGGAGAAGAAGATCTATCTTGCCGTGGATGCCAGGTCAAAGTACGGCGATGCCGCAAGGGTTGTGGAGCAGATCGGTCTAACAGGAATCCGCCAGATCTGCCTCATGGCCGAAAAACCTGCGGGACGATGAGCCGCTTCTCTTCTTCCATGATTGCCTAAAAGCGAAACGCCCGGGCCAATGATGCGCTCGGGCATTTCTTGAACTGGTTGCCGAGGTGCGGCGCAGCAGTACTGCGCCCCTCCACGGAGGACGGAAGGCTAGTAGATATCGTACTGCTCCCAGTGGAGCGTAGCGTCAGACTGAATGATAACGTGCTTGTGCGTGGTCTGCTCGAGTTCATCAATCAGCATGGACTCGCGCGTCTTGAGCGCCTTGGCCACTTCCGGATGGACGCGTAGCGTCAGGTTAGGCTCCTCCTGTTCCATGGCCATCTTCCGCGCCTCCGCCTGAATTTCATAGCAGAGCGTGGGGATGGACTTGACCATGCCCGAACCGGTGCAGTACGGGCAGGGTTGGCAGAGCACGCGCTCGAGCGCCTGTTTCGTCCGCTTGCGCGTGATGGCTACCAGGCCGAATTCATTGAAGCCCAAGGCCTTCGACGGCGCCTTGTCCTGCTCGAGCGCCTGTTGCAGCGCAATCATGACTTTCTCACGGTTGCGCCGCTCCTCCATGTCGATGAAGTCCACGACGATAATCCCGCCGAGGTCGCGCAGCCGAATCTGCCGCACGATCTCCTTCACGGCTTCGAGGTTCGTCTTCACGATGGTGTCCTCGAGCCGCGTCGAGCCTTTGCCGACGTATTTGCCCGTGTTGACGTCGATGGCGACGAGCGCTTCGGTGTGGTTGATAACGATGTAGCCGCCGGATTTCAACCACACCTTCGGCCGCAGCGCCTTGTCGAGTTCGTGCTGGATGCCGAACTCTTCGAAAATCGGCGTTTCCTTGGAGTAGAGCTTGACGCGGTTAACCAGCTTCGGCTGGAACCGGCCCATGAATTCGAGGATCTTCCCGTACTCCTCTTCGCTGTCGGTCCAGATGGCGGTGTAATCGTCGTTGAGGTAGTCGCGCAAAATGCGCTCGACGAGGTTTAGATCACGGTGAAGCAGCGCCGGCGCCTTTCGCTCTTCGCTCTTCTTCTTGATTTCGTTCCAGGTTTTTCCCAGGAACTCGATGTCGGCGCGGACTTCGTCATCCGTGGCGCCGCCCGCGGCAGTACGTACGATGAATCCGCCGGGATAGCTACCCTTGGCCTCGCTGACCAGCCGGCGCAGCCGGCTGCGATTCTCCACCGCCGCGATTTTCCGCGACACGCCGATGTGATCGATCGTCGGCATATAAACAAGAAAGCGGCCGGGCAGGGCCACATGGCTCGTGATGCGCGCGCCCTTTTTCCCCAGAGGCTCCTTGGCGATCTGGACGACCACGTCCTGACCCGACTTCAGCATTTCGGAAATGAGGTTCGGACGCCGCGGCGGGGCATGATGGCCGCCGTGTTGCCGCCGCTCGAAGCGCTGCGGCGGACGGCTGTCGCGGCGGCCGTAGCGCCCGCCCTGGTCCCGGCCGCGGCCGGGATATGGCCTCTGGAAACGCGAGCGCGGGCTGCCACCGATCCGCGCGGAGTCGCGCGGGCGATCGTCTCGGTAATTCTCCTGACGCGAAATATCGTGCGGCGCGCGCGTTTCGCCCGGCAGCAATAGGCTTTCGCCGGATTGGGCGATTGGCGTTTCGGCGGGCGAGGTCTCGACTGCCTCCGCCTCTTGCGGTTCGACGATCTCGCCATTCTGCTCGGCGGGTTCTGCGGCCAGCTCTTCCGCGGCCTCGTCTTCTGCGAGCTCGGCTTCCTCCCGCTCTTCCTCGATCGCTTCCTCTTCTTCATGTTCTTCATGAACTTGGCTAGGAATCTCTCTGGCTTCCTCCGCCTCTTCCTCGGCCAGCTCGTCGCCGGCAACGGCATCGGCGGGCGCGACAGCCTGTGACTCTTCGTGCTTGGCTTCGGCAAGCTGCGCGGCCAGCGAAGCGACTTCTTCTTCGCTCAGGTCGCTTTCCGAGTGCGCCGCGGCGGGCTCCAAACTGGGCTTGGCAAAGCTCGAGGCCGGGAGATCCGGGCCAGCCTCGGTGTGCTCCGGAACGGAAGCGGTTTCCGGCGCATTCGATTTGGCAGCTTCCGCAGTCGGGCTGGCATCCGCAAGGACCCAGCTCGGCAGCCGTCCGTAGGACCGCTGTGCAGCGCTTCCCGCATCCGCCGCGCGTTGGGCGGCTTCCGCGGTTTCCCTGGGCGGCTCTCCGGTCGGAGCCACGGGCTCGTCTGGAGGCAACATCGTCGCCGGCGTGCGGCCGCGATACTTCGCCAAGGACTCACCCGGTAATACGATGGGCTCCTCGGTGCTTCCCCCCGGACTCGCATAGCGCGGCCCTTCCGGCGCACGATCAAAACCGCGCCGTTCGGGTCC
>QHYP01000232.1 GCA_003224195.1 Acidobacteriota bacterium | reverse complement strand
TTCGCTTCAATGATGGACCGCTTGTGATCGACGCCGCCCCATACATTGGGGGCATTCAGACCGGCTTCCCGGGCCACGTCTACAAACACGACCGGAGAGGCCGCGGGGGGATTCGAAGCGGCAGCCGCTTTGAGGACTGTCCCGTGGCTCCATTTCCAGAGTGGGCTGGTGAGCGCGTCCAGTAGCGTATTACCGAGAATGACCAGAGAGGAGCCGAGGAAACGTCGTCGCGGGAGAATCATGGTTGTTGATCGTCTAGGTCGAAGCTCGTTTCGGCGGAAATTCGGGAGCAAACCCACCCATTCCTTTTCTCTTCATCGGCTCGCTACTTTTGGAAACTGGCGCGGCACAATTCCTGTGCCCTCCTTGACGGCGATGATTCGGTCGATGGGTACATTCGTCAACCGATCCACTTGGCCGCTCGGCCAGGTGATCTCGAAAGATTCGATCTTGGTGCGCCTTCCAAGCCCAAACAGAATCCGGGGGTCGCTTGCCGACATATAGCTCATGCCGCCCTTTGCCTGTTCGACGTGCACAAACCCTTCGGAGGTCAACTTCAGCGAAGAGCCGATGCCGTCCCGGTTCGAGCGCGTTCCGATCAACAGGACTTCCAGCCAGTGATTGGTGTTTCCGCCGTCATTGCGCAGGAGCTCCGGATAGTCGCCGCGGTTGTTGATGGCAAAGTCGATGTCCCCGTCATTGTCGAAGTCAGCGGTGGCGAGTCCGCGTCCGGCGATGGGGCGCATGAAGTCTGGTCCCAAAGACTCCGACACTTTCCCGAATTGGCCCTTCTCCAAATTCCGAAACATGAGCAAGGGCTCCTTGTAAGACACTTCGCTGTGGTATAGCTGAACGTTGTCCAGCATGGCGCCGTTTAATTGCAGGATATCGGGCCAGCCATCGTTGTCATAGTCGAGGAACTTCATGGACACACCACTCAGAAGGATGGCCCTGTTCCCGATCCCGGAGCGATACGTGTAGTCATCAAAGGTTCCATTTCGGTTGTTGTGGTAGAGACGATTTAATTCGAAATCGAGGTGGGTGATATATACGTCCAGCCAGCCGTCCCCATCCACATCCGCGGCGTCGATACCCATTCCCGCCTCGTAGCGACCGTCCTCACTCGCCGCCATTCCGGAAACCAAAGATACGTCCTGAAACGTACCGTCGTGATTGTTAAGGAACAGAAAATTCGGCCAAGAGTCGTTCGCGATGGCGATGTCTGTCCAGCCGTCGTTGTTGAAGTCCGCGAGCACCACACCCATACCTTTGGATTCGGGCTTGCCGACACCGGAAGCATCGCTCACGTCGGTGAAGGTACCGTCATGGTTGTTATGGAAGAGCTTTGTTTTCTGCCCCTTGTAGTTGCCCGGATGGCAGTAGGAGCGGTAGCCGGGCCGGTGTTCACCGCACCAAAGGTTATTTTTTGGCGCCCACGCGATGTAATTGGTGACAATCAGGTCGAGCCAACCGTCCTTATCGTAGTCAAACCACCCCGCACTCGTTGACCAGCCGCCTTCGTCTGCGACACCGGCCTTGGCAGTGACGTCGGTAAACGTTCCGTCGCCGTTATTGTGGTAAAGGATCGCACGGCCATAGCCGGTAATGTACAGATCGGGATATCCGTCATTGTCGAAGTCCCCCACGGCAACGCCTTGGCCGTAATGGCCCTCACCGCCGACGCCGGCTTTTTCGGTGACGTCGGTAAATGTTCCATCCCCATTATTGTGGTAAAGAGCCGAGCGCAAGGGATGCAGTGGTTTGTAGATGTCGGTGGCGCCAGACTGCACAAAGAAGAGATCCATCAGCCCGTCCTGGTCATAGTCGATCCAACCGACCCCAGTGCCCATAGTTTCAAGGTAATACTTTTCTTCGGTTTGAGTGGCATCCTGAAGAAAAGTGATACCGGCAGCTTTTCGAACGTCAGTATAACGGACGGTGATTCGAGAGTCCTGCAGTTTAGGCCTCTGCCGCCCGGCGAGGGCCATCACTTTGATGGCCATGCCTATGGCAGCGCCTGATACAAGGAATGCGCTGCACTTGGTTCCGAAACCGAATCCCACCCCTGTTTTTGGTTTTTTCCCCATTCCCGGATTGCCCAGCGGATGTTCCCTCAATCAGAAGCGTGGTAACAATGCTCTCGACATGCCCGAGTATTTCAACCCGCGCTCGCATTCTAGCGTCGGCCATTAAGGCGCTCAACTGGAAGTATCCGTCCGCCGGTTCAGAGCGTGCGCTCGGCGAGAGATAGCGCCAGTTGAAGCAATTGTTGCCGGGCAGTCATCGGCATAGGTTCGTGGATGGAAGAAGAAATCTCCCGTGCTCGGGACAGGGCTTCTTCAATCCGGCTTACGTCCAGTCCGCCCGCGTTGCCGTTCTTGAAACGATTCAGCACTTCCCGCGCTTTGGCGATCTGTCCCGTTTGGTAATAGAAAACGCCCAACGTTGAATAACTCCCGGGCCACTCTGGCAGCAGGTCCACCGCGCGCTCCAAACGTTCCGCGGCTTCCGCGGTTTTACCTTCCAAGACCGAAATAATTCCCAAACCCCATAGGATCTTCCCCGAGCCGGGAATTCGAGACTGCCCCTTCCGCAGTGTTTCTTCCGCACGCTTGACATCGTTCCCGCGAAGGTCGACCAGCGCGAGGAAAAGGTAATACTGGTCGTTATCAGGGTTTCGGCGGATCGCGTCTCCAAAAATCTCTGCGGCCCGCGCGGTGTCGCCAAGGTGCGCTTGGATGTCTCCAAGCAAAGCCAGGAAGGCATCATCCTGCTGACCTTGACCCGAAACTTGCCGGGCAACTTCAAGTGCAAGGGCATAGACGCCTTTCCGGAAGTAAGCATCAGCCAGGTCGAATTTCACGTCGTCGGAGTCGGGATTCGCGCGCAGCGCCGCCTGGAAATGCTGTACGGCGTCGTCGTATAAACGGTAACGCGCCAGCAATACGCCCACCCCCGTTTGGGTACGGTAGTCGCCCGCGCTGATTTGGTCCAGTTGCGCGATAGCGTTTCGAGCTTCTTCGGGTTTCGCGAGTTTGAGGTAAGTTTCAGCCAGCAAGTAGAGGTCTTCAGGCTGGTCCGGGTGTTTCTGGATGCGTCCGGATAGCTCTGTCAGGTCCAGTTGAGTCCGGGCCTGCGTGGAAAGGTTGGAGCGATTGTCAAGGTAGTCGAAAAGGTGCTGGTATGGATACGGACCGGTTGCAGAGTCTTTGGAGAGGGTCTGGAATACATTCAAATCTCTCTGTGCGGCCCCCGTCTGATGGAGACTCCTCTCCACCATGGCTAGCTTGTAGTACCCGGAAGCGGGGGAGCGGCTCACTCGGACGAATTTTCTGAGCAGGTCTGCTGCCTCCTCAAATCTCTTGTTTGCGATTCGCAGATTCGCCAGTTCCAGCAACGCTTCGGAAAAATCAGGATTCGACCGGAGCGCCGCCTGAAAGAACTGTTCGGCTGCCCGATGATTTCCTTGCCGCTCCTCCATATACCCCATATTGAACAAGCAGGAAGAGTTGTGAGGATCTTTCTTGAGCCCTTCCCGAAAGTATTTCTTTGCTTCGTCGAATCGTCCCAAATGCCGATAAGAGAGCCCTATAAATGCATAGGATCGCGCCGAAGGGTCCACATCGATCAGTGTTTTGAACTCCTCGATGGCCTTCTCCGCCTTTCCTGACATGAAATAGCTCTCGCCCAGGGCGGCATGGAGATCAGCTCGCTTCGGGGCGATTTTCAATCCTGATTCAAGGAGCGGGATAGCATCTTCGAAGTAATTTTGGGACATGCTGACCCGGGCCAGCAAAAAGATGATGTCGGTATTCTCAGGGGCAAGCCTATGAGCACGCACCAGCAAATCCAGGGCATCGACCGCCCGAGTCTGGTCCGAATAGACTTGCGCCATCAGGTAGAGGGTTTCGGGCGAGTCGGGTTTTAGTTTCAGGGCACGGTTCAACACCAGCTCGGCTTTCGCGTATTCGCCGCTCTGAAGATAAGCCTGTCCAAGGTTGTGGAGAATCTCCCATGTTTCGGGTTGTAATGCATTGGCCTTTTCCAGTTCAAGCCGGGCTGGCCGGTATTGTTTTTCAGAGGCCAACAACACACCGAGTGTGAAATGCAGCTGGACGTCATCCTTATTTTGAGCTGAGAGTTCCGTTGCCACCTTCAACCCTTCGGCGGTCCTGCCTGCCTGAAGATAGGCGCGAGTCAGGTTGAAGCGAGTTGCGATACTAGGAGGGCGCACGCGCTGAAAATGGGAAATGGCCTCACCAGGTAAACCCTTGGCCATCAGAACCAGGCCCAGGTTGTAGTTTGCATCGCGATTCCCGGGGGCAAGGCGCAAGACTTTCCTGAACTCTTCCTCAGCGAGATCGAGCTTTTCCTTGGCAACGTATACGTTCCCGAGGTTGTTACGGGCCCTGGTAGAGCTTGGGTCGAGCTTTAGCGCATGTTTGAATGCCTCAAGGGCGTCTGCATAGTCTTTTTCATCGCTGTAGACAATTCCCAACAAGTTGTAGCCCTCTACGCTAGAAGGATTCCGTTCGAGCTCCTCCTGTATTTTCTTTTTGGCCTCCTCGATTAACCCTTGGCGAAGCAGTGTTTCTGCTTCCAGGAAATGTGAGTGGGTCTTCGAAGACTGCCGGGCGTTACCCTGGCTGGGAACGGATTGCTGCGCTGCATGTCCTTGAGAAAAAATGAAAATCGCGGCCAGCGTAACTATTCCGCGCAGCTTCGATTGGCTACCGCCGCTCCTCAGTGGGTGTTGAAATGAGCCGCCAACAGCCATCCCAAGGCATGCCTCCGCGTGCAATCTTATCGGGGGGTGCCGAAAGGTCAATCTAACATTTCCAGTGCCTGCCGAGCCATCTTATGCTGGGGTTGTTGTTGTAATAGCGCCAGCAACACGCTTCTAGCTTTTTCCTTGTCCCTCAAAATCACGTAGAGTCGGGCCAAATTAAGATAGGCCTGGTCAAAGTTCGGGGCAACGCGGATGCAAGTTTCGAATCTCTCCTTCGCTTCGGAATAATGTTCTTGACGCACAAGAAGGACACCCAGGTTGTTGAGCGCGTCGGAATAATCCGAGCGCAAGTTCACCGCCCTTTCCAAATATTGCGCAGCGCGCTGAATTCGGTCTTGCTGGGCATAGAGCATTCCGAGGCTGTAGTTTACCTCCGGATTGTCAGATTCGATTTCGAGAGCGCGGGTGAGGAGTTTTTCCGCTTCCTCAAAGGTCCCCTGCCGTCGATAAAGGTTTCCGAGGTTCAGGAGTGCGATGGCATAGCCTGGCCTCAGGAGCAAGGACTGCCGGAAGTTGCGGATCGCCTCGTCCGGCTGACCTTCCTGGGCCGCCACCATTCCCAGATTGTTCCATGCCTCCGGATAGTTCGGACGTAGCTCCACGCTCCGCTCGAGGTACCGGCGTGCGTCGTGGTAAGCGTTTCCTCGGAGATAGAGCGTTCCCAGATTGTAGTAGGCTTCGGGATCGTGCGGCTTGGCCGCGATGACCTGCTTGAAGGACGCCGCCGCCGGCTCCAGATAGCCGCGTTGGAACAACGCCACCCCATAGGTAAAGTCGTTGCGTTGAAACCCGCCTTGATAGAGCATTCCTCCCAGCGGAAGCGCTCTCCGAATGCGCTCCGTTGTGCTGCCCGGCACTGATCTCAGATCTTCCACTAGCCGTTTGGGATTCACCGGCCCCTGGTAAACCTTAACGATCAGTCCGTCCTGATTGACGAGAAGAGATGTCGGGAGGGCGAGATCTCTGCGACGGTCGAACAGGTATCGATAAATGATGTTGTAGATGCCTGCCACTTCTTGCGTGGCGAGCAGGATCGGGAAGGAAAGCCCTCCTTTAGCGACGAATGATCGTACCGCTCCAGCATCGCCCGGTTCATCGACGTTGATGCCAACTGTGCGAAGGCCCGTTGAAGCAAGGGCTGACTGGTTTCGCTGAAGGAGTCGCAACTGATCGATGCAGAGGGGCGAGGCCGTTGCCCAAAAGTTGAGAAGCAGAAAGCTGCCTCGAAACGACCGAAGATCCCGTGTGTTGCCCGCAAGGTCAAGCAAGGAAAACTCCGGCGCGCTCAAAGGCTCGATGAGCCATGTCTCGACCGACGAAGGCAACGGCTCTGCCTTCTGAGGATCGCCCGTTCGCGCACGAGACACAGGTGAAGCCACAAATGGCTTTGCCAGAAATTTTTTGGAGCCTTCCTCAATTTCGATTCGATGGTTTACCGGCAAATGCTCGAAGGCCTGAGTCAAGCCGCTAGGCCAGCGGATGTTGGCGCAGACGGTTCCTAGGGTTTTTCCGAGACCAAAGAAAAGCTCCTTGGTGTGTTGGGATAGAAATCCGGAACCTCCCTGAAGATACTTCGTCTGCCGAAGTTCTCCCGCCTCGACTGTCACCGATGCTCCGATCCCATCGCGGTTACTCGTTTTTCCACGCAGGCGGAATGCGATCGAGGGATCAAGATCCTTCATCGCGTTGCGCAAGATCCGGAGCTGCGGCGCGTTCCGGTTTTTAAGGACGACTTCCAACCGCCCGTCATGGTCCAAGTCGGCGAGCACAAACGAGCGGCTGTCATCGGGAAAGTCCAATCCGACGGTGCCGGAGACTTCAGAAAAAGTCCCGTCGTGATTATTTACGTAGAAAACGTTCCGCTCGTAGCCGCTCCAGGACGCGTCCGATCGGATCAGTTCATTGATGGCGTTCCATCCTTGTTCGTAATTCAGCGACGGGCTGGAATTTTGAGGCGATTTCGCCACCACCTGCCGCCAGAAGAAGCTAGAAAGGTCGCGAGTGTCGGGCCCTGAAATATAGCCATTCGCGATGTACAGGTCCGCGTAGCCGTCGTGGTCGAAGTCCCAGGCGTCGGAGGACCAAGCCCAGCGGCCCACCTCAACCCCCGCTTGGTCGCTCACGTTTTGAAAATGCCCATTTCCTTGGTTTCGATAAAGCGAATTGCCGCGCGCGTGCTGACTATAAAGGGCACGGATGTTCTCGGGTTCTTTTTCATGAAAGCACTTTTGTTCTGAAACTCGCATACCGGCAGGGGACCACATGTTGGAAATGTAGATGTCTTGCTTTCCGTTGTTGTCGAAATCGAACCAGCATGCGCTCATCCCCGCGCCGACATCCTCGACGCCTGCATTGGCAGAGACAGCGGTGAATGTGCCGTCGCCGTTGTTGCGATAGAGGTTGTTTCGCCCGAAATCGTTGGCCACATAGAGGTCAGGCCAACCGTCAGAGTTGTAATCGCCCCAGGCGCACGCGAAGCTGTAGCGGTCGTTATCCGTGTTTAATCCTGCCGCCTCCGTCCGGTCTTGGAAGGTTGCGTTCCCCTCGTTGTGTAGTAGGAAGTTGGCGGGACCATTCCGGGCGTCAAAATAGGGGATTGGATAGTGGTACTGGTCCAAACCCAGATAGTAGCTATAGAGGCAGAAATAAATGTCGAGAAGACCGTCACCATCAAAGTCGGCTAAGGCCGCGTGCGCGAAGGTCCCCTGGGGAGGTCGCACAAACTTGAAGGCATCACGCTTGATTAAGAACTTTCCATTCCCCTGATTCAGGAAGAGCAGAGGGCCGCTGCCGCAAACCACCAGGAGGTCCTGGAGTCCCTTGTTCTCGAAATCCGCGAACAGAGCGCACGCCGTGCTGTCCAGTACGCCCACTCCGGATTTTTCGGTGATATCCTCGAATGTTCCATCGCCGCGATTGCGATAGAGCCGGTTGGGAAGTCCCGCGGGCTGGCAGACGTAGAGATCATCTAGGCCGTCGTTGTCGATATCTCCCACCGCCAACCCATTGTTCCCGTAAACATCGATCCCGCACGCCCCGTCCAGGACCGTACGCCAATAGTCCACTCCGCGGAGCATCTGATTTCTGTACGATTCGGTTTGGCCAAATACTTGGGAAGTAATGTCAATGAAAATTGGCTCGCGGGCCCGGCTGATGGTTTCCTCGGTCGCCGCCCACCTGCGGACTCGCCATCCGTTTGATTCATCGCGCGACCATTGGGTCAACCAATGTCCAATGCGCTCCTCGCGCCCCAAGGCCGCCCGCTCACCGACAAGGTCATACCGAATGTCGATGTGGACCGTAGGCGAAGGGTTTGCGGCTTCCTCGATCCCAACGATTTCAAATTCAGCCGTCTCCACTCGCGACATCTGGGCCAGGTAGGTTTTGATTTCGTGGAGAAATCGCTCGCGGCCCGATACGAAGTTGGTCGCAAACCGTCTTCGAAAGACCTCGAGCCCACGCCCCGATCGCACACTGTTTTCCTGAGTTGGTAACAGCGGAGTTGCCTCGATCGAGTCATCCAGGAATTTCCCCAGGACAGCGAGAGCGGGTGTCGCTACCTTTAGACCTCGGCCCCATTCGTCGAGGAGTTGGTGGATTTCAAAGGCGTATTTCTCGGTGACGTATTCATCGCCACCGGGAACGACTTGGCGTAGCAGATCGTCAAGCGGAAGCTTCGCGGGATAGTGAGGCGTTAGACGAAAATCAGCGAACGGCAAGGAAGAAGTCTCGTTCTGTGGGAGCCCTGGGAGTACCGACCGAAAGGGCAAGGCATGGACAGGCGCCGGAAGAAAAACCACTGGCGCCCACCGCAACCTCCTGAGGAAGGTTCGACGTGAAAAAACGTCGTTTTTGTCCTTGTGACGGGCCATTCTTGAAGTGTCCTCACCGCGGCCGACAAGCGTTCGCATGCTAGCACCGAGCCGGGGCTGAGCCAATCTAGAAGGAACGGAGTTCGAGCCTACAGCAGCTTGATGCTATTCGGGGGGAGCGGGCCCTGACGAATCGCCGAAAATCAGTTCGGCGGAAATCTGGTATTCCTTGCCCTGGGGATCAACCGAACAGGAAAGCTCATGTAGGGCGTCGGCGGCGATCTGGCCCAGCATGTCTCGGTGGATGTCCACCGTTGTGATCGAAGGGTTGCTATATTCGGCCAGGCGAGTCTTGTCGAATCCGGTAACTGAGATGTCCTGCGGGACGCGGCAGCCGGCCTTCATTAAACCCTTGATGACGCCTACGGCGGTGAGATCATTGACGGCCATTACCGCGGTGGGCCTTGGCGATAACTTTGCGATGGTCAGACCCGCTGCCAGACCACCTTCAAACCGCAAGTCGCCGGGCAGGATCGGTCCCGGCTCCAGTCCCAGCGCGAGCATGCATTTTTCGTAGGCTTGCAGTCGGGCCACATTGGACTTGAGCGTGGACCTCCCCGCCACGAAGGCTATCCGCCGATGTCCGCATCCATACAAATACTCTACGATCTTTTTGATTCCCGAAGCGTAATCAATTCGCAGATTGCTCATGTATCTTCGAACCGGGGCCAGGTCGAGGAAAGTGACGGCAATCCTTCTTCGGGCAAGTTCGTGGATCAGTTGCAAGCTGATCTCGGAGGTCATAACCGCAACCCCGCGAACTTTGTGTTCCATCATCCTCTCGGCAGCCCTCCGGGTTCTCCGCGGATCGTAATTCGTGTCGCTCAGAATGGCGTCATAGCCGAGCTGACTTGCGCGGGCCTCAAAACTCTTGATCACTTCGGGGAAAAACGGGTTTTCGATGTCGGAGACAATGATCCCAAGTGTGCGGCTGTCGCGCGAAGCCAAGTGACGTGCATGAACGTTCGGGATGTATCCGAGGCGCTTAACAGCCGAGAGCACAACCCGGTGAGTGCGCCGACCCACTTTGCCAGTCTTGTTCAAGACGTTTGAGACAGTAGCGGTGGAGACGCCTGCAGCCTTCGCAACATCACGAATCGTTAAACCCATAACCTCAGCATCCAGCGCTCCTCAGGCGACTCACATGGTTCTTAGACTTTCGAGTCCGTTGCCTTGCGAAGGGCCGAGTATAGGCCAAGGAAAAACGCTTGACAATGCGCAAGGCGCCGTGCTACACGGGCCAACCAGATTAAGCGGTTAAGTGTTTTGCGGGGCCAATCCAGGGTTAAGCGGTTTACATCCAGTCCGTGGGTTTGGGGGCCCTCAAACAAACTGAAGTTAGTGCCCTAAGGCGGAGGGCACTATTTGTCCTGTGGGTCCGATCAGACAATTAATCAAGCGGCTGTCCACACAAAGCAGAAAGCCGTGCTCGGTTTGCGGATCTTTGCGCGACAGAGAGACTGGGAGGAAAGGTCATGGCACAAAAGGCCATTTCATCTTGGTTCTTGGGAACTTTGTTGGCGATGACGGTCGGCGTCCTGCTACTAACCGCGAGGCCCGTACGTGCTCAAGTGGACGCCGGTTCCATCTTGGGGACGGTTACCGATGCCACGGGGGCAGTGATCCACGGCGCCACCGTGACACTCACGAATGAGGGGACGAGTGCGAGCCTCAGCACGACCACGGGACCCGATGGTGCCTACAAATTCACGCCGGTCAGAATCGGGAGCTACAAACTCAGCGCCTCCTTGCAAGGCTTCCAGACAGTTACGCAGCGCGGCGTCACAGTGAACGTCGGTACAGACGTGGTCGCGGATTTTACTCTCAGACCGGGCAATGTAGCGCAAACCGTGGAAGTGACGGCTGCCGCTCCCCTGCTCGAATCCCAAAACGCTTCCGTAGGTCAAGTGGTCGACTCGCGCAGCGTGAATAATCTCCCTCTCAACGGGCGAAATTTTACTTTCCTGGCGCAGATAGTCGCGGGTGTGAACACGCCACAAGCGGATACGCGGGGCAATGCGGCCAACGGCGCCTTCGCGGCCAATGGCCTTCGGCCTGCGCAGAACAATTACATGCTCGATGGGATCGACAACAATTCGGACACCGTAGATTTCCTGAACGGCACAAACTATGTGGTTCTTCCTCCGGTCGATGCTGTGCAAGAATTCAAGGTCCAAACTTCGGACTTCAGCGCGGAATTCGGACGCTCCGGTGCCGCCGTTCTCAATGCCACGATCAAGTCCGGCACCAACAATTTCCATGGCTCCGCCTGGGAGTTTTTCCGGAACGACAAGCTCGATGCCGCCGACTTTTTTGAAAATGCCGGTGGGAGGCCAAAGGGAGCATTACGTCAAAACCAGTTCGGATTTTCTGCTGGAGGGCCTGTCATCATTCCCAAAGCATTTAACGGGCGGAACAAACTCTTCTTTTTCGGCGACTACGAAGGACTGAGAAGGCGTCAGGGAACGATATTGACCGGGACAGTCCCCACGCTCCTCGAGCGAAACAGCGGTTTCACCAACCTCTCAGATCTGATCACCCAAACAGGCACGCTGAATGATTGCCCAACACCACCGACCTCGCCACCTTCAGGCACCAGATGCGACGCGTTGAACCGCGTTATACCGCTTGGGACTGTTCTCGATCCGGCTACAACGCGGCCGGTTACGGCCGGTACGCCCGATCCTGTAACAGGCTTGACCGCGATTACCACAGGGTTTGTCCGCGATCCTTTCAGCACCTGCCCGGCCAGCACGATCAATTTTTCGGGTGCGAATATCGGTGCCTGCAACCTGAACATTCTCACTGGCGGTCGGCTGGATCCGAATGCCGTTAGACTCTTACAACTCTATCCACTGCCGACGAGCTCCTCCCTCTTCTCGAATTTCGCCAACTCCCCGAAACTCAAGGAAGATCGAAACACCTTTGACACACGAATGGACGCGGTTTTTAGCCAAAAGGATCAGATGTTCTTCCGGTTCAGCCTGGCGGACGACCCGCAATTCATCCCCGGGATTTTTGGAGGTATTGCGGATGGTGGAGGCTTCCAGCAGGGTAATCAAACGGCGCTCGCTCAGCAAAGTGCGGTTGGCTATACGCATACGTTTTCTCCGACCTTGGTTAACGATTTCCGTGCGGGCCTGAATTATCTGCACACCACGCGCGTTTCGCCGCGGGCCAATGATCTAAGCGGCATTCCCGCACAGTTCGGCATCCAGGGTATCCCCCAGCAGAGTGAAAACGGCGGGCTTCCCGCCTTCGGAATCAACGGGCTGCAAACTCTGGGAAGCAACGCCTTCCTGCCTTCCGATGAAGTCACTTCCACAATCCAGGTCACCGACGACCTCACCAAAATTTACGGCAAACATGCCTTCAAAATGGGCTTTGAGTTCCAGCACGTCAAATTCTCCACCTTGCAGCCTCCTTGGTCGCGCGGAGAATTTGATTTTGGCGGCAGCTATACGGACATTCCAAACGTGGGGGGAGGAAACACGGGCCGGGCCCATTTCCTCCTGACTCCGGCCACAGCAACGGTAGCCAATGGCGTCAACGACGTTGGGGGTGCTACCACGGTGCGTATCTCTAATATTTCGCTGACCGACAACGGAAAGAACTACTACGGTACTTACTTTAACGATGATTGGAAAATAACTCCCAAGCTGACCCTTAACCTGGGCCTGCGTTGGGACTACTTCGGTCTGGTCTACGAGCACCACGGAAACCAAGCCAACTTCGTTCCTGGCGGATCTCCGACTGGCAGTCCAATGTACATAATCCCGGAGGGGAAAAATTCGGGTAATCTTTCTTCGGGCTGTTTAACCTGCTTCACTGATCTGCTCGCCAAAGATGGTATTAATCTTCTCGTTAGCAACAGATATGGGAAAGGACTTGGCAAGTCTCAGA
The DNA here is from genome assembly GCA_003224195.1 of Acidobacteriota bacterium. Classification (GTDB taxonomy): domain Bacteria; phylum Acidobacteriota; class Terriglobia; order Acidiferrales; family UBA7541; genus Acidiferrum. Next base: position 14,505 of record QHYP01000232.1, on the reverse strand, counting down.
GGGGCAACGTTGCTCCACGCGTCGGTTTTGCCTACCAGGTGAACCCCAAACTTGTGGCCCGCGGCGGGTTCGGTATTTTTTACAACGGCTTTGAGAACCGCGGTTTCTCACCGAACATCGGTGAAAACTACCCCTTCCAGTTCAATTTCTCGTTCTTTCAGCCGGACGACAACCACCCCATTACATTTCCTGGCTGCGCCACGGCAGGGCCCGGCGGGAGTGCAACCTTTGAAACGGGGTTTTCCTGCACGCCGCTAGACCCGCTCTTGGTCAACGCGAGCGGCCTGGCTTTGCGTGGAATTCAGTTCGATTACATCACTCCCTATTCGATGAGTGCGAATCTTACCTTCCAGTATCAACTAACTTCCTCGATGTCTGTGCAAGCCGGTTACGTGACTTCGCTCGCTCGCCATTTGGAGTCGTTTCCGGGCGCCAACCAAGTCACTCAAATCTTACCCCGCAGCGCGAATGCAGACAATTTCAAGCCGTTCAAGGATTTCCAGCGAGGCTCAAGTTATGCGGCAACGGAGGGAAGCAGTATCTACCACGGCCTTCAGGTGACGGCCGAAAAGCGATATGCGACCGGATTGAATTTTCTGGGTACATACACATGGTCGAAGACACGCTCGGACGCGGGTGACTTGCTGAATGGAGGCAGCCTGATTGGCTACCGCGCTCCGGCGGTACCAGGTTTCGGAATCCAAGGTGATTACGGCTTGGCGAATTTCGACGTTCGGCATGTGGTTCACTTCAGCGGCGGTTACGAACTCCCATTCGGCAAGGGCAAGCGCTTCCTGTCCAATGTGGGAGGTGTCGCGGATAAGCTGGCCGGAGGTTGGAGCATCGTCTGGAGCACTACTCTACAAGGCGGTCAGCCGATTGGCATACCCTGCGCTTCGGGTTCGACCTCGGGAACCGGTTGCGGCGCTCTCTTCGTTGCGGGACAAAGCCCGAACAACGGACTCCACACCGATGCGAACGGAAAACTGAGTTTCTTTGGCAACGCGGCTGCCTTCACGCAGCCTTGTGTTCTCGGAGCGGGTGGAGTCCCCACCGCCAATCAGCCTGGAGGATGCCTCCCCTTGACCGGCTTAGCTGCCCTGGGCGGCATCACGCAGGTAGCCGGACCGGGATTCCACCGGCTGGACTTTTCGGCATTCAAGGATATCCAGCTCACCGAGCGCTTCCGCGTACAGTTCCGTTCCGAAATGTTCAACGTTCTCAACCATCCCAACTTCAACGCCCCCGGATTCGGCGGCAACGGTGTTGTTTCAGTTCCCGGATCGCTCAACTTCTCGACCTGCGCGGCAAACCCAAAGTGCACATTCGGCGAAATTGGGTCAACCCGCGATGCTCCATACGACCCGCGGCAGATCCAGTTCGCTTTGAAGCTCTACTACTAGACCATAGAGGCGTCGGCCCCGGAAGTGTCCCGGTGCTTCACGCAAGGACGCTTCCGGGGACTACTTCCTTTGTCGAAGGCTCTGATCGTAAGGCATCGGTTGGTGTGGGTTGTTTTCCCGGCTCTGCTGATGTGTGCGCCGCTGGCTTCAGCCGGGCGCGGACAGAACGAACGCCTGAACCGCGAGTTCCAGACAGCCGTAGCTCATTATGAGTCGGGCCAGTACGCAGAAGCAGCCGCGCAATTGGAAAACTTGCTGCGTGAGGTGCCGGAGAGTTTTGAGGTCCACGAACTCTTGGGATTGACCTATTCCGCGCTCTCCCAGGACGCCAAAGCCAGCCAGCACCTGGAAAGGGCCGTGCGTTTGAAGCCGGATTCGGCGCCAGCCAGAACGAACCTGGCCGTCAATTGCGCCCGTATGGGAAAGCTTGACCTAGCCGAACAGGAGTTCAAGAAGGCACTCGAAGTCGAACCCCGGAACTTTGACGCGAATCACAACCTGGGCGAGCTTTATGTTCGGTCCGGGAAGATTGCCGAGGCCGCCCCTTTCCTCGAGCAAGCCCAGCGAATCGATCCTTCTTCCTACGATAACGGCTACGATTTGTCTCTGGCTTACATTCAAACCGGGCGTCTCGCAGGGGCCCGGCAACTGATTCGTGATCTCTTGAAACAGAAAAACACGGCGGAACTGCACAACCTTTTGGGCGAAGTGGAAGAAAAAGACGGGAAGTTCGTCCCTGCCGCAAATGAATACGAACTCGCAGCGCACTTGGATCCGAGCGAGAGCAACCTGTTTGATTGGGGAAGTGAACTGCTCCTCCACCGCACGCTCGAACCGGCCATCGAGGTCTTTAAGCAAGCTACTGAGCGCTATCCCCATTCGCCCCGGCTGGCGATCGGTTTCGGGATCGCTCTCTACTCGCGCGGCAACTACGACGACGCCGTCAAGGCCCTGTTGAGGGCGGTTGATCTCAGCCCTTCCGACCCTCGCGCTTATTTTTTCCTCTCCAAGGCCTACGACAGCTCGCCGAGCCAGGCGGAGGAGGTCATCGAGCGATTCCGCCGTTTCGCGGAGCTTCAGCCGCGCAATGGACAAGCCTTTTATTACTACGCGATGAGCCTGTGGAAGGGCAGGCGGGCCCAAGATCCCAGCCTGGATCTCAATCAAATCCACTCGTTGCTGAAGAGATCGATTGAACTCGACCCGGCGCTCGCAGAGGCGTACCTGCAGTTAGGCAATTTGTACTTTGAACAGAATAAATATGCCGAGGCCGTCCCAGAGTATGTGCGGGCCCTTGAGCTTAGTCCGGATCTTGCCGACGCCCATTACCGGCTGGGGCAAGCCTATGTGCACATTGGTGAAAAGGACCGCGCCCAGGAGCAGCTCCAGGTTTATCAACGGCTGCGGGCAGAGCACCTAGCCGAACTCGACAAACAGAGGGCGGAAATCCGGCAATTTGTTTATTCGGCGAAGGATTCCCCGGCTGCGAAGCCGTGATTCGGTTCGTCTTCACGATGCGCGATCCAACCGTACCGGCAAGGAATAGAAAGATTCACAGCGGCCAAGGGATGTCTTGACTTCGGTAGCGCCGGGTCGTAATTTCTTCGGAAAGCACAGCAGATTTCAAATGACTTTCATCCTTTTACCAACCACTTCAAGAGACCGACTGGCCGCTGACATAGCATCTACTCCTCAAGAACGTGCCCGGCAGCTCGCCTTTAGCCGGCGTGAGTTTTTGCGTACCGCGGCAGGAGTTGCGCTCGGCAGGACGCTGCTGGGCGGCCACATTGCCCGCGCGGGAACTGCGCCCAAAAAGAGAAAGGTAGTCGTCATCACCTTCGGGGGCGGCGCGCGGGACCAGGAAACGTTTGCGCCCGAAGGGCAGGAGAACATCCCGCACCTGATGCGCGAACTCATTCCTCAGTCCAGCTTTTTCACCCAAGTGGTGAATCGGGGAATCCTGGGGCACTATGTCGCGACCGCGAGCCTGGCAACGGGCGTATATGAGACGATCAATAACTTTTCCTCGCTGCCCCCGGAACACCCGACCGTGTTCGAGTACTTCCGCAAGGACTTAAAACGCCCGGCTTCGGATGCGTGGGTCGTTGCTCCGAGCAACGGGTTCAATCGGATTGGAGAAAGCAACCACCGTGCCTATGGCTCGGGGTTGGGAGCAAGAGTGATTCTGCCGAAGCATCTGCTGACGGCGGCGACGTCCGGCGGCAGCGACTATGAACATTTGCTGCGAGACAACTATGAGACGCCGTTCTACGCGCCGGAACTCGGCGGCAGCGAGTTTGCTTTGCAGCAACTAGAGACGATGCTGAAACTCTCAGTGGATGACTTCAAGGCACATGCGCTGACGTTATCGAGCCCCGACGAGCTCTCGGTGTATATCGCGCGCCGATTGATGCGCCAATTCGCGCCCAGCCTCCTTTGGATCACGCTGCACGATATCGACATCGCCCACGCGGGAGCTTATTCGCTCTACATTGAGGGCATCCGACGCACCGACCGCCTTTGCGCCGACCTATGGAAGGCAGTCCAGAGCGAGCCAGAATACGCTGGCAAGACAACGCTCTTTATTCTGCCGGACTTTGGCCGCGACTCCGACGATGATTCAGGTGGCAACGGATTTCAGCATCATCGCACCGGCGATGCGCTCTCCCGGACAACCTGGATGATGGCTCTTGGACCCGGCATTCGCGAGGGAGTGGTTTTCGACCGCCCAATGGAGCCGACCGATCTCGTGCCAACCCTCGGGTCGATGCTTGGATTTTCTCCTTCGCTCGCGCAGGGCAAGCCGATACCGGAACTGTTGTAGTCCCTATGCTTCCACATGATCTCAAGCCGGAGCAGTTCAATGGCTATCCTCCCGAGGCAAGAAAACTAGTCACGGACTACCTTGGAACGTTGCAACGACTGCCACTGAGCTTCTTGCCGAGCCTGTTGCGAGAGGTCGTTGAGTACGATTTCGAGTTCCCTGCTGAGCGCAAGGCTCTGGAGAAGGAACTCGCGAATCTGCGCGCTCTCTCCACAGAACAGGTAAAGAACTGGTTTCAAGAATTCGCACAAATCCGTATTTCCCCGAAGCTCGAACGCCTTGATTGGGTAAACGCACCGGGTCAGTTTGTAGAACAACTCGCGGCGCACCTTTGGACTACGCACCAGGTGGATGCGTTTCGCAAGGCGGCGCTCGATTACGCGGATCGTTTGCGGGGGGCGGTGCCGCCAGAACCGCCGCCGGTGCCTCGGCTAGGAATTACTGTCATCGGTAAGGGAGTGGCCATCTACGACGAACCGCTCTTTCGCAAACTGCGCCCCCATGGAGCGTGTTTTAGTCGCGTCAAGCCGGAGGACGGGCTAAAGCTACTACTGGATGCAGTGGCCGCAAGAGCCAAAGCGCATCCCGTTCCCTACGGCCACTGGTACATCGATGGCGGGCAAGAAGCGGAGCACGACCCGGCGCTAACGTGCATCTCGTACCAAGCCCTGGAACCGGCGCGCGCGGCCTTGTTGCGCAAGATGCGAGCGGAAATCGGGCGACCCGGTATGGGACCCGAGGCGCTGCGCACGCTTCTGGCGCAGATGCGTCCCGCAGATCTCGGCTTGGGCAATGCAGGGGACACAGTGCTGGATCGCTTCCAAGTGAAGCTGCTGACAGAAGGTTCTGGAACACAAATTTTCAGCACCACGTTCGCCCAATGGACGGCACGCGAAGCGCTGCGACGCGCTCAGCCGCTCACGTTGCTGGTCCGCTTCGCCCCCCGACAACGACAGAAGCCAATGAACGAGCTGCTGTCCGCAAGCGAGGATCATGCCGAACTCGACTCCATCGGCTCTCTGATCGATGCCGATATGGGTGCGTATTACAACTGGCTGAACCAGCAGCGGCTGCCAGGAGCCGAGCAATCTTCGTTCCTGGTCTGGTTTGAGAGCCACAGCGAAGCCCTGGCCATTGGCCCCTCCATGCCGCGGGGAACTGAGTCAACCACTGTAGTAGATCTCCGCGAGCTGCTTTCCTGGATGGTGTGAAGTTTCTGAGCGCAGGGAGCTAAACGACCACCCACTTGAACTTACCGCCGTGGCGCAGACAACACCGCGATTCCGTATGTGGGCAGCGCGACGGACCGCTTCGATCCGCCTTCAAGCACGTCATTCATTTCGAACGGCAATGAAACGGACTGCGCTGTCTTTGAAAAGTTGACCAAGATGAATACCGCACCGCGCTCGCCATAACGCGGGTATACCTCCACTCCGTCCGGGACTAATCCTAGCGCTGGCTTCACTCCGCTGACATCGGTCATCCATTTCGCTGCTGCGATCATGCCGGGGTCGTCAAGCCATGCGCCGATGTAAGTGATTCGCCCTTTGCTAACTTGCCGCGTGATCGCCGCCGGTTGTCCATCCAGCCACCCGTTGCTCTTCCCGTAGGTCTCGAGCACTTCAGTGCTGCGGTCTTTGGCACTCAGGAGTTCGGCCCATAACTTACACTGGCCCGAACCGAACTGCCCTTGTACTGGAACTGGATCAATCAACGCATAGAATTGCTCGACGCGGCCTCCCAGGAGCCCAGCCAACGGCCCCGGCTGGCGTTCCGGCTGCAAGCCGTTGTCATCATTCTTCATGGCCGAGCGCTGACCCAACACTAGGTGTCCGCCCTGCCGGACGTACTGGCTCAGGTTATTAGCCGCTTCATCCGAAAGGACGTTCAGCCCTGGGGCAACGACCAGTTTGTACTGGCTGAGGGGAGCAGTGGGTGGAATTATGTCAAGGGATTGGCTGATCGCCCGCAGTGGCCGGTAGTAGCTGACGATCTCACCAACCGGGTCGTATTCTCTGTTGTGCTTTTGCCACTGAATCGCCCAACGGCTGTCATAGGAGTGCAAAATCGCGACTTCAGATTTCACGGAAGTGCCCGCCAGCGCTGGGCTGGCCTTGGCAAACTCCTTGCCAATTTGCTCGACCTCCGCAAACAGCGGAACCGGCGTTCCGTCCGCTCCCACAATCGTGCCGTGATATTCTTCCTGCCCATTGAGCGCGCTGCGCCATTGCCAATAGCTGACGGTATCTGCGCCATGTCCGATCGCGTGCCAAGCCATGGCGCGCACTTCCCCTTTGTCCAGCGAATTGTTGATCGAAGCCCAGTTGACGAATCCGGGTTGCGTCTCCATGACCCAGAAATTCTTGCGCTTGAATCCGCGCGTCAAGTCATGTGCGGCCCCGTTCACCGCTGGATCCAAGTGGGCCTTACCCACGTAGTCGTCCCACGCGGCTAAATCAAGGTCCTGGCTGACGGTGTAGTGATCGTAGCCGTCGAACCAGCCCATCATGTTCGTCGTAATAAACTGCCTTGGGTCAGAATTCGCGCGGATCACCTCTAACTGGTACTTCTGATAGCTCCGCCAAGTATCGCTGACGAAGCGCTTCCAACTAAGCAGGAGGCCTGGGTTGCCGTAGCGTGTCTCAATCGGAATCTGGCTCCAATCGAAATACGTTTGACTCCAATACACCGTAGTCCAGCGGGCATTCAGATTGTCGAGAGTTCCGTAGCGGACCTTTAGCCATTGGTGGAATTGTGCTTTGGTCTCCGGGTCGTAAGACTCTTCTGCGTATTCGTTGTCAATCTGCCAGCCGAGCACATAAGGATTGCGCCCGAAGCGCTTTACCATCTGCTCGGCAATCTTGCGCGTCAGTTCGCGGTATTTGGGGTTGGCGAAATTAAAATGCTGACGATTGCCATGCTCAGCCCGGCGGCCGTCCTCATACATGCGGAGAGTTTCCGGGTACTTCTGCGTGAGCCAAGCGGGTGGGGCCGGCGTTGGCGTGCCAAGAACTGTGTAGATGCTGTGTTTCGAGGCAGCGGTGATCGCACGCTCCAGCCAATCCAAGTCGAACTGACCCTCGCTTGGTTCCATGCGACTCCATGCGAACTCGCCCACCCGCACCATACGTACGCCGGCTTGTTCCATCAGCGTCAAGTCCGCTTCCCAGCGGGACTCGGGCCATTGCTCGGGATACCTAGCGGCCCCCAAGAGGGGAGCTGGCGGTGGCGACACAGCGGTTTGGCCCTTGAGGCCGAAGGGAACCAATAATAAGGTGACGATTCCAGCTATGCAGACGCTCATTCTCCATCGACGTCGCAGTCGAACCTCGTTCATTCTTTTCCTCCGGGTTGTGACTTAAAGCACGGAACGCGCGCAATCATTCGTGAAAACAGGAATGACGTGGTTTCGGTCAGAAGATCGCCGATTGTATCCGTGTGTGAAATCATCGGGCAAGACAAGTTCTCCGTCAAGAATATTTAGTGACATTCTTGTGACAGCAGATTTCCGTCGCGCGGATGGATTCGGTGCCGGTGGACAAGGAAGATTCAACCGAACAACAGTAAAGCCAGAGCAGCAGCATGGAGTACGTGCTTTGGGGTTGTTCGTTCCTATTTTCACCGGCGGTCGGCTGGAGGCGGCCCGGCAGGAAGCCAAGGCGGAACTGGACGGTGCCCTTGCAACGCGAGAGCAGTTGAAACAAGAGATCCGTCAGGAAGTGACAGATTCGTTTTATCAAGTTACTGAACTTGTTGACCAAATGCAGGCCGCGGACCAGAGGCGCAAATCAGCGGATGAGGCGCTGCGACTTGGTCAGGCACGATACAACGCGCAACTGGCGTCTTATCTTGATCTGCTGACGGCCGAGGTGGCAAAAACCGAAGCCGAGACAGCTCTTGCGCGCACGCAATTCGACTATCAACGCGCCCGCGCCGAACTTGAATTTGCCATTGGCCAAACGGTGCAACCGTAATGAGCAGTGGCATAGACTATTGCATCGGCTAGCTGTTGTCCCTATCGGGCTGACATGCCCGACCACACTAACCTCCAGACTGTTCTCAGCATCGCGATCAAATAGCATTCTGACGGGAGCGCTCGAATTGTGGCTGCGTGCAGAATTTTACTCGCCAGTTTTCAGAAGTTCCTGCAGTTTATTGCGGTCAAAACCCACGACGATCTGTCCGCACCACGCCCACCTCCGCCATTGCCCACGATCAGATCTATTTCGCCAGCCAGCATGAAGGCGGGACCGGCGCCTTTCACCCTAATTCTGAACGGCTCGAGTCTTGCCTCCTGCGCGTCAGCCCAAGGGAACGGGAACATGCGATCTGCCACCTTCTTGAACAGGTTCGCCCGGAAAAATGTACTAGTACCAAAATTTTTTTCACCTTTTTCCTTTTTCGAGGCCTCTGAGTATATAGAGGGGAGTTCCTTCCGATCTTCCCCGTGGGCTTGGTGGAGCCGTCCCACTTCGGTCAGCCGCCTAGCTTGATTGCGTGCCGCTCAATGGTTACGGGCCGGCCGCGAAGGTAGAAACCCTGTCATTCGAGCGCACGCTCCACGTGTGCCTTGACGCAGACTAAGGCGCAATCACCTATTCCAGGAAGATGAGGCATTCAAATGACAGCACCATTTCAAACTCAAACGGAAGAGTTCGTGGGCAGTCGCCTGGCAACATCGGCCCAACCTCCGCGCGCCACGGCCGCCTTTTCCCGACACGCTTCGTCCCAACATGTGCCACAGCCCATCCGCTCGCTCGTGACCCTCGACAGCCCAGGCGTGCTCCTGAAGGGCCTCCGTTGCTTGACGGCTTTCCGCCCGCTCACAAGACCAGCTCAGTTTCGGGAAGGAACTGACTCGAGGTTCGCCTTCTCGCCAGGGGGATTGAAATGATCGCGAATGCACTTCTTTTCCGCGTCGTCACAGCAGCGCGCTTCTGCATGTGCAGCCGTTCCCATCACGCATCTCGTTTGCCCTTGGTGCTTGGATGAACGCGAAATCACCCTGGGAGATCTGCCTCTATGAACGTTAAGCAGACGCATCTCGATGCTTTGCAAGCCCTCGGTTACACCGAAACCGAAGCCCGCTTTCTCTACCATGTGGCCACGCATTCCGGCTACTTTGTGGCACGTCAATTCCTCGCCTTCACCTGTGGCCATTGGGGCAAGCGCACGACCAGCTTCTGGGGCAAACTTCATACCAAGAAACATGCTCGGACAGAATGCTTCCCAAAGAGCGGCAAGGTCTATCACGTATTCTCGCGCAGGCTATACCACCAGATTGGCAGGGAGATCCTTCGCAATCGCCGGGAACACGAAATCGAGTACATTGAGCGGCGCATTGGAATGCTCGATTTTGTTCTCTCCCATCCGCAGTGGGAGTACCTCGAAACCGAACCGGAAAAGGTGAGCTATTTCTGCGATCAATTGAAGGTCCCGATTCACTTTCTTCCCACGAAGATTTACTACGGACAGAAAAGCTCCCAACCCACGGTTCGCTACTTCGTTGACAAGTTCCCGATGTTTTTATGTAGCGACGTTTCTTCTCCCTTGCCTGTGGTGACGTTTACCTATCTCCAAGGGCCCGAGGCAAGCCTCACCGAATTTGTCCACCATCTCAAAGTTTACCTCCCTCTGTTTCGGCAGCTTTCCGAGTTCCGATTTCTCTATCTGGCGAGAGTCGATTGTCACTTCGAAAAGGCCAAAGAACTGTTCAATTCCGTTGCGGCTATTCCGCTGGGATCTGACGCATCAGCGGAGCTCTGCCGATACTTCCAAATCCGCAAGGCGTGGGACCTCAAGCGGTACGCGTCTGTGACCGATGGCGACCTTATCTTCCGTAATCAAGCCAAGGCCCGATTTTCCGGGGAACAGTTCGAACATCTCTATCGCGGATGGAAAGCGGGCCGAGTAACCCAAGCGGACATCCGCCAGGAGTTCGGCGGATCCGACCATCCCGTCACCGTCCATTTCGGGACGGAATTGCTACGTCGGGTCGGTGCTCCCGAACGGGAACCCGATGGCGAAGGGTGAAGAAGGTAAGGATTACAGCCTCCACCTCCTTCCTCTCCAGTTTCATCACTCTGCGACGCGAGCAATTTGTCGGAAACAGAGGAGATACAAGAAGCAGTGCAAGGAAAAGTCACCGTGGAGAAAGGACTAAAACGGGCGGGAGCGACCCAGTATAAAACGGGTCGCTCCCGCCCAAGTGGACGTACCCTCCGCTGTGGTGGCCGTCAAGGATCTCGCTGCGCTCGACCGCTACGCGGCGCGCACACAACGCGCGTCCTTGACCGCCATCCTCGCTGCGGGTCCTGGTCCATCATGAGAAGCAGGTCTGCTTCTCGGTTCGCACGCAGAACCGCAGAACGAGAAAGGATTCTCCATCATGGATAACCTCCGCTACATCGGACTCGACGTTCACCGGGACACCATCTCTGCCGCTGTGCTTAACCGTGAGGGCCAGCTGATCATGCAGTCCGTAGTGCCAACCCGCGCGCCGGCGATCCTCGACCTCCTCGACGGCATTCGCGGAACCCTGCATGTCACCTTCGAGGAAGGAATTCATTCCGCGTGGCTCTACGATCTGCTGCAACGACGAGTGGCTCGCGTGCTGGTCTGCGATCCGCGCAAAACCAGCCTCCTGAAATCGGGCAACAAAGGTGACCTCATTGACGCACGCAAGCTGGCCGAGTTGTTGCGCAACGACGCCTTGTCGCCTGTCTATCACGGTGAACTCAGCTCCTTGGAGGTCCAGCGTCGCACGCGCAGCTACACCATGCTGACGGAGGACACCACCCGCATCATGAGCCGCGTGAAGGCGGTGTTCCGCGGCCAGGCCGTCCCTTATCACGGCAAGAGCATCTACCGACCGGATCGTCGGGAATCCTACCTCGCCCAGCTCCCCACTGAGGGGTTGCGGCAGCGGGTTGAGCTGCTTTACCAAGAACTCGATGCCGTGCATCGCCTGCGCCTCCGTGCCAAACGCGAGATGCTCGCGGAGTGCCGCAAGCATCCGGCCATGAAATGGCTGCAATCAGTGCCCTTCCTCGGAAAGGTACGAACAGCCGTGCTGATCGGCCGCGTGCAGACGCCGCACCGCTTCCGCACCAAACGTCAGTTCTGGTCTTATTGCGGTCTTGCCTTGGAAACACACGACAGTGCGCAGTATCACGTGCTTCACGGCCAGGTAGAACGCAAGCCCCGCTTCGTGCAGGTCCGCGGGCTGAACTGGAACCACAACCACGACCTCAAAGACGTTTTCAAAAGCGCCGCGACCATGGCTGCCGTCCGTGAGGGAGTATTTCGTGACTACTACTGCGGACTGCTGGCGAAGGGTATTCGACCGGAGATGGCGCGGCTGACGCTGGCGCGTAAGATCGCAGCCATCACGCTAAAAATCTGGAAGGAAGGAGGAACGTTCAACGCCGAACAGGTGAAGCCACAAGCAGCTTGAGCGCATCGTGCCATCGGAGCCACATTCGATTGGAGTCCGGCGATCCGCCGTCACGAGCGCCATGGGTTCGGGGGTGAGTAGCACAAGTGGGGTTTAGGCCTTGAGTCTCACGAGCGACCGTATGCCCCCTCGGACAACCCGATATAGCGATAGGCCTCGAGTCTCAGATAGAACCGTGGTTGCCCAAATCACACTGCTTTGAAGTGCCCGAGTGCTCGGCGTCAGCGACCAGCAACATGATGCGAAACGTTCCGGCGGTAACGACCAAAATACTGGCGTGCTCACCTCGCAATCTTGGGCGGGAGCTCGATGTCAGAAAAACGCTCCTCTCCTTGCGGAAGGGGAAGTGTTTTTTCTTGACATCGCCCCTTTATAGAACCCCACTTTTTTGCGGCCAAGCCGCCCAAAAGTTTCTCGGGGTCGCTCCCGCCCTCCGGCACAGCAGTCGTGCCGGCTACTTTTTCCACGGTGACGGCAAGTTCGGATGAAAAACGCATCATCTGCCACAAGTGGTTTGGACACCGAACAGATGAGATCACTGTGTTGGACGGAGACTCCGGCGATGTCACGAAAAGTGGTCGAAACAGCGCCGCAATGGACCAACCGCTCGATAACCAGAGGAACGTCATATGAATCGCAACTTTCTCGTTGAATTCGACCGGGCTAGCTCGACAATCTCGGAGGAATATCCACTCACAGTTCGGCAGGCTGCGAAGTTTCTTGGCGTCAGTCCCCAAACTGTGTATCTTTGGGTCGAGCGAAAGCAGATTCCCCATCTCCGCGTAATGGGTCGCAACATCCGGTTTCTGAGGTCGGATCTTGAACCCTTCCGCGCGTCATTCAAACAGGAGATGGAGAATGAGTAGACCAATAGGACATGACGGCACCGTCTTCCGGCGAAAGGGGACAAAATTCTTGTGGATGCGTTACCGGGAACGCGACGGAACGCTCCGCAGAGAGTCCACTTTTGCCGATGACTGGCAGGAGGCCCAGAAGAAGCTTCGAGAGAGGCTTCTGGCCAGAGACGGAAACATTCTGCAAATCGTCCGACAAGGAGAGAGCCTTCTTTTCGGAAAGTGGACGGAGTTTTTCATGGAAAACTATTCCAAGCCGCCTTTCCGAACCATAAAAACCCACGTGGCCAACCTTCGGGCAGTGAAGCACCTGAACAGGACCTTCGCTACTCGAACTCTTGCGAGCCTAACCGCTGACGACATCGAGCTGTATCTCCGAGACCGGCTTCGTCAGCGAATCCGAATCAAGACTCGTCTCGGATACCGTGAAGGACGACGCACCGTGAAGCCAACAACGGTGCACCAAGAGCTTCGGGTGCTGCGACGCATGCTGAATGTAGCCGTTCGAAAGAGACTGATCCCATCGAACCCGTGTTCAGGCGTCGAGTTCCCCGTGGCACTCAAGGGACTGTTCAGGCCTCACTATGTATCCTGGTCGGAACAACAGCGCATTGAAGCCCATGCGCCGGAGTACTTGCGTAATGCAGTTCGCATCATCTCGGAGACTGGATTGCGCGTATACAAGGAACTCCTTCCGATGAAAAAGGAGCAAGTGAACTTCCTCAACAAGACCGTTTGGATTCCTGATTCCAAAACACGGAACGGTGTGGCCGAACTACCGTTGACGGAAGTCGCGATCCAGGCGTTTCGGAGCCAGATGCTTCTTGCGGGACCAGGGGAATATCTGTTTCCTAGTGAGCTCAACTCGGAAGGGTACCAACGCTCTTTGAGAACCGTGTGGCGACTGACTCTCAAGCGGGCGAAGGTTGCGTACTTCCGAATCTACGACCTCCGCTCCACCTATGCCACGCGCCTGAGTGCAGGCGGAGTGGCAGACGAGTGGGTGACTCAGCTACTTCGCCAGGGCGACGCGCAAGTCTTCAAGAAGTATTCCCAAATGAAGTTGCAAATGCAACGCGAAGCACTGACGAAGATCAACCGGCATGCCAATGAAATGCCCGAATCCGCGGCAGTAACTGTGTCAGAATTCGGGAATTCTGGCACAGTTCTGGCACAGTAAGGGGTCAAAACGTAACAAATGATGGTTTTGGGAGTCGCAAATCTTTTAGAATCAGTTAGGCGCCCGTAGCTCAGTTGGATAGAGCGTCTGCCTTCTAAGCAGAGGGTCGGGAGTTCGAATCTCCCCGGGCGCGCCACTTAATCTTGGAAATTCAATTACTTGGCGAAACAACCTCTGCCGTACTGCTACCTTCTTAGGCGTTTTTGGGAACACTTGGGAACACTTGCTCGTCGAGTAGGTTCACGGCTTCTCGCTGAGCGATCACACTGGCGTGTGTATAGACTTCGAGAGTTGTCGCCATGTGAGAATGCCCGAGCTGTGCCTGAGCCACTTTCAGAGGTGTTCCTTGGACGTGCAAGAGCGTGCCGTGTGTATGGCGAAGAGCGTGCCAATTGATTCGTGGCAGTCCTGCGCGTTTGCACGCGGATTGCAGACCCCTCTTCCGCAGATTGTTCGACACCAAAGGACCACCGTGCCGAGTGGCAAAAACCAGTGCCTCAGGAGAACGATCTGCCGAGCGAGAGTAGTGAGCCTTTAACGCCTCCACGACTGCAGGCGAGAGCGGAATTTCTCGCCTGCTTGCACGAGTTTTGGGCGTACCGAAGCGTCCCATGAAGCAAGTTTCAGCAACCACCAGTGTTTCTCCGATGAAGTTTATGCGTCCCCAGCGCAGCGCGAGAATCTCACCAATCCGCAGTCCGGTCATGGTTGCAAGCACTACGATGGTGCGAGTCGGCTCGGTACAGGCTGCAATGAGTCGTTTTACCTCGTCCGCGTTGAGAAACTGG
>QHYP01000298.1 GCA_003224195.1 Acidobacteriota bacterium | reverse complement strand
TTGCAGAGAACACGGAGCAGGGGCAAGGGCGAGCAGACCCGACACGGCGGGCAGGCGGGATAAGAAGGGGCGGGTGGCGGGGAATCATGCGGGAGGATAGCACAAAAAAATTACTTTGTAAAACTATTACTTGAGCGTACTAGGACGAGCTGTGGAAAACGCCCGAATCGCGGGAGGGGAATTCACTACCCCTTGCTAGAATCCAAACGGCAAAGGGCCCCCCTCGTGGCGTAAGCCGCGAGGAATCATGGATGTGACGCCGTTTGATCGGTGTTGACGCCGAGGAGACAGGGGAAGAGAAAGCCTGCCGGACCCACCACTTTTGTCAGCGGAGAAAGTCAAAACCCCCACACGCAAAACCCGCGTATGGGGCACCCGAGCCTTGCTTGGCCGTTACGTCCGGGCCACCCGCCCTTGCGGTAGGCAGGCAAGCAGGGCAGGTTTGGGCAGCAGGTATTTGGCTGAATAAGTTGGAACGGCACTAGCCTAGATCAAGAGCCATCTTGAGGGCGTGGTTCAGCTCCGCAAGTTTCGATCTCGAGAGCGATCCCACGTAATTCGTCAGCTCCGACTTGCGGATGCTGACGAGATTGTCGCACATGATCCAACTGGGATGCTTCAAGCCATCGTCAGGGCCAATTTCGACTTGGGTTGATAATCCTTGCCCACTGCTGAAAACCGGAGCGCAAACCACGCTTGAAAAGCGAGAATCAATGAGCGCCTGGCGGCTGACGATAGCGAAAGTGCGGTATTGTTTTGGATCGCCGCCGGGCTTGAACACACGATAGAGTTCTCCTCGCCTCACAGATACCTTCCGGGGAATCGCTCACTCTTCCGTTGCTTGGTAGGCTAGGACCTCCGCGGCCTCTGAATTCAGCTGGTCGGCAGCAGCGTTGATACGTTGCAAATCGCGCGCATGCGCCTTCCGGCGACTTCGTTCCCGGAAGTAGCTGCGGAGGACGCGCTCGATAAAGGTGGAGCGCGAGAGCTTTGAACCGGCCAGGTGGTCCACCTCTGCCAGGACCTCGGGCGACAGTGTGATGGAGGTCTTCTCTTTCATACCACCATGATACTACTCGGGAGAACCGCCGGCAAGGAGCGGGCTGTGGAGAATGTCCGAATCGTGGCTTACTTCGGAGCTCCCTCACGGCGCTTTCGCCGCCACCACGCCGATGTTCGCGATGTTGTCGCCTTTGTTCATCGTGGGCACGGCGCAGATGTGCAGGACGACGCCCGCCGCCGGCGCATGAGCCTCGAAAATCGTCTTTCCGAAGTAGTCGGTGACGTAGCCGAGCTCCATTCCCTCCCCCACAAACGTTCCGCGCTTGACCAGCGGATAAAAGATGCCGGTCACGGGGCTCGAAACGTCGGCAATGCTTTGAATCCACACCGGATGCTCGACAAACCGCGCCTCGCCGGGAAGCATCTTCAAAGCGCGCATGACGCTGAGCGTGCCCCGCTCGAGAAGCTCCACATCATCGGTCTCGACCGTGCCGGCGAAACCTGCTTCCACGGTCACCGCGGGCTTTCCGCGCATTGCGGCGGTGTTGTCGAGATACCGCGTCGCGCTCAAATCCTTCGGACGGTCGGCCGAAATGATGATGTGGTCGAGGCCGAACGCCAGCGCCATTTCCTTCGCGACCCCGTCCTGCTTCGCGTTGCCGCTGACCACCCAATACGCATAGGGCCGCAGGCTCTCATCCAGGTCGCCGCCGTGGAAATCGATCAGGTAATCGCATTTGTCCACGACCTCTTTGGTGATGAGATAAGACGCGCGCTCCGTCTGCGTGCCGTCCGCCTTTCCGGGATAGAAGCGGTTCATGCTCTTCTTGTCCACCGGATTGACGTGCGGCACTTTTTGCTCGAACGATGCGAGGTTCACAAGCGGCACAAGGATGACCGTGCCGGACACCTGCGCCGGATCCAAATCGTGAATCAATTTTTCGATGGCGATGATAGAGGCGTACTCGGTTCCGTGCGCGCCCGAGACCAGCGCCAGCGTGGGACCTGGCTTTGTTCCGCGCACCACCACGACGGGAATCTGCGTGCCCGGATCGATGCCGGCAGGCACGTCGAGGTATCCGGTCACTTTCTCCCCGGGCTTCGCGGACGCAGTCCCTACGGTGAAACGCGACTCCTGCGCATGGACCAAAACGGGAAGCGAACAAAGGGCCAACGCAAACAGCAAACGAAGGATTCGAGGCATGGCTCCTCCTGCGAGGCGGCGAGGATAGCGCGAGGCCAACTTTCGAGCAATGCTTCCACAAAGATTTTCACTTCGCTTTATTTTTTGCTTGCCTGGCTGCGGGGAACTTGTATTCTGCGAATCGTGAACTCGCTTCATCCCGGCGCGGGAAGCGAGCTCCGCTTGAGGTTGACGCCGACCACGCCGGGGTCACACGTGAGGAGGACGAGACTAAGAATTGAACGCATCGCCATCCCCCGCCCGTCTCGCTTCCCGCGCCCTTCCCACGGCGAGAAAACCTGTCGCGAAGCTGACCCTCTGGCCGCTCGTCGCCGCCACATTCTTCATGGTGTCCGGCGGAACGTACGGCACGGAGGACATCGTGCACGGCGCCGGCTACGCCCGCGCCCTTCTGATTCTTTTGCTCACTCCGATCTTGTGGAGCATGCCGACCGCGCTGATGGTCGGCGAATTGGCCAGCGCGCTGCCCGAAGAAGGCGGGTACTACGTGTGGGTGCGCCGGGCAATGGGAGATTTTTGGGGCTTTCAGGAAGCGTGGCAATCCCTGGCCTCCAGCGTATTCGACATGGCCATTTACCCCACGCTGTTCGTGGCGTATCTGATTCGTCTGGTCCCTTACTTTGCGGAGAATCACCGCGGATTGATCGTAGGCATCTGCATGATGGCCGTATGCGTGGCGCTGAATCTGGCGGACATCCGCGTGGTCGGGATGACGTCTCTCGGACTTTTCTTTCTGCTTTCGGCGCCTTTTGCAGCGCTGGTAATTCTGGCGCCGTTCAAGGCCGGGGCGCTGGCGGGGGCGGCGCCGTCGCATTCGACGATGGGTTTGCTCGGCGGAATACTCGTCGCCATGTGGAACTACATGGGCTGGGACAACGCTTCTACAATCGCGCGCGAGGTGGACAGGCCTCAGCGAACCTATCCGCGAGCGATGATTGCAGCCGTCGTTGTTGTCGCGCTGAG
>QHYP01000297.1:847-6701 GCA_003224195.1 Acidobacteriota bacterium | reverse complement strand
AACCATGGAGATTTCTGGAATGGTGTAAATCCCGTAAGGAAACAGCTCCGGCGTGTGCTGGAAGGGGATCCCAAACATGTGACTTGCGGCCAAGCGACCTTGTTCCATGGAGGTGCTTGCAAGTGCCGGAAACCCGATAACGTCCCCAGCCGCATAGAGATGTGGAACTTCAGTTTGAAAGAACTCATTCACTTTCAGCCTGCCGCGCGAGTCAGCCGTTAAGCCCGCAGCTTCCAGATGGAGCTGATCGCCATTGGCTTGGCGACCCACGGCATAGATAAGAGCGTCGCCGTGCACTCTCTTGCCGCTCTCCAACTCGGCAAAAACATAATCGCGTTGCGCGTCAATTCCAACCTGCGCCACTTTTTCCCCTAAGCGGAAAGTCACTCCGAGCTGGCGCAAATGGTAGAACAGCGCTTCGACGATTTCCCGATCTACGAACTCCAGGACCATTGGCCGCTGATCGATCAATGTGACATCAGCACCCAAGGCCGCCATGAATGATGCGTACTCGAGACCTACGACGCCGGCGCCAACGACGATGGCTTCTTTCGGGAGGCTGCCTAAGCCGGAGAGGTGGTCCGTATCCACAATGCGATGGTTGTCAAAGGGAATCTCCGGGCTGTGCGCCGGGCGCGTGCCACAAGCAATCAGGATCTTCGCCGCTTCGACTCTAATCCCTTCACCGTCGCCTTGAACTTCCATTGTATGGGGATCTAGAAAATGCGCACTGCCCTGATGGACGGCGATCCCGTTGCGCTTTAGCTGCGCTCGAATTACCTCAGTCTCTCGCGCGACAGTGGCGTTCACACGGGAGGAGACATCTTGAATTGAAATGTCGACACGACTTGGAGACCCATTGCGGTAGAGGGCCTTTACGGCAAGGCCGGTAAGCTGAAAGATGGCCTCACGTACCGTCTTGCTGGGGATTGTGCCGGTATGAACGCTCACGCCGCCCATCATGGTGGTCCGGTCGATCACGGCGACGCGCTTGCGCGCCTTTGCCGCGGCGATGGCGCCCTTCTGCCCCGCTGGACCACTGCCGATTACAACAAGGTCGTACGCGGACGCACTCACTTTGAGGGCCTCAAATCCACAATGCCAGGAGCATTGGTTTTCTGCCCTGGCAGGTACGAACTCACTCTTGTTTTCCCTCCTTCACTGCCCCGGCCTCGGTTCGAACCCTTCGGCGTCGATGCTGTACAGCAATCCGAATGGGCCCAGGCCGTAGGCATTTGGTTCCCGGCACTCATTGTTCTTGCCAGCCTCCGCCGAGGTTGCTGTAAATGCGAACCAGACCCAGGAGTTCATTCAACTGAGCCTGAGCGAGTCCCAACTCAGCATCAAAATAATTGGTTTCGTTCGTCAGTACCTCCAAGTAGCTTGTGGCGCCGCCTCGATAACGGGTCTCCGAAAGCCGGGCCGCGTCTTGAGCGGAAAACGTGAGTTGCTCCTGCTGCTCGCGAAACTCCCTGTCTTTCCGATACTCGACCAGCGCGTCCGAAACTCCGCGAAAAGCCTGCTGAACGGTCTGCTGATAAATCAGCGCTGCTTCCTGTTGCCTCGCCTCCGTGAACTTTACATTGGAACGAATTCTTCCCCCTGTGAAGATGGGCTGCACCAGCGACCCTCCGAAATTCCATAATCCGGCTGGACCAGTAAACAGGCTCGTAAGCGCTGAACTTTGATATCCGCCGCTCGCGGTCAAGGTGATCTGCGGGAAGTACGCTGCCTTCGCTACTCCAATTTGCGCGTTGGCCGCGATCAACTGTGCTTCGGCCTGGCGAATGTCGGGCCGCCGCTCCAAGAGGCTGGAGGGTAGACCTGCCGGAATTTCCGGGGCATGCGGTTGCTCCGTCAACTTCGTTCCACGTGTGATCGGACCGGGATTGTTTCCAAGAAGAATGCTTAGGAAGTTTTCCTGCTGCTCAATTCGTCGTTCCAGATCGGGAATGGTTTCGGCGGCGGTGAACACCAACTGCTCCGCTTGCCGTACATCGAGCATGGAGGTAGCCCCGCCGCTAGCCAGCGTTTGTGTGAGCTGCAGCGAGTCGCGGCGCGAAGCCAGAGTTCGTCGCGAGATTTCGAGTTCCAAGTCGAGCTCACGAAGCTGGAAATAAGCCGCGGCAACGTCGCTGACGAGTGTGCTGATGACAGCCTGACGGGCCCATTGCGTTGCCAAGAGATTTGCCCGCGCGGACTCGGTGGCTCGGCGATACTTTCCCCAGAAATCAAGCTCCCACGCCAGCGAGAGATCGACTTGGTTCGAACTCGTTTCGAACGCAGGAAAAAACTTTGAGCGTGCCGAGCGCTGATTGACAGCCTCAACTCCGCCGCTAATCGTCGGTAACTGGTCGGCGCGAGTGATGCCGACCTGGGCCTGAGCTTGCAAGATTCGCGTTGCCGTGTGGATCAGGTCTTGGAGCTGTGGGTCCTGGAAGACCTCCCACCATTTTTGGTCTCCGATTGATTCCGCCGCAGGCTGGGTAGCCTCTTGCGGAATGGCTCCACGGTACGTCCCGGGAACAGTTACGCTCGGTCTCTTATAGTTGGGCCCGACAGCGCAGCCCGAAGCAAGGAGCATAATCAGGGAAAGAGCGATAAGTCTTCTCACGTCAGTCCGCCTCCGATGGGCTAGGCTGCGCAAGAGCAGGCCTGGGAGCGTGCCTCTTGCCAACACCTGACCACTTCTCCACCAGATAGAAGAGTGCCGGAACGAGGAGGATGTCGACGCTGCTGGCCGCCAGCATTCCGCCAATTACGGCTGTGCCCATGATTTGGCGTGCCACTGAACCGGCGCCGGATGCCATCCATAGCGGTACGCAACCGAGAATGAACGCAAACGAGGTCATCAGAACGGGACGCAGGCGAAGCCTTGCCCCTTCGAGCACCGCATCCACCAGAGGCTTCCCCTTTTCGTACTGTTCCTTGGCAAATTCGACGATCAGAATCGCGTTTTTGGCAGCCAGACCAATCAGCATCACCAAGCCGATTTGCGAGTAGACATCGTTTTCGATTTGCACCATGTAAGCCGGATAGAAGGCATTGAGCACCGCCCGGCGCAGCCACAACATTCCAAAAGCTCCGCATACCGCACCCGACGTGCCCAGGAGCACGCTGAACGGCAACGACCAGCTCTCGTAGAGTGCCGCCAGAACTAGAAACACGAACACCAGCGAGAAACCGAAGATGACCGAAGCAGGGAGTCCTTCCCGCGCCTTCTGCTCTTGATAGGACATGCCCATATAATCAAAGCCCATTTCACTAGGCATGGTCTGGCGGAAAACCTCTTCCAGGGCCGCAGTGGCCTGGTCTGAGCTATATCCGGGCGCAGCACTGCCGTTGATTTGCGCTGAGCGATACTCGTTGTAGCGCATCGTGAATTCGGGGCCGGAACGCGATTCGAATCTCGTCAGCGCGGATAGCGGAACTCTGTCACCCCTGCTGTTGCGAACGTAGAACTGCCCGAGATTCTCCATATTCGACCGGTAAGGCGCTTCGGCCTCGACGTACACCTGCCAGGTACGACCGAAATCGTTGAAGTAGTTGATGAACAGCCCGCCCATGAAAGCCTGAATCGTTCTGTAAACGTCGTTGAGCGCCACACCTTGCTTCAGCACTTTCTCCCGGTCGACCTCCAGGAACTTTTGCGGCACGCTCGGCAGGAAGGAAGTGAATATCGAGCCAATCTCGGGGCGCTTGCGAGCGGCCGCCAGAAACTTCTCCAGGTTGCCTGCCAGGAACGGGATGTCCCGCCCGGCCCGGTCTTCGAGGACGAACTGAAATCCGCCGGATGTGCCGACTCCAGGAATCGCTGGCGGCGAGAAGCTGAAAGCGGTTCCTTGTGGAAGCTTGCTAAGCTCCTTGTTCAAGCGCACCTTGATTTCTTGATACTGTTCCGCTCTGGTTTGACGATCACTCCAGGGCTTAAGCGTGACGAAAAAGAAACCGTTGTAAGTAGTCCGTACAAAGCTGAGCAAGCTGAAGCCAACAATGCTTGTGGTGTACTGGACGCCCGGCGTATTGGCGAGGATCTCCTCAACCTGTCTCGCCGCTGCGCTGGTACGTTCAAGCGAAGCCGCGTTAGGAAGATCCATATTGATGTACACGTAGCCCTGGTCTTCATCGGGCAGGAAGCTCGAGGGCAGACGGCTGCTAAAGAATCCCGCGCCGATGCCGAAGGCCGCAATCACCACCAAAGCCAGCACACCCTTGCGCAGAACTCCGCCGCAGAGTCGGACATAGATCTCGGTGCCGCGCCCGAACAAGCGATTGAACCACGTAAAGAATTTTGCGAGCGGTCCGCGGCTTTTCTTCTTTGGCCGGAGCAGGAGTGCGGCAAGCGCCGGGCTCAGCGTGAGGGCGTTAAAAGCCGAGAGGACTACCGAGATTGCGATGGTCAACGCAAATTGCTGGTAGAGCCTTCCGGTGATGCCGGGGATGAAGGCTGTCGGTACAAACACCGAGGAGAGAACCAGGGCAATAGCGACGACGGGACCGGAGAGTTCTTCCATCGCTTTCCGAGCAGCATCTTTCGGAGCAAGACCCTCCTCGATATGTCGCTGTACGCCTTCGACGACGACGATGGCATCATCTACCACGAGGCCGATCGCCAGAACCAACCCAAACATTGAAAGCGTATTGATGGAGAAGCCGAACAGCGGGAAGAGAATAAACGTACCCACCAGCGAGACAGGCACGGCCAGCATCGGGATCAGCGTTGCCCGCCAGTCCTGCAAAAAAAGAAAGACCACCAAGATCACCAGAACGATAGCAATCAAGAGCGTGACAATGATCTCCTTCATGCCTTCTGTAACTGCGCTTGTCTGGTCAAGCGATATGGCGTAATCCATGTCTTGCGGGAAGCGCTGCTTCATCTCGGCCATCAGTTTTCGGACACCTGCAGCCGTTTGGACCGCATTGGAACCGGGCAACTGGTAGACGGGAATGACGATGGCGGGCTTGCCATTCAAGCGGCTCACAATGCTGTAGTCCTGTGCGCCCAGCTCGACGCGGGCGACGTCCTTCACGCGAACAATGCCGCCATCTGGCGCCTCGCGCACGATCACGTTTTCGAACTGTTCCGGAGATGTTAGGCGGCCCTGTGCAAGTACGGAATAAGTGAATTGCTGGTTGGCGAGAGCTGGTTCACCACCCACCTGACCCGCAGGATTAACTGTGTTCTGCGCCTGCACAGCATTGACGACGTCCGTGACCGTGATGCCCAGCTTCGCCAGTTTGTCAGGCTGTACCCACAGCCTCATCGCATACTGCCCTGCGCCGAAAACCTGCGTCTGGCCCACACCGTACAAGCGGGCGATGGGGTCGTTCAGGTTGATATAGGCGTAGTTGCCAAGGAACTTGGTATCGTAAGTACCATTCGGGGAAAATAGGCCGACCAGCATGAGCGGAGCGGTCACGGACTTTCGAATAGTGACTCCGTACGTGTTAACGTCCGGCGGAAGCTGACCGGCAGCCAGTTGCTCGCGTGACTGCGTGAGGATGAGATCGGTGTTCGGGTCCGTCTTCAGGTCGAAGTCCACGACCATGGTGGTTTGCGAGTTGGCGGTGGCGTTTAGGGAGTACATGTAGTTCACGTTGTCCACGCCATTGATTTGCTGTTCGATAGGCGTGGCGACGGATTGCTCCAGGGTCTGCGCGTCCGCGCCGACATAACTGGCCTGCAGCTGAATCTCCGGTGGAACGATGTTGGGGAACTGCGCCACGGGCAGGCTTGTGATGGTGACCGCGCCCACAATCACCGTAAGGATGGAGATCACCATGGCCACGATGGGACGGTTGATGAAAAACTTTGACATAGCTTAGTTTCCTTCCCCGGAATTATGTACGGGCT
>QHYP01000297.1:0-823 GCA_003224195.1 Acidobacteriota bacterium | reverse complement strand
TGACACTTGCTCACCCGGTATGAGGCCCTCGTCAATCACCCACATCGTTCCGACCGTCGCGCCGGGTTTAACGGTGCGCATACTCACTTTGTGGCCGCTGCCGACAACGGCCACCTGATAGCTTCCCTGCAAATGCGCAACGGAGCTCTGCGGTAGCAGAAGAGCGTCTTTTTTCACGCTGGTTTCGACGCGCACACGTCCATACTGGCCAGGTCGCAGAACGTTGCCTGGATTGGGAAAGGCGGCAACGATGCGAATCGTTCCCGTGCCGGGATCCACTTGCCGATCAGCGAGCAGGATTCTGCCTTTTTGAGGGTAGATACTCCCGTCGGTCAGCATCAGTTGGAGCGAGTTTCCGAAGAAATTGATGGTGTGTTTGCCGGAACCGGTATTGCTCTTGCTTTGTGCGAGAAGATACTCGTGTTCGGTAATCGGGAAAAAAACCTTGATTGGATCGACTTGCGAAACGGAAGTCAAAATGGAGCTGGGCCCGACCAGGTTGCCGATCTGGACTTGTGCGATCCCGGCGATTCCATCCACCAGCGAGATGACTTTGGTCCACTCCAAGTTGAGTTCCGCCTGCTCCACTGCCGCCTTAGCCGATTCAACCGCCGCCTGTGCGCCAAGCTTGGCTTGAACTTCGTTATCTAATTGGCTCTTAGCGATGGCCCGGGCCTCTGCGAGTGGCGTGTCGCGCTCCACATCAAGGGTGCTTTTGCCAAGTTGCGCTTGCGCTTGTGCAAGGTCGCCTTTGGCACGAGCGAGCGTTGCCTGAAAGGGCCTCGGATCTATTTCGAATAGCACTTGGCCTTTGCGGACAACC
>QHYP01000231.1:9580-39768 GCA_003224195.1 Acidobacteriota bacterium | reverse complement strand
CATCATCACTTACCTCTCCGTGCGCCTCTCGGACGAGCCCGCGGATGAGAAACACCCATACGGCCACGGCAAGTATGAAAATTTCTCGGCCTTCGTCGAAACCGGGCTTTTGCTGCTCACCGCGCTCTACATCATCTTTGAGGCGTTTGTGCGACTGTTTTTCCATCATGTGCACATTATTCCCAGCGTGACGGCGATCGTTGTGCTGTTCCTGGCGCTGGTAGTGGACTTAACGCGCGCACGGGCGCTGACTCGCGCGGCAGAAAAATTTAAGAGCGAAGCGCTTGAAGCCGACGCGCTGCATTTCTCTACCGACGTCTGGAGCACATCGGTCGTCATAGTCGGGATCGTGCTCGTCTGGGTTGGGGAGGCGATCCACCTGCCGTGGCTTTCCTTCGCGGACCCCATCGCCGCCCTGGTTGTCGCCGGCGTGATTGTCTGGGTGGGTTCCCAACTGGGACGCCGCACGCTCGATGCGCTATTGGATGCAGCGCCCGCAGGTCTGCAGCAAAAAATCGCCAACGCAGTCGGCGCCACGGCGGGCGTGTTGGAGACAGAACGAGTGCGCGTGCGCCGCGCGGGCAACCGTCACTTCGTGGACGTGACCGTCTCAGTGCCCCGGAGCACCAGCCTCGAGCAGGTCCATGCGCTCAGCGACGCCATTGAACAGCGCATCGGCGCAATCGTCCCCGCCGACGTCATGGTGCACGTGGAACCCCGCGCACCGGAAGGCGAGCACCTTTTCGAAGCGATCCGCGCGCTGGCCCAACGCAAAGGACTTGCCATCCACGATCTCTCGGCGCAACAGCAGGACGGGCGCCTCTTCGTCGAGCTACATCTCGAGGTGGACGAAAACCTCAGTCTGCGCGAGGCGCATCGGCAGGCGACCGACCTCGAAAACGGAATCCGCGAGTTGCGCGGCGGGCAAGCCGAAGTCAATATTCACATCGAGCCGCTCGGAAGCCATATTGCCAGCACGGACGGCAGGGCCGGCGAGATGCGCCAGCTC
Source organism: Acidobacteriota bacterium (assembly GCA_003224195.1). Taxonomy (GTDB): domain Bacteria; phylum Acidobacteriota; class Terriglobia; order Acidiferrales; family UBA7541; genus Acidiferrum. Next base: position 38,759 of record QHYP01000231.1, on the reverse strand, counting down.
GCTCGCGCTATCGAAGCTTTCTTGAATTCCCTGCCGTCGGAGTACGACGAACTCGTGAATTGCCACGATGTTCTGGTGCGGCAAGCCGAACATCACATCCTCGTTTCCTGCCACTGCATCATGAAAAGTGATTTGCCAATCACGCAGGTGCATGACGTGACCGCCGCCCTCGAAGACCGTGTGAAGGAGCGCTTTCCCCAGGTCTATCGCATGACGATTCATCCCGAACCGCCCGAAGAACGATAGCGAGCCGTTTCGCGCTGCGGCCAAACCTGCGCTGCCAGCGCGAGGATCACGGGGAAGCAGACAATGACGTAGCGCGGCTCGGGTGTCTCGAGGGTGGTGAGAAACGCCGTTCGCAAAACCACAAACAGAGCGAGGAATGCAACCACCGCACGAAGCTCCGGCTGCGCGCCCCAGACACACGCTGCGCCCCAAAGTGCCAGGAAAACATAGAGCAAATTCAGCAGGAAAAACCCAATCGTCATCGAAAGATCGAGGGGATCCTCTTCCCACGCCTGCGCCAGAGGAGATACTTTTCCCGAATAGGGCAGCAGTTCGATCCGCGGTGTAAACCACATCGTCGCCGCCCGGAACAAAGGAATCTCCAAATAGGTGCGAAACGGACGCCGCGCGGTGCGCTCGTGCGCGATTTCTTCGAACGCCGCATCCTCCGCCGGCGAAAGCGTCAGCGTTTGGTTGTAGCGCTCGAGCAGCGCGCCGACGCGCTGCCTCTCCCGCGCGGAGTCGAACGCGTAATCCGGGATATCCTTGAGATCGATCGCCTCGCCATCCAGCTTCCACGAAACGAGATACACGTCGCGAAATCGGTACAGCCAGGTCTTCTCCCACGCTATGAACCCGCGCGGTACGAGTTCGCCCGGAAGCTGCGCATAGGGCGGCGTGAGCAGTTGAAATTCGTGCAACGTGACCCCATTGCGCACAACCCCATCAAAACCACCGAGCGCACCCAACTCATCGCCAAGCGTTTCCGCCACAGAACCCATGCCAGAACGCTCCACGCCGCAATCAGCAGCAGAGGCGTTTCCGGGCGAAAGAGCGCGCCAACCCCGGTGAAAAATGCTGCGCCAAGGCCCAGCAAGGCAAAGACTGCTCGAATGAGGCGCGTATCTCCGCCGGCCACGAAATCCGTCTCGCAGAGAAGACGGATCAGCGCGGCCAGCAGAAGGAGCGCCACCGCCGTGAAAAACGCCGCGATAACTTCCGTCAGCGGAACAGCAGCGTAGTTCGCGATAAACGGGCACGTCGCGGCCAGCCATAAAGCTAGACAGGCCACAGTTCGGCGCCGCCGGTAAGTTCCGCTCGCAAGCAGAAAAGCCAGGCATGCAATCAAAAGACAGGTGAGAAGATCGACCGCCACTTGCGCCAGCATCACGCCGGTGCGCGCAGTTTCGCCGCTGCGGCCGCTGAGGGCATAAATCGCTGCGAGAAACGCGGGGTAGCCCGGCGTACGCAAGTCCGCTGGAACAAGCCGGCCGTTCGTGAATACACCGTAGACGCCGTGCTTCAGCCAGTTTGTCGCAAGCTCTTCGTAGACCGCGGTGTCGTCCGAAGCGGACGAGAAGTGAAAAACAAAGAACAGCCGCAGGGCAAGTCCCGCAGTGAGCGCCAGCCAGGCATTTTCGACGAGGCGTCTCATCGGCCGGCACGCATCTTACACGACGCGATGCGCCTGCCCTCCGGAATCATTGACACGCTTGTGTCTTGCCGTTAGCTTGAAAGCTTCGATGAAAGAGCGCGGACCCATCTTCTACGACGCGGAGCGCGTGCGCTGGCGGCGCACGCGGCGTGTGCTGGAACTGTCCGGCGCCGCATTGACTATGCTTCTGGCGTACTTTCTCATAACCATATTGGCCACGGTCGATTTGCCAGGCGGACTGTTGAAGGACACGCGGCCCGCCTATCGCGCCGTGCCTGCAAAACCACACGCGAAACCCATAAGGGAAGGGCGGCGGCGCCGCGTGGCGGCGATCGGCCAAGTGCCTGCAACTTATGATCCGCTGCGCGCCGCGTTTTATGTAAGTTGGGACCCCACGAGCTTCGCCTCGTTGAAAGAGCACTATCGGCACCTTGACTTGTTGATCTCCGAGCAATTGCATGCCGTCACTCCCGACGGCGGGCTCACGGTTATCGATTACGAGCGCAACCAGAGCTACGAGGTGGAGCCCGACACCGCTCTCAGCCTGCTCCAGCAAGACAAACTGCATCAATGGCTCAAGCAGCAGAAGGGTGTCTCGCCAAATTTTGAATTGCCGATGATGGGCCTGGTCAACAACTCCAACGGCCCAACCTGGCGGACAAAAGAGTTGGCCGGGTTGCTCGCCAATCCTGATTCTCGCCATCGGCTGACCTGGAACCTCACGCAGTTTGCCGTTCGCGCCCGGGAAGCGGGCATCGTCCTCGATTTCGAAGACGTGCCGGAGGCCAGCCAGAAACATTACCGTGAGTTCATCGCCGAACTCGCTCCCGCGCTTCACGCCCAAGGTCTGAAGCTGATGATCGCCCTTCCGGCCCACGACGAGTCCTACGACTACGCATTCTTCGGGAAACAGTGCGACGCCATTATTTTGATGAACTACGACCAACACTGGCAGACCGGCGCCCCGGGTGCGATCGCGGCGCAGGATTGGTTTGTCGAAAACTTGCGCTGGATTCTGCAAAAGGTGGCCGCCCCGAAGATCGTCGTGGCCATCGCGAACTACGCCTATGACTGGTCTCTGGCCCGGAAAAAAACTCCGTTGCCCGCGGAAAACCTGACCGTTCAGGAAGCGCTGCTTCGCGCGTCCGAATCCGAAGCGCAGGTGGAATTCGATTCCGCCTCGTTGAATCCCCACTACTCCTATTATGACGAGAACAACAACGTGCACGAGGTCTGGATGCAGGATGCAGTGACTTCCTACAACCAATTGCGCGCCAGCGAACGCTTCGGAGTGCAGGGCACAGCCCTGTGGCGGCTCGGCTCGGCCGACACATCCCTCTGGCCGATCTGGGACACCACGCGCCCCGACGACGCGGCGCGTGCAAAACTGGACGACCTGCCACCCGGTTCCGATCTCATCCTGCAGGGGGATGGCGATATCTGGCGTATCGCCGACACTCCGAAGCAAGGCCATCGCTCGTTCCAGTACGATCCCGCCACCGATCTTATTACCAGCGAGTCTTACACCGTGTATCCTCTCTCGTACGACATCGAGCAGATCGGTGCGGTAAAAGGCAAGATCGCTCTGTCATTCGACGATGGCCCGGACCCGCGCTGGACTCGCAAAATTCTCGACATTCTCCGAGAGAAGAAGGCGCCTGCGGCCTTTTTCGTCATCGGCGACGCCGCAAGCCGTTCCCCGGGTCTCCTAAAGCGCGAATATGAAGAAGGGCACGAGATCGGGAACCATACCTACACCCATCCACAGTTCGAAGAAATCCCGCGCGCCCAGGTGCGCATCGAGCTGAACCTCAGCCAGCGCCTCATCGAAAGCACGCTCGGTGTCAAGTCCACCCTATTCCGTCCACCTTATGGCATTGACCATCAGCCAGAGTACGCCGAGGAAGTCGAGCGCTTGCCCATCGCGCAGGAAATGGGCTACCTGCTCGTTGGCGCTCGCATCGACCCGCAGGATTGGCGCCAACCGAACGGGCGGCAGGTCCCAGCTTCCGAAATCGTAGACGGCGTGCTTCGCCAGGCAACGAAAGGAAACATTGTCCTCCTGCACGACGGCGGTGGGGACCGCAGCCAAACCGTCCTTGCCCTGCCGCAGATCATTGATCAACTTCGTGCACGCGGCTACCAGCTTGTCCCGGTGGCGGACCTTATCAAGAAAACCCGCGCCGAGGTAATGCCCACACTTGATCCTCGCGAGCGGCTCGAGGCGCGCGCGGACGCCTTCATCTTCGCGATGTACCACTGGATAAGCCTGGGCATGTCCGTCATTTTTATTGCCGGGATCATGCTCGTCAGTGGCCGCGCCCTGATTATCGGGCTTCTGGCGGTCATCGAAAAGCTGCGTCCGGATCGCGCCGTTCTCTCAGACCCACCGCCAACCGTAACTGTTCTCATCCCCGCGCATAACGAGGAGAACGTAATCGTCGAGACCGTCACGGCCGCGCTCGCCTCTGAGGTTCCGGACTTGCGCGTCATCGTCGTGAACGATGGTTCCACCGACCGCACCGCAGAGCTTCTCGAGGAACATTTCGGCCGCGATCCGCGCGTGCGTATCCTTCACCAAGCGAATCGCGGCAAGGCTGCCGCCCTGAATCGCGCCATGTCGGAGGCAGACACGGAAATCTTGATCACCATCGACGCCGATACGGAAGTGGAGCCCGACGCAGTGCGCAAGCTCCTGCGCCACTTTTCCGATCTCCGCGTTGGCGCCGTCGCCGGCAACGTGAAGGTCGGCAATCGCGCCCGTTGGTTGACGCGCTGGCAGGCCCTCGAATACGTCACGAGCCAGAACATGGAAAAGCGCGCCTTTGATCTGCTGAATTGCATCACCGTTGTACCGGGCGCGCTTGGCGCTTGGCGCAGGAAGGCGATTGAGGCGGCCGGAGGCATCACGGCGGACACCGTAGCGGAAGACGCCGACCTCACCATTGCGATTCGCCGACTGGGCTGGCGCATCATCTACGACGAAGAAGCTGTCGCGTGGACCGAGGCGCCGGAAACGCGCGAGGCGCTCGTCCGGCAAAGATTCCGCTGGACTTTCGGCACTCTGCAATCTTTCTGGAAGCACGCCGACACTCTGTTTCGTCCGCGCTACGGGGCCCTGGGTTGGATCGCACTCCCGAACATTTTCATTTTCCAGCTTCTGCTTCCGCTCATTTCTCCGATCATCGATCTGATGTTCTTCGGCTCTGTCTTTCTGTGGGGTCTGGCGCAACTCCATGTTTTTCACCTGCCGCAGCTCTGGACGCTGGCCGACCTCCAGCGCTCGGTTGTCTTTTTTCTCGGCTTTCTGATGATCGACGTGCTCACGTGCGTCATGGCTTTCGCGCTCGAAAAAGGGGAAGAGTGGTCCCTGCTGATTCCAGTATTGCTGCAGCGGTTTTACTACCGACAAATGATGTACGTGGTGTTGTTTCGCTCGGTAAAAGAAGCCGTGAGCGGCCGTCCCGTGGGCTGGCGGGGCGTCGAATCCGAATCGCCGAGCCAAAAGCCTTCCAAAGAAGTTGCGCACGCCTGACGCCCCCGGCGTCATTAGCTGGTGGTAGCCTCGGCTCTGGGCACCGCCGGAAAAACTTGCGACGTTCTCCATCTCGTCGCGCGGCTGTTTTTCCAAAGGCGGCAGGCGGGAAGACCTCAGCCCTTCTTGCATTGGACGATAGTTGAGGTAGGATAGTTCCTCACGTTTCAGGAGGTCCCCATGGCGATTACCTTCACACTGAACGGCAAGTCCCAGACTCTACCCTCGGATGTCAGCCCGGAGATGCCCCTGCTCTGGGTGCTCCGCGACGTGCTCAATCTCACGGGCACGAAATTCGGCTGCGGTATGGCGTTTTGCGGAGCCTGCACCGTTCATCTGAACGGCGATGCCATCCGCTCCTGTATGACGCCGGTTTCCAGCGTTGCCGGCAAGCGCGTCACGACTATCGAGGGCCTTTCGCCCGACGCCAGCCATCCCGTGCAGCGCGCCTGGATTGAAGAAGACGTGCCGCAATGCGGCTACTGCCAGTCCGGGCAGATCATGTCCGCCACGGCGATGCTCGCCAAAAAGTCCAACCCCACCGACGCCGACATTGACGAAGCCATGAGCGGCAACATCTGCCGCTGTGGCACATACCAGCGCATCCGTAAAGCCATTCATCGTGCTGCGGCTATGTCCGCTGCCGCCAAGAAACCCGCCGCTTAATCCGGCAGAAAGCGAGGTCGTCATGTCTCCGGGCTTGAGTGTAAATCGCCGTGAGTTTCTCAAAACCGGCGCGACCGGCGGGGCCGCGCTCGTCATCGGGTTCTATCTCTCCGACGTCCGTTTGGCCGATCAGGCGCGGGATCAGGAAAAGAAACCGCCGAATCCTTTCGATGCCTGGGTCCACATCGGCAAGGACAACCGCGTGACGCTCATCCTGGGCAAGTCGGAAATGGGCCAGGGTGTCTATACTGCTTTGCCGATGATTCTCGCCGAAGAGCTTTCCCTCGATTGGCGGAAAGTGAAGGTCGAGCAAGCACCGACGAATCCCGCAATCTACGATCACGGGACCGGAGGCAGCGGCAGCGTGGCCGGCTCGTGGCTTCCTCTGCGCCGCGCCGGATCGGCCGCGCGCGAGATGCTCATCACCGCGGCGGCGCAACGCTGGAATGTTGTCCGCGACACCTGCAAAGCCCAGAACGGTGGCGTGCTTCACGGCGCCCGCAAAGATTTTCTCACTTATGGCGAACTCGTCGAGGACGCGTCAAAGCTTCCCATTCCCGATTTCAATACTGTCCCGCTGAAAAACTCGGATGACTTTGCCATCGTCGGCAAAGATACGCCCCGCCTCGATGCGCGTGCCAAGTCGAGTGGCGCCGCGAAATTCGGGATCGATTCGCGTGTTCCGGGGATGCTCTACGCCGTCATCGCGCGCTGCCCGGTCTTCGGCGGCAAAGTCGCGAAGTTTGACGCCACGAAGGCCAAGGCTGTGCCCGACGTCCGCGAGGTCGTTCAGATCGAATCCGTCGGCCCGGGGGCCTTCACCGCGGGCGGCGTCGCCGTGCTTGCGGACAATTCCTGGGCCGCTACGCGCGGCCGCGCGGCCCTCGAAATCACGTGGGATGAAGGGCCAAACGCAAATGAATCCTCCGATTCTCTTCGACACGATTGCGTCGAAAACGCCTCGAAGCCCGGCAAAGTGGTGCGTAACGACGGCGATGCCGACGCCGCTCTCGCTTCCTCCTCGAAAAAAATCGAGGCTGTCTACGAATTCCCCTTCGCGCCTCACGCCACGATGGAGCCGATGAACTGCACCGTGCACATCCGGCCCGACGGCGCTGAGGCTTGGGTCCCGACCCAGGGGCCGCAGTGGGCGCAAAGCGTCATTGCCGGCGTCTCGAAGCTGCCGCCAGAAAAAGTTGTTGTGCACACCACTCTCATGGGCGGAGGCTTCGGCCGCCGCTATCAGGCAGATTTTGTGATGGAGGCTGCGCAAGTCGCCAAGGCTGTCGGCAAACCCGTGATGGTGCTCTGGACCCGCGAAGACGATATGCAACACGACTTCTACCGCCCCGCTTCATACCATCGCATGTGGGGTGCGCTCGACGCGCAAGGCAATCTCGCCGCGTGGAAACATTTTCAGAGCTCGACCTCGATTGCGGCCATGTGGCGTCAGAACGGCACGGAGCAGGCAGAAAACGGTGAATTCGGCACGGCCGCCTTCATTCCGTATAAGAGCGCGAATTACCGGGTCGAATACACGTTGGCCAAGTCCGGCGTCCCCCGCGCCTGGTGGCGTTCCGTTGAGCATTCCACCAGCGGATTCGTCGTGGAAAGTTTCGTGGACGAGCTCGCGGCGGCCGCCGGTGTTGATCCGCTCGAATTCCGACTTCGCCTGATGGGCGATGATCGCAAGATCGAGGACTTCACCAATCCGAAGGAAGGCAAGCCGCTCGACACGGCTCGTCTGAAAGGCGTTTTAAAGCTCGCTGCCGAGAAAGCCGGCTGGAGCAAGCCCTTGCCGAAAGGGCTGGGCCGCGGGATCGCCGGTTATTTCTCGTTCGATAGTTATACGGCGGTAGTCGCCGAGGCCAACATCATGGACGGCAAGGTCCGCGTCCATCGCCTCGTCTACGCCGTGGACTGCGGCCGGCCCGTGAACCCCGACGGCGTGCGCGCCCAGGTCGAGAGCGCCGCGATTTACGGCCTCTCGGCCGCACTCCACGACGCCATTACCATCAAGGGCGGCCGCGTCGAGCAATCCAATTTCGGCGATTACGAAATGCCGCGCATGGCCGAAACGCCGAAGACCGAAGTGCACGTGATCATGAGCAAGGAAGAGCCGACCGGAATCGGTGAGCCGGGTCTCCCAGTGGTTGCCCCCGCGGTGTGCAACGCGATCTTCGCGGCCACTGGCAAGCGCATTCGCCGGCTTCCTGTTCGTCAGGAGGATCTAGCTTAGTGCTGTCTCGTTCATTTCTAACAAGAGATTTGCCATCTGTTTGGCGGAGACTAGGAGCTAAACTGCAGAAATGACTTGCCGGAACAAGTTGGAACGGTACTAGAGGCCCGGCGGACCTATCTTGCAAACCGCCCTATTCTTTCTTGCATTTTTCACTCTCGCTGTTTGGGTGTATCTCCTCACCGCGCGAGGCGGCTTCTGGCGTGTTTCGAGCTTTGACGCCGATCGCGACTCCAATCCAGGTCTGGCCGCCTGGCCCGCTGTTGTAGCCATCGTTCCCGCGCGAAACGAAGCACTCGCCATCGCGCAGACAATCGCTTCGCTGCTCGCCCAGGAGTATCCCGGCATATTCTCGATCGTCGTCGTTGATGACCACAGCGAAGATGGCACCGCAGAGATCGCGCGCAAAGCCGCCGCAGAGCGCAGTTCCGCACCTTCCGTGACGGTTCACTCAGCCGCGCCACTGCCTCCCGGTTGGACGGGCAAGGTCTGGGCGCTCTCCCAAGGCGCTTTGCGTGTCGAGGAGGCGAAGCCCGCGTATTACTGGCTCACGGATGCGGACGTTATTCATACTCCGGACATGCTGCGCCGCCTCGTCGCCCGCGCCGAGCACGACCACCTCGATCTGACTTCGCTCAGCGTTCTCCTCCAGAGCCGCACGCTTGCGGAGCGCGCTCTTATCCCCGCCTTTACCTACTTCTTCCTGAAGCTTTATCCCCCGCGCCAGATTGCCAATCCGGCCTCGCGCACCGCCGGCGCCGCAGGTGGTTGTATCCTCCTCCGGAGCGAGATGCTCGAACGAATCGGGGGGTTCGCCGCAATTCGCGGCGAAGTGATTGACGACTGCGCTCTGGCTCACGCCGTGAAGCGCAACGGCGGGCGCATCTGGCTGGGCCTGACCCGCAAGAGTCAGACTCTGCGCACCTACGGGACCTTCAGCGAGATTCGCAACATGATTGCGCGCGCCGCCTTCACCCAGCTCCATTATTCGGCGCTTGTGCTGCTCGTAACTCTCACAGCGATGTTCCTGACGTACGTCGCCCCTGTCGGCCTCCTGTTTGCGCCCGCGCCGGCAACCCGGCTGCTCGCCCTGGCCGCCTGGCTGCTCATGACGCTCAGCTTTGCGCCCACCCTGCGCTTCTATCGCCTTTCACCGTTCTGGGCGCCGCTCCTCCCTCTCGTGGCCCTGTTCTATTCCTACGCGACTTGTCTCTCCGCCGTTCGCTACTGGCTCGGCCGCGGCGCCCAATGGAAAGGCCGCGCCCAGGCCCCGCGCCCGGCGTGATCTCCTGGAAAACCCTTCACTTCCTGTAGATTTAGCCCCAGGAAACTGATAAACTTGCATTGTTACGTGGATGGGCTGTATCCCGGCAAACGGGAGCGGCACCGGAGGCGCGTATGAGCGTTGTTCCCGATGCGGGCAACGGCAAAATCACCGTGCCCGACATTCAAAATCGAAAGTCACTTCCAGGAAGTTCCCCGTCCCAGACCCAGAAGATCACCTGCCTGACGGCCTACGACTATCCCACGGCTCGGCTGCTCGACGAAGCCGGCGTGGACATCGTTCTCGTCGGCGACTCCGTCGGCATGGTCGTGCTCGGCTACGACAGCACGCTGCCGGTTACGATCGAGGAGATGCTTCACCACACGAGGGCCGTGTGCCGCGGTGCACGGCGCGCGCTCGTCGTTGCGGACATGCCCTACGGCAGCTACCACATGGACACTTCCGAGTCGCTCCACAACGCCGTGCGCTTCGTGAAGGAAGCCGGCGCCGAGGCGCTGAAAGTCGAAGGCGGCGAGCGCCGCCTCGAGCTCATCGCCCGCATGGTCGAAGCAGAAATTCCCGTGATGGGCCACATCGGCCTGACGCCTCAATCCAAAAACGCAATGGGCGGCTTCCGCGTCCAGGGCAAGACTCCCGACGCAGCCGAAAAGGTGCTGCGCGACGCCCGCGCCGTGGAAGCCGCCGGAGCGTTCGCGGTCGTCCTCGAGGGCATGCCCCGCGAACTCGCCGGGCACATCACGCGCGAGCTGCGCATCCCGACCATTGGCATCGGCGCCGGACCCGATTGCGACGGCCAAGTGCTCGTCCTTCACGATATTCTGGGACTCACCTTCGGCCCGATCCCGAAATTCGCCCGCCAATACGCGAATCTCGGCGAAATCATCACCAACGCGGTGCGCGAATACTGCGGGGATGTGCGCGAAGGGGCTTTCCCCTCCGATTCGGAGTCCTATCACATGCCTCGCGCGTCCAACGAGTTGAAGCCTGCTCGCTCGCCGCGCTAGCCGCGTGGACAGAGCTCAATTCCCGCGGAGGTGCTCGTGACGCCTGAAGAAGTTCGGCTTTTGTATGATTACAACGCGTGGGCCAATCATCGCGTGCTCGACGCCTGCGCCCCGCTCTCGCCTGACCAGTTCACGCGCTCGCTTGGCTCCAGCTTCTCTTCGGTTCGCGATACCCTCGCACACATCTTCGGCGCCGAATGGCTCTGGCTCGAGCGCTTCCAGGGCCGCTCGCCGGCCTCGCTCCCGGAAGCGTCTCAATTCCCCGATTTCACCAGCCTCCGCGCGCGCTGGCTGGAACACGAATCAGCGCTCCTCCGCTTTGTTCGCGGCCTGACCCAGGACGACCTCAATCGCGTCATGGAATACAAAACGCTCAAATTCGGGGTCTATCGCAATCCGCTCTGGCAATCCATGCAGCACCTCGTCAATCACGGCAGCTACCATCGCGGTCAGTTTACGACCATGCTCCGCCAGCTTGGCGCGCAACCCATCGCTACCGATCTCATGCACTTTTACCGCGAACGCGCCACCGCGGCCAGCGCATGACTCGCTCTGTTTCTTTCGCATTGGAAACCATTCGCACTGTCGCCTGGATGAAGGAGGTCGCTCGTCAGGCGCGCGCCGAAGGGCGTATTATCGGCCTCGTGCCCACAATGGGGGCGCTGCACGAAGGCCACCTTTCTCTGATTCATCGCGCGCGGCAGGACTGCAATCCCGTCATCGCCTCCATCTTTGTGAATCCCACTCAGTTCGGTCCAAAAGAAGATTTCACAAAGTACCCGCGCAGCTTCGAATCCGACGTCGCCCAGCTCAGCGCCGCCGGTGTCGATTCCCTTTTCGCTCCCGATGCCGCGGAAATCTACCCGAACGGCTTTCACACTTACGTCAACGTGGAAGGATTGAGCGAACGCCTCGAGGGCCGCTCCCGGCCGGGCCACTTTCGCGGTGTCGCCACCGTTGTCCTAAAACTTCTTGAAATCGTCCAGCCCCACTTCGCTTACTTTGGACGCAAGGACGCGCAGCAGGCGGGCATCGTGCAGCAACTCGTCCGCGATCTGAACTTGAACGCGAACATCGTCGTCTGCCCCATCGTACGCGAGTCCGACGGCCTGGCGCTTTCCAGCCGCAATGCCTACCTCAAGCCCGGCGAGCGCCGCGCTGCGACTGTTCTCTATCGCGCGCTCGACACCGCGCGCAAGGAAATCGCCTCCGGCGCGCGCGACGCCCTGCATCTCCAGGCCGCGATGCGCCGCGTGCTCGACGCCGAGCCGCTTGCCTCCACCGATTACGCCGAAATCGTGGACGCCGGCACCTTCGAGCCGGTCACGCAAATCCGCCGCGCCTGCTACGCCCTCGTCGCTGCCTTCATCGGCGGCACTCGCCTGATCGACAACATGCTCATCGAGCCGCGCGAAGGCGCCGAGGGTGACTTTCACGTCAGTTTATGATTCGACGGCTTTGCCGCTTCCTGCTTCCCTTTGCTAGACTGCCCGTGCAGCCCAAACTTTCCCAGCAAGGACGGAGATATGAAATCCATGCGGAATCCAGCGATCGTAGCGGCCCTGTCCCTCATTGTGCCGGCGCTCGTCCAGGCCTCGGGCACTGTGCCGAACGGAACCGTCATCCACGTCACCATCGATCAGTCCCTTAGCTCGAAGACCGCTAAGGTTGGCCAGCCCGTCGTTGCCTCTGTTGCGCAGGACGTCGTTGTCGGCGGCAAGGTGCTGGTCCCGAAAGGCTCGCACGCGAAGTTGACCGTCGGCAGCGTCCAGCCGTCCGGCCGCCTGTCGACTCCGGCAAAACTCTGGCTGCGCCTCCGCTCGGTCACCGTCAATGGCAAGGCCTATAGTCTCGCCACCAGTTCCGCCGGACGCACCATGGGCTCAAAAGCCAAGCATGACACCGTCTTCATCGGGGGGGGTGCAGGCGCGGGTGCGCTCATCGGCGGCCTCGCCGGGGGCGGCAAAGGCGCGGCCATCGGCGCTCTGGCGGGAGCTGGAGCGGGCACGGCTGGCGCTGCGGCCACCGGCAAAAAGGAAGTTGTATTCCCTGCCGAGACCCGCCTCGTGTTCACCACCCGGGCGCCCGTCGCCATCGACTGAGGGTTTCGCAAAGTTTGAAAAGCAAGGGGCGGCCCCTCGGCCGCCCTTTTCATTTTCTTCTGTTGCTATTCCCAAGTGGCCTCAAACCGCGCGCCTCATCCCTTGGATACGAACTTCAGCACTTCCGCCGCATGCCCCTTGGCGCTCACGTTGTCCCACACCTGCTCGATTCTTCCGTCCGCTCCGATCAAAACCGAACTGCGCACGATGCCTAAAAATGACTTTCCGAGAAATTTCTTCATCCGCCGCGCCCCATAAGCTTCGATGGCTTGAAACTCCGGATCACTCAGCAACGGAAAATTCAATTTGTACTTGGCCTTGAAATTCGCCTGCGCCTTCACGGAATCCGCGCTCACCCCCAGAATGGCGACATTCTCTTTCTCGAACTTCTTCATCGCGTCGCGAAACTCGGACGCTTCCACGGTTCAACCCGGTGTATTCGCCTTCGGAAAGAAATACAAGAGCGCCCGCTTCCCGCGAAAATCTTCGAGCGAAACCTCTTTGCCCTCGTCCGTCTTCAGCCGGAAATCCGGCGCCTTCTCGCCGACGTTCAGCATTTCCCTTGTCTCCCTGTGTTGTCGTCTTGAAGATATCCCCGGGCCCGCAACGACGCGGCGAGCTCGTCCGCTACATTGAACTTTTCCCCCGCTGCGAACCTCGCCGTCATCTCCGACGCGATTGCTTCGAGGGGAATCCGCTCATACACCAGCCCGCCGTCCACCATTCCGCGCACATAAGCCTGCACGAACCCCTCTGTTCCCAATTGCCGGTATTGCTCCACGTGCACCATTTCGTGAAACAGCAAGTCCGCGCTCGGGGCCTTCTCCTTCACCAGGATGCAGTCCACAAACGTGATGCCCGAGACGCCGTTGAAATCGAATTGCACCCGAATCCCGAAAAATGCGGCCTGCTTCAGGAGCCCTTCGAGAAAAGGTGGATTCTCAATCCTTTGGACCGTCTTCACCCGCGCCGCCGTCAATGCCGCATCTGGAAAGTATCCCGCCAGCCGTTCGTGTTCCCCGTCCGTTAGCACCCGCGCGCCGCCAATGTGCTTCGCGCGCTGCTCCTCGATCCAGCCCTGCACTTTCGGAGCGATCGAGGGAAGAAAGCTCTTGAGCAGGCTCACTTCGGCTTGCCCTGAGTATCGAAGGGCTTGCCCTGAGCTTCGGCGGGACTGGCCAGGAGCCTCTGCAAAACCTCGTTGACGATCTGTGGATTCGCTTGCCCGCGCGTCGCCCGCATCACCTGCCCCACAAAAAAGTTGAACACGCCCTCATTCCCTGCGCGGTATTTCGCCACATTCTCCCGATTCTTCTCAATCACCTCGCTCACCGCCCGCTCGATCGTGCTCGTATCGCTGATCTGCCTGAGCCCTTCAGTGGCGACAATTTCTTCAGGATCTCGCCCAGTATTGGTGGAGATCGTCAAAGTTGCTTTAGCGCCGGAAGTAGTAATTATCTGATTTGCCATAAGACTGATGATTTTGGCCAGCCTTTCCGGGCTGACTGGGGATTCCGAGATACCTTTGCCCATTTCATTTAGACGACCAAGGAGTTCGGTGATGATCCAATTGGCCGCAAGCTTCGCTGGCGCTCCGCGCCCGCGTCGCCGTAAGGACCCCCGCATCGTACGCCGTGATTCCGTATTGCTCGACGAATCGCGCCCGCTTCGCCTCCGGCAGCTCGGGCATCGTCGCGCGGATTGCTTCGCGCCATTCCGCGCTCACGTGCACCGGCAGCAGGTCCGGCTCGGGAAAATAGCGGTAATCGTGCGCCCGCTCTTTCGTGCGCATGGATTCCGTCCGCCCCGCCGCCTGGTTCCACAGCCGGGTCTCCTGCTCGAGCTTCCCGCCGCTCTCGAGCGCGGCCACGTGACGTTCGATCTCAAATTCCAGCGCGTGTTGCAGGTAGCGGAACGAATTCAGGTTCTTCACCTCCACCTTCGTCCCGAATTGCGCGCTTCCTCGCGGCCGCACGCTCACGTTCGCGTCGCACCGCAGCGAGCCCTCCTCCATGTTGCAATCGCTCGTCTCCGTGAACAGCATTACTTGCTTGAGCGTCGTCAGGTATGCGTACGCTTCCTCCGGCGTGCGGATGTCCGGCTCGGACACAATCTCGATCAGCGGCGTGCCTCCGCGGTTGAAGTCCACGTACGTCCACTCCGGCTCGCCCGGTTTCAGCGGGGCCACACCAGGTGGCAGTTCGTGTAGTGCCTTCGCTGCGTCGTCCTCCAAGTGCAGCCGCGTAATCCCCACGCGCTTCCGCGACCCGTCCACGTCGAGTTCGAGCCAGCCACCCGTCGCCAGCGGCAGCTCGTACATCGAAATCTGGTAGCCCTTCGGCAGGTCGGGATAGAAATAATTCTTCCGCGCAAACCGCGCGTGTTCGTGCACGGTGCAGTGCAGCGCCAGCGCCGCCCGCACCGCCATCTCCACCGCCTTCTTGTTCAGCACCGGCAGCGTTCCGGGCAGCCCCAGGCACACCGGGCACACATTCGTGTTCGGGGGATCGCCAAAGCGCGTCGAGCATCCGCAAAAGATCTTCGATTTCGTCAGAAGCTGGACGTGCACTTCCAGCCCGATCACCGGCTCGTACTTCGCAAGCACCTCCGGCGCAATCGCAGCGCTCTCTGCCGCACTTTTCGCCATAGGAAACCGCTCATTATAGCATCCGCCGGAACGCACACCGGAAGCCGGACTCTTCAGGCCTCTGGTGAGCTCGCTTCCACGGCACGCAGCGCCGGAAAGAACCGCTCCGCCAGCGCGAAGCCTCCGAAGAGCAGCGTCGCGTACATCGCATCCCCCGCCAGTGTGTTCCAGAAAAACGGTATCCCCGCAACGTAGCAGGCTGCCAAACCCGCCCCAGTTTTCGGATATAGTCCGCCCATCGCCCATACACCAAAGTTGGTCACCACGAAAAACTGTAGCGACCCGAGCAGCGTTGCTCCTCCCACTCGCCAGATCGTCCGCCGCCCCCGCAGCCAGAAGCCAATCGCCACGCTCACCAGAAAGCTCGCATACACGATCCACATCCACTTGTACAGACCCAGCACAATGTCGCCCGCGAATAGCGCTGCCAGCGGCAGCAGGAACGCGGCCCGGCGATCGCGCAACATCGCCCCGCCGAACAGCGCCATCGCCCCGACTGGCGTGAAGTTCCACGGATGCGGCGCAATCCTCGCCGCAGCCGCAAGCAGAATCATGCCCGCCACGACGATGCTTCGCGGGAACACTGCCCCATTCTCATTCTGTCCCTCGTTCATTTGTCTTCTCCCTTCTCTTTCGGAATCAAATCGCAAAAGTAAAATCCGTCCCGGGCCACAACCTCGCCCACCGAAAAAGGAACCGGCCGTCGAAACCCCGGTCCGTCAAACACAAACGTATGAAACTCCCCGTTTTCGCCGCACGGGTCCGCATATGCCGGCAGATCATGGAAAAACGTTTCGTCCAGCATCCTCCCGGCGAAGCTTTGGTCCAGCACCTTCCCATCCACGCAAACCGTAATCGCCCGATATCCTCGCGCAACCAGCTCCCGTGTCAGTTCCCGCGTGTCGCGCTTCCAAATTGGAAAAATCGCCGTCATCCCGATTCGCGCGAGGTTCTTTTCCCGGTATTCCCGCAGATCTTCCAGGAAAATATCCCCGAAGGCGACGCGCCTCACACCATTCTCATAGTGCGCGCGCAGCGCCTCTTCCATCCTCGCCTCATAGATCGGATTCACGCACTGCGGCGGAATGCGGACTTCGTCGAGCGCCAATCCGAGCGACTCCGCCTGCTGCGCCAGTAATTCACGCCGTACGCCGTGCATGCTGATCCGTTCGTAGCCCTCCGTGACCGTCGCCAGCAGCGCCGTCACCGAAATCGTCGGATCCAGCCGGAGAGCTTCGAGCGCCATCGCGCTGTCTTTCCCCCCGCTCCAGCAGAACAGCACAGGCTCCGCCATTTTGCGCCTCACTCTTTCCCGCCGAATCGGTAGCGCATCCCCAAACGAAAGTCTCGTCCCAGCGCGGGAAAGCCGAGCGCATCCTGATAAGCCTTGTCGAAAAGATTCGTCACCCGCCCATTAAAGGACAGCCCCCGCCCGGCCTCGTAGTTCGTGGACACGTCGAACCGCGCGTAACCGGGATTCTCGAATTGCTGTCCGTGCGCCGGCCGGTAAAATAGCCCGACAAATTCCAGTTGAGCCGGCGATGGGCTGCGTTGAGCAGCAAGGATCCGGAGTGGGGCGGTCGGCGGAGCAATGGATTTCCTGGCACAAGGGCGGGATCCGCAAACGGATTTGCAGACCGCAGCACGCGAGTAGCGTCGTAAGAATAGCTGCCTTGAATCGTCAGCCAGCGCAATGGCTGGGATTGCAGCGTGAAATTCACTCCGCGCGCGCGCGCGAGATCCGTATTGAAGTAAGTCCCCGTTTCAAAAGGACAGGCGGACGTGATGGTGGAACCCGGCGCGAAACTCACGATGTCGCGGAACCGGTTTGTGAAGTAATCGGCAGAAACACGCAGTTTGTTCGATGCAAGAAATTGCTCCAGACCGGCATAGAATGTCCGGCTGCGCTCCGCCTTCAGGCTTGGGTTTCCGGGGAAGCAAGGATCGGTTGCGAACGATTGTTCGAGCGCCGGTTCTTTGATTCCCAGTCCGTAGAAAACATGAAAGCGGGTGTCTCCCCAGAAACCCGTTCCATACCGCAATGCCAGGGCGACGCCCGCGCGTGGAACGACGCGAGTGCCGAAACTGGCGTTGGCCTCAGCGCGCGCCCCAGCATTCAGTGTCACACGATGATGAGGTCGATAGCGGGCGTCCAGGAAACCGGCATGGTTGTTGCGGCGCGCATGGGCGCCGCCCGGAAAGCCGTTTTCCACTTCATAGGAGTATCCCCCGGCGACAATTCCTTGGCGATAGAAATAGGTCGATTGCGCTTGCAAACCGGCCCGGTTGAATTGATCCACGAAAGCAGGGAAGGGCGGATCGGCGCTAACGTCCAGAATTCTTGTTTCCCCGCCGCTCAGCCTGTGCTCCCAATGCGATCCCGCACGGAAATCCCAACTGAGGTTCGACGAAAGGATGTGCAAGGCGTCTGTCGCCGCCAGGTTTGGAGGCCCCTGCAGCGTCGGCCCGGGAGTTCCCGCGAAACTGGAGTTGCTTCGCACGGTTAGGCGCAGGTGATCCGAGTCCGAAACGCTGTATCCGAAGTTCCCCGAAACGGTGCGATTCAAAAAGCCGTCGTTGGCTCCCTGACCATCCGTCTGAAAATAAGAAGCCGCGGTGGAATAATCAAAATCACCGAGGCGCCCGCTCAGTTGTCCTCCACCGCGCGCGGACGAAAGAGATCCACCCTCGGCAAACAGATTGGCCGCTGGAGTCCGCGTTGTTCCGCGGTGTGTGAATATTTGGATTACGCCGGAGACCGCGTCGGTGCCATAGAGCGCGCTTTCTGCGCCGTGCACGATCTCCACTTTATCCACGTTGTCCAGCGTAAGGTTCGAGTAATTCAGAAATCCGCCAGGGTCATTCATGGGCGCGCCGTCTACGAGGACCTTGGTGAAATTCGAGTTCCCCCCATCAAGAAACAGCGTCGCCAAGCCGCCTTCAGGGCCGGTGCGGGCGATGCTGACGCCAGGCTGAGTGGCGAGGAGATCCGGCAACGAGACGCTTTGGCGCTGCTTGATCTCTGTTCGCGAAATCACAGTCACGGGCGCCGGAGAATCCTCGGAGGTGATGGGCTCGACTTGCGCCGTCACCACGACGCTGGCCGAAAGTCTTTCGAGTTCCAGCCGCAAATCGAGCGTGCGCGTCTCGCCCGGTGCGAAGCTCAAATCGAACGCGCGCTCGACGAACGGCGCGCGAACGAATCGCACATGATACTTCCCAGCCGAAAGACCGACCGAGTACTCGCCATCCGTCCGCGACGTCGCTTTGTAGATCATCCCGCTCGACCTGTCCTCGGGTTTTGCCGTGATCTCCACGCTGCCGACCCCTGCGCCACTCGGATCGGTCAGCGTGCCGGTCAATTGAGCGTCACCGGAAACGTTTGCAGTCTGGGAAAAAGCGGAAGAAGCGAACAGCAGCAGCAAAAAAGCAAAACGGCGAAGATTTCTCATTTTCTCTCCTCCTCCCCCTCACGCGCGGGAGCTGAAGGTTGGCCCGCCGAACCGTATTCCGGAATCGTGCGGGCTGCAGACTTCGCCGGTCTCCTGGCTTGGCGGCACTGCTGTCCCCGGTTTCGCCGGGGCAGGCGCACGACCTTCCCACGGCCTCCCGCCTTGCGCGGGATACGCCGCAGTGGCCGGCGCACAATTCGGCTCCGCCTTTACAGTCGCGCGGCGGCGACGGCTTCTCTGGTGAGTGCAACCGCAGAGCGGTTGCCCGTCTTCCCGAGCGCGAAGTCTGCGGTGAGTGGAAGGGGCCAGATTCGCTCCGGCTCGGCCGGAGCAGAACGCCCGCCGTGGAGTTCGTTTTTGCCGCGGCCCCCGTTCTCGGGGAGCCGGGCGATTGAGGTTGCCGAATCGACTAGTGCCGTTCCAACCTACTCAGCCAAATACCCGCTGCCCAAACTTCGCTGCCGCTTCTTTTCTGCCAAGAAAAAAGTTAATTTCAAAAAGTTGGAACGGCACTCGTTTAACTGTCGGACAGAATGCTCACTCGCGGCCGGCCCGAACCGCCCATCTCCACGGTGAGCGCCGTCTGAAAAACCTGTTCCAGCAATTCCCGCTGGTAGACGCTTGCGGGCGGACCCACGCGCAGGCTCTTCCCGCGGTGCAGCAGCACGACTTGATCGGAATATCCGCCGGCAAGGTTCAGCTCGTGCGTGACAACTACCACAGTGTATCGATTCTGCCTCGCCAGCCGCTGCAGTGCCTCGAGCAAGTCCACCTGTGCGCCGATGTCCAAATGCAGCGTCGGCTCATCGAGCAACAGCAGGAGCGGCTGCTGTGCCAGCGCGCGCGCCAGGATGACGCGCTGCTTTTCTCCGCCGGAAATCTGGTCCAGCCACCGGTCGTTGAGCGCTACAGCGCCCACCTGCGCCAGCGCGTTCTTCGCGATGAGGACGTCTTCTTCCGATTCAAATGCCAGCCCGCGGCTGTACGGATGTCGCCTCTGCAGCACAAACTCCCAGACCCGCGCCGGAAACAGCAGCCGGCTTTCCTGCTGCACAACGGCGATGCGCCGCGCGCGCGCCCGCGGATCGAGCGAATGGGTCGGAAAACCGTTCAGCAGCACTCGGCCGGAGAGCGGCGCGAGCGCTCCGGAGATGAGCTTCAGCAAAGTGGATTTCCCGCTCGCGTTCGGCCCGAGGATCGCCACGATCTCGCCCGGCCTTGCCTGAAAGCTCGTCGCCTCCAGCGTGAACAGCGGCGCTTGCGAAGGGTTCGCCGCGTAGGCGTAACTCACCTGCTCGACGCTGAGCCGAACGTCCGTGGCCGGAAAACGCGCTGCGGTAGCGCTCATGTGAGTCTCCGCCGCAGCAGGTATATGAAGAACGGCGCTCCGGCCATCGCCGTCACTGCGCCAACCGACAGCTCAGTCGGAGCGACGACGGTGCGTGCAAGCGTATCCGCGATGACGACGGCAATTGCGCCGCCCAGGGCCGTCGTCGGCAGGAGAACGCGGTAGTCGCCGCCGAACAGGAGCCGTATCGCATGGGGTACCAGCAAGCCGACATAACCGATCGCGCCGCTGACGGAGACGGCCAGCCCCGTCAGGACCGACGCCGCGATATAAACCACCAGCCGTACCCGGCCAAGATCCACGCCGAGATGTATTGCTTCCTGTTCGCCGGCAAGCAGCAGGTTGAGGTCGGCCGCCGTGGTGTAAATTGCTCCGGCTGCAACGAAGAAGACCACGCCCAGGAACCACTGCAGACTCCGCGGCGGGGGCGTCGAAAGGTCGCCCATCAGCCAAAAGGCCATCCCCCGCACGTTGCTGCTTGGGAGCGTCGTCATCAACAGCATAATCAACGCAGAAAGGAAAGAAGCCGAAATGATGCCGGCGAGCAGAAGCGTGCCACTGTCGATGGCGCCCTGGCGGCGCCCCAGAAAATAAACAGCGGCAATCGTAGTCGCCGCGCCCAAAAATGCTCCCAGCGGCGTGAAGAGCGCGGCCACCGCGGGCGCAACCCCGAGATGCGGCGCAGCGATGAGCGCAAAGATGGCGCCGAGCGCTGCCCCGCTCGAAACGCCGAGCACGTACGGATCCGCCAGCGGATTGCGCAGGAGCGCCTGGAAACTCGCTCCCGCAACGGAAAGCGACGCGCCAACAAAAATCCCCAGGAGAATGCGCGGCAAGCGAATGTCGAAAACGATGAGCCGGTACTCGCTCGCAAGTTCACTGCTCTTGCCCATGGCCACGCGAATCAGGTCGCGGCCAAGCCCGTAGAGCGAAACAGGCACGGCGCCGAGCTTCAGCGCAACGAGCGTAACCAGAAGCAGGACGACGCCCAACACCGCGCAACGCGCAAACAAGCGTCCTAGCGTCAGCGGCTGCATGCACACGCTCCCCAAGAAGCGCGAGAATCGCGATCTGCGGTTCGAGATTCGAGGCCGGGCGGTGCGGCGGGCGAGGTTCGCGGCCTTTCTGAAAACGCTTCGGGGTGGAGTTGCCGCGCCAGCTCTTCGATGGCGGAGATGAGCCGCGGCGCGGGGCGGTTCACGGCGTCCGTGATCACCACGAAGCGGCTCTTGCGCACTGCCTCGAGATCGCGCCAGCCGGGACGCTGCGCCAGCGCGGCGAAATCGCGGGCCTCCGCTTGCGGGTGTGTCGCGGCGAAGATGAGCGCTTCCGGCTGCAAGTGTACTACCTCTTCCAGACTGACCTGCGGCCAATCTTGCGCAGTATCGATCACGGAAATGGCCCTCGCGCGGCGCAGCGCATCGGCAATGAACGTGTTCCTCCCGACCGAAATGAGAGGATCGGACCACACGACAAACAGCACCCGGCGCCGCGGAAGCTCCCCAACCCGGCCCTCGATCTCTGTCAGACGCTGACGCAGCTCTTGTGCAAGCGCCTGTCCCGCCTCGCCAATTCCCAGCACCTCGGCGAGACGCGCAGTAGAGGAGATTATGTCGTCCACCGTGTGGGGATCTGTGGCGTAGGAAGGAATGTGCAAATCATCGAGCGCGCGAACCGTCTCGTAACGATTGAGGCTCTTGGTCATGAGTACGAGATCCGGTCGCAGCGCCGCGATCTGCTCGAGATTGGGATTAATCGCGCCGCCCACTTTCGGCTTTTTCTGCGCCTCCGGCGGATAGTCGCAATAATCAGTGTCCCCTACCAGGCGGTCTTGCGCGCCGAGCGCATAGAGGGTTTCCGTGAGGCTGGGTGCGAGAGACACGATGCGGCGGACCGGCTGGGGAATGCGCACGTGGCGCCCGGTTTCGTCCGTGATTTCTGCAAAAGCTGCGGGAGCCGGTTGCGCATGCGCAAGCGATGTTGCTTGTCCCGTCCCAATGTCCGGATTTCGATCTGCCCACGGACGCTGCTGTCCGGGGCGTTGCAATGGAACTTGAGCGTCTGCCGCAGCGGCCAAGAGAAGCGTGCCGGCCATCGCCGCGCCGGCTGCTCGCACGCATCGCGCTCTTCCGCGAAACATCACGATCTCTCTCCAGGGCCCGATAACAAAAAGCCCCACGAGAATCCATGGGGCCATGCGCCACGCTCTCTCTCGCGAAGAACGTTTCCGCCGGCGGCACGGGAGGGTAGCCTGGCTTACGGCTTCTACAGCCGATCACAGTGGCGGGACCGCGGCCGATTCGCACGGCCTTCCCCGCTTCCCGGGCCTGCAAAGTCGCGCTTCGAGCGCGCTAAAAAGTTAACCGCTTGCGGCGTTTCGCGCTTTTTGCGTCCCGGTCGCTTTTGCCGGGAAGCCCGACCTGTCCCGACTCTGTCGGGATGAAATCGGGGCGGTTACCAATAAAGTTGAACCAGCAGTGTATTCTCCGCCGCCGGCAGAGTCAATCCGCGCCCGAATCGTCCGCCGAATACCGAGGATTTTACGGCCGCAAGATGATGCCAATGCTGAAATTGGCCCGTTTCAAATAGTTGCGGACTGTGGTTTGAAAGCAGTTCCCGAAAGCATCGCACACGACCCCCGTACCCGAATTGCCGTAGGTCGGCAAATATCGAATGTCGCCGCGAAACCCGAAGTGGTGCGTCACGTCGTATTTCACGCCGCCGCCGATCCCGAAGCCCAACGCCGTCCGGTTCGAGCTGCCCCCGCTGTTCGCGTCGTGCGTGAATCCGATGCTGGCGGAGACGTACGGCCGCAATTTGTACTCGCTGCTGCGGAAATGGAGCAGGCCTCCGAATTGATATTGGTCGATCTGGGTATTGAAGGCCTTCGTGTATTGCCCCGTCTGGAGGCTGCGCTCGCTGTACGAAGTCGGATTGTGCGCCCAGAGAAATTCCGCCTGAAAATTTGGGGAAAGAGAATAATCGATGAACGTTCCAAAGCTGACCATGGCGTTGGCGCGCAGTCTGTCTGCGATCGTCGAATTCGTGATGGGATAGGAGCCGCTCGTCTCCCAGCCGGCAAACGGAGTCAACTCCCAGCGGTGCAAGCGGGAAGAATAAGAATACGACTGAGCGGGGGCCGCCTTCACGAACAAGAACAAAACGAACAGGAGAAGAAGTGCTCGAACTTTCATGGTACCTCCGCGATTGTGATGCCGATCCGAATCACACAGGTACTTAGAACCCGGCGAATCGCTGGATGTTGCTCGGCATCATCCAGCGCAGCTACGGTTCTTCGATCCGGCGCCGGTTGAGCCGAAGAACAAGTATAGGGCCAGGAGGCCCGGAGCGGTGAGAGACAACTTCAGCGGTTCTTCCACTGCGGCTTGCGCTTTTCCACCAGCGCGCGCAGGCCTTCCTGCGAATCTTCCAACCGATAGAGTTCGTTAAGAAAGATGTTCATCGAGTGCTTGAGACCGTCCCGGAGCGACATGCCCATACCGCCAAGAATGGCCTTCTTAGCCATCGTCAATACTGGGCCCGAGTGGCCCGAAATCCGGGCGCTCAGCTCGTTGACGGTCGCCTCGAGCTTGGCTTCCGGCACGAGCCGATTGATGATCCCCAATTCGAGCGCGCGCTCGGCCGAAATGGGTTCGCCGGTGAGGACCAGCTCGAGCGCGATCTTCGGTCCGACCAGAAACGGAAGAATAGTCGAGGCAAGAGGCGGAAACATACCAATCGTGATTTCCGGCTGGGCGAAGCGCGCCTTCGGCGTGGCGATCACCAGGTCTCCAAACGCCGCCAGTTCCGCTCCGCCGCCGATGGCCGGCCCGTTAACCACGCAAAGAACGGGCTTGGCAACCTCGAGCATGGCGGCGAAGGCGGCATGAAACGCATCAACCATCTGAAAGACCCGCTGCGAGGTGTATTCGCCGATGTCGATCCCGCCGCAGAAAACCTTGCACGCCGAACCCAAAACGACGAGCTTCACTTCGTCCTTTCCGCCAAGCCAATCGATTCCATCGGCGATTTCGCGGAGCATGGTTTCGTTGAGCAAGTTGTGCTCGGGGCGGTCCAGCGTCATCCGCGCAACGCCAGAATCCACGCGGAGCTTGACGAACTGGAATTGCTCGGGCCGCCGCCGCTCCGGCCTTGTCAGAAAATCTGGAGCATCGACCAAATTAGGCATCTGTTTTCCTCCCGCACCCGCCGCGGAACACTGCGTCCAAAAGAGCGTCACGAAAAGGCTAGCACAGAGCCGAACCGCTGACCGGAACGCGTGCAGGCCGCGTGTGCAATCGGTCTTCCCGTGTGCACTGGCTCTCCCCCACCCGGTGTATCCTCGCAGGTGCGTCTTCACACGGAGCTTCACTTGAAGAACAAACCCCGCGCCACGGCCGTGAACCTGGCGACCGCGACGGACAAGGAAGGATTTCCCGCCAGTGCCGCCTGGGAGCAGGCTCCGGCCGAGCGCTTTTGCGCAGACTGGCAGGGGAAAAACCCCGATTCCGGCCGCGAGACCCGGGTTCAGCTTCTGTGGTCGCGAGAGTGCCTTTACTTCCGGTTTCAGTGCCGCTTTCGGGAGGTCAGCGTTTTCCCAGATGCCGCGCCCAACGGCCGCCGCGACAAACTGTGGGATCGCGACGTGGTCGAAGTTTTTCTCCAGTCCGATCCATCGAAACCTCTCCACTATCTCGAATTCGAAGTGAGCCCAAACGGCCAGTGGATTGATCTCGCCATTGACAGGACCAATGTACCCCACGACTTGAGCGATCTGAAAAGCGGGCTCAAACGCCGCGTTTATCTGGACGAGGCGCGCAAGATGTGGACAGCCGAGCTTGCAATTCCGATGAAATCACTCGCGAAACGTTTTGATCCTGGCGCGACGTGGGGTGTGAATTTCTACCGCGTTGAAGGCAAATCCGAGCCGCGATTTTATTCCGCGTGGAGCCCGACGAACACGTCTGTCCCGAATTTCCATGTGCCGGAGGCATTCGGCGAACTCGTCTTTGTACCGGGGGCGGCAAGGTCTTGAGGCCAGCTCGTACCACGCCGAGAAGAAGCGGGCGTCGGTAATCGGATTTTTTCTCCCTGGACCAGGACTCCTGGGCTGTTTCGAACTGGAACGCAACTCTTGTTTCGGAACAGTGAACATCTGCGTACCGGGTCGCGCCGCGCAGGCCTCGCAGTTAAGCCGAATGTCGGCAATGGATTAGCGCCATTCCACTGGTCCGCAATTTGAGATCATCCTGGCAAAGGACGTGCCGCAACAAACTCCCATGGCCTCCGCGCTGTGTAACTGGACTTCCGCCAAATTGAGCCGCGAATGATTCCTCGATGAGCGCTTCCGACGTGGAACAAGGCAGAACTCTCCCGCCAGCAGAACCGGAGCCGATCCAGGCGGATGCGCGCAAGTATGAGCGACGCCAATGGGCGTTGTCTTTCACGGGCGTGGCCGTGGCTTTGCTCCTGACGCTAGGAATCGTCTCCTTCTACGTTTCGGTGCTCATTCCTCAGCTGAATTCTCTAAATGTAGCCAATCTCGGCGTAGCGATCCGGGCGCTGGTCGCGATGGTGCTGCTGTTCGACGTCTATGTGATCTACCAGCAATTACAGATTCATCGCTTCCGGGTTCGGCTGGCAGAGCGGGAAGAGCTCTTTCGACTGATCAGCGAAAACGCAGCGGACATGATCGCAGTGGTGAGCGTCGATGGGCAACGGCTCTACAACAGCCCGTCGTACGAGAGAGCGCTCGGCTACACCGCCGAAGAGCTTGTACGAACCGCCTCTTTTGAACAAATCCACCCGGAGGATCGAGCCTCGGTGAAGGCAGCGGCGCAAGAAACCCGGCGCACGGGAGTGGGCTGCCGCCTCGAGTACCGCATCCGGCACAAGCGCGGAGACTGGCGGGTTTTTGAATCCACCTCCAGCGCGGTTCGCAACGCCAACGGGGAGACGGAGAAGCTTGTCATCGTCAATCGCGATATCA
The DNA here is from genome assembly GCA_003224195.1 of Acidobacteriota bacterium. GTDB lineage: Bacteria > Acidobacteriota > Terriglobia > Acidiferrales > UBA7541 > Acidiferrum. The sequence goes on along the minus strand of QHYP01000231.1, from coordinate 12,832 downwards.
CGGAACGCAAGCAGCTCGAACAGCAGCTCTATCTGTCCCAAAAACTGGAAGCCGTCGGGAGGCTCTCCGGTGGAGTCGCGCACGACTTCAACAACCTTCTCGGCGTGATCATCGGCTACAGCGAAGTGATGCAAAAACGGATGGCCCCGAACGACCGCTTTCGCGAGGCCGCGGACGAAATCTTAAAGGCTGCCCACCGCGCCGCGGCACTGACGAAACAGCTCCTGGCGTTCAGCCGCAAACAGGTGCTCGAACCGAAGGTGCTCGACCTCAATACCGTTGTGGCCGACGTCGAGAAGATGCTGAAACGCCTGATCGGCGAGGATATCTTACTGGAGATTCTGGTTTCGCCCGACCTGCATGCGGTGAAGGCCGACCCGGGACAGATCGGGCAGGTGATCATGAACCTGGCCGTGAATGCGCGGGACGCAATGCCCAACGGCGGGAAGCTGACCATCGAGACGGCGAATACGACGCTGGATGAAAAAGACGCCGGCCGCTATCGCTACGTTGTTCCCGGACAATACGTCAAGCTGCGCGTGAGCGACACCGGATGCGGCATGGATGCGGAGACCCAATCGCACGTCTTCGAACCCTTCTTTACGACGAAGGAGAAGGGAAAGGGGACCGGGCTGGGATTAGCGACGGTCTACGGCGTGGTGAAACAAAGCGGCGGCTACATCTGGCTGCAAAGCGATGTCGGAAAAGGAACGCAGTTCGAGATCTTTCTTCCGCGGGTGGAAGGAGAAATTGAAAAACCCCAAAAGGCGAGCGCCCCGGCAAAAGAATCGCGAGGCGGCCAAACCATCCTGGTGGTGGAAGACGAGCAAGCCCTGCGCAAGCTGACCAGCAGCGTCCTGCAGGACCTCGGTTATACCGTTCTCGAAGCCGGAGACGCCGCTGAAGCCCTCGCGCTTGTGAAGCAATGCAAACCTGCCGTTGACCTCCTTCTGACGGACGTGGTGATGCCGGGGAAGAGCGGGCGCGATTTGGCGGATGAACTTGTTCCGCAGATTCCCGGCATGAAGGTGCTTTTCATGTCCGGTTATACCGACGGGGCCATCGCGGCGCATCGAGTGCTCGAGCCCGGCCTGTCTCTTCTGCGGAAGCCTTTCAGTTCGGAAGAGCTGACACAAACCGTTGCAAGGATTCTGGCCGGGGAAGCCGAACATGGCGAAGCCGCTGCTCGCGAAGAGCGGCACGCCGAAAGCGAATCGAAAACGATCTAGGCAAGAACGAAGGAGACATCCATGCCGCGCATTTTGATCATTGATGATGACGAACAGGTGCGGAAGGCGTTGCGATTCCAGCTCGACGATGAATTTGAAATCATCGACAGCGGCTCGCCGGAAGAGGCGCTGGCGCTGGCACTGCAGCACAAGCCGGACGCCATTCTGCTGGACCTCTCGATGCCGGGATACTCGGGTTACGAGATCCTGCAAACACTTTCCTCCTTGAGCTTCACACAACAGATTCCCATATTGATCGTTTCCGGCGAGCCGGCTGCCTATTACAAGGAGTTTTGCGAGAACCTGGGAGCCAAAGGATATTTCCAGAAGCCGGTGGACATGAATGGTCTCCGCCAGACGTTGTCAAAAATGGCCAACGGCAGCCGCGCGAAAGGCCCGGCAGAGCCGAGCTTCCGATTGAGAGTCATGCTGAAACTGAAGGGCATTGACGCGGCCGGAAAACCGTTTGAGATGCTGACATCCACGGACACGGTCAGGGTGAGCGGGTTTGCGTGCGCGTGCAACGCTTCCCTGAAAGAAGATGCGGTCGTGGAAGTGTACCTGGCAAAGCAGGCGCAAAAGCTAGTGGGCAAAGCGCGGCTGGTGCACGTGGAGTGGCCCAACACGCCGGGACAACGATGCGAGATGCGCTTCGTGGAAAAACCGGTGGATTGGGTGCTGCATTAGCCGTACATCCTAGTCATGTTCAGAAGGAAACATCCGGAGCGGGTTTTGCGGTCCATCCTGCGCCGCTCTCTGGGCGAGCGCCGAGCCGCGAGGGAAAGATTGCGTATCGCCGTTTAGTGCGCCGCAGGCACCGGGCCGATTAGTGCGCGGTAGCGGCCGCGCCACGCGAACTGGCTTCGATCAATTTCTGCACGGACGCCGCGACCATCAGCAAGAGTTGGGCTTTCGGCTTTTTCGCGCGCTCCACTGTGGCAAGCTGCGCCGTTTTCCATGCGTCCGGAAGGCGCTCGCCCCGGTCGAGAGCGGCGAGCGCATCCAAGCCGGCATCGGCGAGGGCAGAGAGATCTTCCGAGAGCGGCTGGGCTTCTTTCAGCAAGAAAGAATTGTCAAAGAGCGGCTGGAGGTCCGCGTGCTGGTCCCGCCACGCGGTAAGTAGCTTGCGAATCTGCACGCTGGTTTTTGAACTGCGAGATGCGTCCGCAAGGTACGCATCGACGAGGCCCGCGAACCGCCGGGCGGTGTCGCTCTCAGGCCTAGCGGCGTCCACGAGCCGGATCAGGGGATCGGCGCTGGTCGGCCTGGCGGCCGCGAGCTCGCCACGCGCGTAACCCTTCACGGGCTCGACGACGTCGGCCAGAACGCGCAGCGCCGCCACATCCTTCCTGCCGGCGATGCGGCGGAGCATCGGCTCATAACTTGAATTGTGCGTCAGGCCAAGCCAATCGAGCCGCCGGCTGACTTCCTCGAGCCGCGCGTACATCGAGTTCACATCCTGCGCGGATTGCGGCGACCACAAGCGTTCCGCGACGGCCGCAACGCGCGGCCAGATGCGCGAATCCACTGTTTCCGCGGAAACATACTCCGCCCACATACACGCTTCGCCACCCAGAATGAGTTTCTGCTGCTCCGGCGTCAGATTGGCTGCGGCGTCGGCGAGCGGATCCGCCGCATAGTGCTGCGCGGCGGGCCAAATGAGGTCGAGGTAGTAGCCGTGCGAAAGCAGACCGCGATAGCCCTGGCTCGCCGCATCCGCAAGCGACTGCTGTCCGCGCCACGACTGCACGACGATGCTTTTGGGCAAATCGGGATGGAGCACCTCATCCCAACCCACCATGATTTTCCGGTTCCGGCTGACGATCTCCTGGAGGCGCTTGTTGAAATAAGCCTGAAGGTCGGCGTTGTTCTTCAGACCGTGGGCGCGCATGAATTCCTGGATTTTCGAGTTGGCGTTCCACTGTTTGCCGTTCACTTCGTCGCCGCCAATGTGGAAATACGGATCGGTGAAAAGCCGCGCCATCTCCGCGATGAATTCGGAGAGAAACTTGTACGTGTTCTC
>QHYP01000231.1:3571-9575 GCA_003224195.1 Acidobacteriota bacterium | reverse complement strand
TGTTCTCTTGCGTGGGATCGATGGCCGGGTCGAAAACGCCCCATTCACGTTCAATCGTATAGGGCCCCGGCGCGCTGGCGAGCTCCGGATAACCAACGAACATCGCGGTGGTGTGCCCGGGCATGTCAAATTCCGGCATCACGCGGATGCCCCGGTCGCGCGCGAAAGCGATAACGTTTCGGATTTCTTCCTGCGTGTAGTACAAGCCGTCGGAGCCCAACTCCTGAAGCTTCGGGAATCGCTTGCTTTCAACCCGGAAGCCCTGGTTGTCGGAGAGATGCCAGTGCAAAACGTTCAGTTTCACCGCAGACATGCCGTCGAGATTGCGCTTGAGGACGTCAAGCGGCACGAAATGGCGGCTGGAATCGATCATCAGCCCGCGCCAGACGAAGCGTGGCTTATCGTGGATGGTGATGCCAGGCGCGGCAAACCCCTTCGGCGTAGCCGCGACCAGTTGAAGAAAGGTCTGCAAACCATTCAGCGCGCCGAGAGGCGTGGCCGCCGTGAGTTTCGCGCCGGACGCCCGGACTTCCAGATCGTAGGACTCGTCTTCTCCCGGCTCCTGAATCTCCTTGCTCGCATGTTCGGTGCGGATAACGAGAGTTGCCTTTGCCGCGTCGCCCGGCTTCGTGTTCATTGGGATGCCTGTCTGGCGAGAGAGATGGCGCAGGAATCGTTGCGCCGCGCGCTCGAGCCGCGGTTCGCTGTGCCCCACCAGTGCCAGCGAAAAAGTCCCATCAACAGGAAGGGACTCCGTGCCGAGTTGAAAGCTGGCGGGCAAGGGCATGAGATTCGGCACCGGCTGCGTTTGAGCCTCGATTCCAGCCTCGACTCCAGACAAGATGAAAAAGAGACATGCCATCCGGAACATTCTCCTGGAAGCAAGCGGGGGCGCGTCCTTCTTGGTGATGCCAAAACGCGCCTCGCCGGCGCGACGCGATGCGCTTGGAATCTGCATGTGCCTCTCCCTCTGTCAGAGCCCCAACGGCCCCTGAATAAACGTTTTAGCGGAGCAGGCGTCGGCTAGTGCCGTTCCAACTTATTGCGACGAAACTCCGCGCAAGGTGCTTTCAACGAGTTGGCAGACACCGATGGTTCCAAGGATTGTTTCCTTTGGATGGAACGGCACTAGTATAGCCTCCGTAGGCGTTAACTCAATGCCGCGGAAATATCAGGGAAAGACTTCGTCAAATGTGCGGATGACTGGATGCCGGCTTGGGACAGATTTGTCCCCTTCCGAGCGCACGCACAAGGCCGTTTGCATTCCCGCCGCTTGGGCCGCGTCCAGCTCTTTGATCGCATCTGAGATAAAAAGTACGCTTCTCTGCGGGGACGCAAGTGCAGCGGTGATTTTCCTGTAGCTTTCGGCATCGGTCTTGATCCCGATCTCCGTGTCGAAGAAGCCGTCGAGATATACGGTCAGGTCACCGGCAGGTGTCGTGCGAAACAACAGTTGCTGCGCCAGCATGCTCCCCGAGGAATAGATGCAGATCTGACGGCCCTGGCGGCGCCAGCGTTCAAAGGCACGCGGAACGTCGGGATAAACCTGCCCGCGCAGCTCCCCGCTCTCGTATCCCGCTTGCCAGATCTTGCCTTGAAGCGTTTTGAGCGCTGTGCACTTGCTGTCGCGCGCGATCAACCATTGAGCGTACGCGACAATGTCATTTGTGACCGCGAAGCGGTCAACCGAGCGGAGCTCGGATTCCTCGGACTCGCCCGAGAGTTCGGGCGGATGGAGTCCCTGCTCCTGGTCTAATTTTTGTTGCGCCTTCAGAGCCTCGATGTGTGCGCGGACTTCCGGGTCGCGAGAATGTTGGCGCAGGAAGCGGTCCAAACGTTGGCTCGCAAACGGAAACAGCACTTGATATACAAAATCAACCGGCGTGGTTGTTCCTTCGATGTCCAGCAGAAGCGCGCGGACAGAAGCCTCGTCGATTCGCAGCACTCGCGCTACTTCGCCGCGGCTTGCCGAGGTATGTACGCGGGCCCCCAGCAAACAGGCTCAAACTTGCTGTCCACGGCACTGTGGGTGTAGTGGGGCGTCCAGCCGGAAGCATCCTGAAACAATCGAATCGCACGGATGCGCCGGTCGCCGCAGAGGTCAAACCAGTGCAGCGTTCCGCGCGGAACGCGGATCAAATCACCGGCCTCCACCTCGATCGCGACCACAGGGCCCTGCTCCGGGTGAATATGGAACAGCCCGCGGCCGGCGATGATATAGCGCACCTCATCTTCGTCATGCCAGTGCTCGATGTTGAATTTCGCGAGCATGGCTTCAAGCCCCGGAGTCTCAGGCTTCACCTCGATCACGTCGGCAGTGACGTAGCCGCCGCGGGCCTTGAGTTCCGCAATCTGCTCGGAGTACGCGTCGAGGATTTGCTCCGGCGAAGCGTCTGCGGGGACAACGCCCGGCTCCCAGCGCTCATACTCGATTCCGATTCCGGCGAGATACTCCTGCACGTCCTTCCGTTCGGTGATCGAGCGTTTTTCTTCGGGAATTTTCAACGTAGCCATGCGACAACTCCCGGTTCGATCCCTCGCGCCACTTCACCCGCGATGCCCCAGCGCGCTGGATCGAACCATCACTTCCGCAAGGAACTCGAGGATCTCCACGTGCCGCTTGGCCTCCGCGAGTTCCGTTGCCCAAGTATAAAGCCCATGCTGGCGCAAGAGAAAGCCGTGGATTCCGGGCTGCTGCGCGAGAATTTCCGCCACCGTTTGCGAGAGCCGGGCCATGTCTTGCGAATTCTCCACAATCGGCAGCCACTCCCGGTGCTCATGTGAGGTTACGCCCTGGAGGCCCTTTAACATTTCGTAGCCTTCCAGCAGCACGCCGCCCTTCGCGGCATATAGCCCGGAAAGGACCGTGCTGCACACCGAATGCGTGTGCAGGACAGCTCCCGCGCCGGTCACCCGCGCGATCGCGAGATGGATCGAAGTTTCCGCCGACGGCCGGCCGCTGCCGCGAACAACCCGCGCGGCTTCGTCCACTTCGAGGATTTGCTCGGGCGTCAGGCTGGCCTTGTCCAATCCCGTGGACGTGATGGCCAGGCGAAGCGGCTCCCTCCGGACCACCACGCTGAAGTTTCCGCTTGTGCCGAGCGCCCATCCGCGCGCATAAAAGCCTCGTCCAATTTCGGCCAAGGAAGCGGCGAGCTCGGAGAAACGCGCGCCGCTGGAATCTTTGGCACGAGGCGGAGATTGTTCCTTGCGCGAAAAGGCCCTGGGCTTCTTCCCTTTCATAACCGCGGATTATCGCATGCGCCGATGCGTCCCCGAAACGTGAGATCCGGGAAGCCCTCTGGAGGCCGACATGGGGGAAAATCGTGGAGCCGCGATATCGGCTTGATGGCTCGTATAAGCTTATTTGGCCGTGCAGGTACCCTGGCAAATCGTGGAACGGGCAGACGCGTAGTCGAGATTTGGGAAAAGGAGCGGAAGCCATCATGGATCGCCGCAAATTCTTGAGAACCACGGGAACGTTGCTCGCAGGGGCCAGCCTGGACAACGAGACTCTACGAAAATCTTTCGACGCCGAGCCCGCTTCGGAAAACCGCGGAGGTCGCTTGGTGCTGCCAATCAATCAGAACTGGCGATTCAGCGAGCGCGTGGTGGAAAGATTCGAGTCGCCGCAATTCGACGATTCGAAATTCGAGAGCGTCACCATCCCGCACACCAACAAACGCCTGCCGTGGCATAGCTTCGACGAAAAATCCTACCAATTTGTTTCCGCCTACCGGCGCTCGTTTAAACTACCGACGCAAGCGAGAGATCGCCATGTCTTTGCGGATTTTGAGGGCGTGATGACGGCTGCGACGGTCTGGATCGACGGGCACCGCCTCGGCGAATACAGAGGTGGCTACACTCCGTTTTCCTTTGAACTTACGCCGCATCTCAAATGGGACGGAAACAACGTGCTCGCCGTAGCTGTGGACTCCACGGAGCGCGCGGATATTCCGCCGTTCGGTGGCGTGATCGATTATCTGACCTTCGGAGGAATCTACCGCGAGGTTGCGCTGCGCGTCGTGCCCGGGACTTATCTCGAGAGTATCTTCGCGAAGCCCAAGGACGCGCTCACGGATCATCCCAGCGTCGAAGTCATCTGCTTTGTCGGTTCTCTGGAGAAGAATCCCGAGCCGCTGACACTGGAAGCCGAGATTCGCGACGAAAAGGTCATTGCGCGCGCGAAGACGGAAATTCCCACTCGGGACGCTTCTTCGGAACCGGTTGCCCATTCACTCCAATTAACGGGGCTCGGCAAGGTTCAGCTTTGGGATTTGAAAGAACCACACCTCTACACCGTCGTGGCTCGCCTCCGCAAAGGGAGCCAGCTACTTGACGAAGATAGTCGAAGAATCGGATTTCGCGAGGCCTGGTTCACCGAAGAGGGCTTCCAACTGAATGGCCGCGTTGTGAAATTGCGCGGCCTGAACCGACATCAGACGTTTCCGTTTGTCGGCCAGGCGATGCCGAAGCGCGTGCAGCGGCGTGACGCGCTGGTCCTGAAAAAAGAGCTGAAGTGCAATATCGTGCGGACCTCGCACTATCCGCAATCACGGCATTTTCTGGACTGCTGCGACGAAATTGGCTTGCTGGTGCTCGAGGAGATTCCGGGCTGGCAACACATCGGCGACGCAGCATGGAAAGAACTCGCCATCGACAATGTGGGCCGCATGATTCGGCGCGATTGGAATCATCCCTCCATTGTTTTGTGGGGAGTCCGAATCAACGAGTCGCGCGACGATCACGACTTTTATACGCGTACGAATGCGCTGGCTCATTCGCTTGACCCCACTCGCCAGACGGGCGGCATCCGCTACTTTCAGAATTCGGAGTTTCTGGAAGACGTTTTCACGATGAATGATTTCGGCTTCCCGCTTAAGCCGCCGAACCATCCACGTTATTTGAACACCGAATTCATCGGCCACACCTTCCCGACGAAAACGATTGACAATGTTGCGCACCACACCGAGCACACGCTCCGGCACGCGCACGTGCACAACCAAATTGCTTCCACTGCGTCCTACGCCGGAGGAATCGGCTGGTGCGCCTTCGACTACGATACGCACCGTGAGTTCGGCTCGGGGGACCGCATCTGCTATCACGGTGTATGCGATATTTTCCGCCTGCCGAAGCCGGCCGCGGGCTTCTACAAATCGCAATGCGATCCTGAGGAAGAAATTGTTCTCGAGCCGGCGTTCCACTGGACGCCCAGCGATGAATACCAATGGGACAAGAAGACAGTCGTTTGTTCTAACTGCGATCATCTGAAATTCTATCTGAATGACAGGCTCGTGGCCGAAGCCGATCCGGACCGTGGCGAATTCGGGAATCTTCCGCACCCGCCGTTTGTTTTGGACCTGTCGAGAGCCGGCGACCTGTCGGCTGATCTTCGAATCGAGGGGTTTCTTGCCGGCAGGCTGGCAATCACAAAATCGTTTTCCGGAAAGGGCGTTGATCAGAAGTTTGAGCTTCGCGCCGACGAAAGCGAGCTCATGGCCGACGGCGCCGACACAACGCGCGTCGTGTTCCGCGTGACGGATGAGCACGGCGCGGTGCGCCCGTATGCAACCGGCGGCATCACCTTTGAAATCGAAGGTCCGGCAGAAATTATCGGAGAGAATCCGTTCGGCCTTGTTGGTGGAGCGGGAGCCATCTGGATCCGAGCGAAACACGTCCCAGGCAACGTGCTTCTGCGCGCGAAACATCCCTTCCTCGGTACCCAGGAAGTCCCCCTGCGGATCGATCCCGCAGATGCGGAACGTGCGTAACGACAGCCTGGCCCGCAGGCAACGGGTAACGTACTATGTTCTCACTACAACCGACTGCGACCGGAAGAAGAGGAAGTCACGGCTGTCGCTCACTAATTGACATAACGGGAGGAATTGGCTGCCGGCGTCGCGAAATTGTTCGGAGAATCTTCCCGCCGTGCAACCGCAGGGGCGAAGCATATGATCTTTGATCTGTGCCACCCAAGACAGCCAAGATAACTCTAATGCTTTTC
>QHYP01000231.1:3027-3565 GCA_003224195.1 Acidobacteriota bacterium | reverse complement strand
CATCCTCTTGCCCTCTGACTGGGTCCTTCATCTCTCGCTGGTCTCGGGGTGTTGCGCAAGTTACACTCACGACGTTGAAACAATATGACTTACTGAAGATTCTATCCGACCGACCAGCCTCTCATGACGGCATTCTGCGTGCCACAGGCTTGTTCAAGACAGTTGGTCGTAGTGTGCCATTTTGACGCGGAGATTCTGTCGAATGCGGACTTCTAGGTCGTTGGTGCGCGCCATTTCATGCCTGCTCGTCTTGGTCGTCTGTCCGGCGCTGCATGCCCAAACCTTCGTGCAAGTGAATTCGGCTGGTCCGTCGTCCGCATCACATGTGTCGGTTACCTACACGCAGGCCCAGGTCTCGGGCGATCTGAATGTCGTGGTGGTGGGCTGGAAAGACACCCTCGCCACTGTCAGTTCGGTGACAGACACGGCGGGAAATGTCTATACCCTTGGTCTGGGCCCTACAATCCTGTCGAGTCAACTGACCCAGTCCATCTACTTCGCAAAGAACATTGTTGCCGCTCCCGCGGGTTCCAACGCG
>QHYP01000231.1:0-2971 GCA_003224195.1 Acidobacteriota bacterium | reverse complement strand
CAATGCGACAACGGACAGCGGGCCAGTGGCTACGACATATGCGAATGATCTTCGTATTGGCGCCAGCGTGGTGACCACGTCCACGACGGCGCCGGGAGTCGGATACACGGCTCGGCTTGTTAGCGCCCCTAGCGGAGACCTGGTCGAGGACACGCTGGTGACCGCGGCTGGCACCTATGATGCTACGTCATCTCTTTCGAGCGCCGGTGCTTGGGTCATGCAGGTTGTGGCGTTCAAAGCGGCCGGTGCGCCTCCGGCTCCATCAGCTCCGGCGAACCTGACAGCCCTCGGCGCCTCAAGCTCTCAGATAAATTTATCCTGGACGGCAGCGACAGGCGGAACCATCAGTGCCTATCTAATCGAGCGTTGCCAGGGAGCGGCGTGCACAACCTTTGCGCAAATTGCCACCTCCACAGCCACTGCATTCACCGATACCGGATTGGCCGCCGGGACCACCTACAACTATCGCGTTCGCGCTGAAGATAGCCTCAATCATTTGGGCCTCTACTCAAATGTCGCGACAGCTATAACGCGGGGATTACCGCTTCCGTCGGCACCGGGTAATCTGACAGCGATTGCAGGGACGTCGGCGCCAATTGTTCTGGCCGAGCAGGGGTACATTAGCCCTTTCCTGCAGACCACACACACGACTGCGGAGTTCGACAGCACCGGCGGGGACTTGCTTGTGCTCTTCGCCTCGTCCCACGCGGGCGTCACATTCACTCCGTCGGATAGCTTCGGGAACGTATGGATTTCAGCGGCCGGTCCGACCAGTACAACCGCGGGCTTTGATCTGCGCAGTCAAGTGTGGTATTCGCGCAATCCCATCGTCGGGCCCAATCACACGGTGACGATGGCCTTGTCGGCGGGGCAGCCTTTGGTCATGTCCGTCATAGTGGCGAAGGGCTCCAATATATCTTCGCCCATCGGTGCGGCTTCCGCCATCAGCAGTGACAATGGAACCCAGTCGGTCAACCTCGCCAGCCCGGCCATCACCACGACGGCGGCCAACGAACTATTGATCGGTTTTGCCAAAGTGTCCAGCGGCTCGGTTTTCCAGCCGGGAACCGGGTATACGCAACAAGCGGCTGCTTCTTCGAACTATCTCGACGCGGAAACCGGTTTGGCAGCTACGTCAGGGAGCTATAGCGCAACCTTCACGGTGGGAGCACCTGTGAGCTGGCAGAGCGCCGCTTCCGCGATTAGCCCCGCCGTGGCCAGCGACCCGAATCACGTCAATCTTTCGTGGGTTGCGTCCGCCGAGTCCGGAGGAACTATCAGCGGTTATTTCGTGGAGCGTTGCCAAGGCTCGGGCTGCATTGCTTTTTCCCAGATCGGCTCCTCGACCACGACGACTTACAACGACACGGGTTTGACAGCTTCCACTACGTACAGTTATCGCGTTCGAGCCCAGGATTCGTCCGGTAATGTCGGCCCTTACTCGAACACCGCGACGATTACGACGCCTGCTGCGGTCCCGGCGCCAAGCATCACGAGCCTCTCGCCGACTTCGGGCCCGGTGGGGACGGCCGTGACGATTGCGGGAACGAACTTCGGCGCCACGCAGGGAACCAGCACGGTGAGCTTCAACGGCACCACCGCCACGCCAACGAGTTGGAGCAACACAAGCATCGTGGCGCCGGTGCCGAGCGGTGCGACGAGCGGCAACGTTACGGTCACGGTTGGCGGTCAGCTCAGCAACGGCCTCGCTTTCACCGTCACCATTCCCGTTCCGAGCATCACGAGTCTCTCACCGGCTTCCGGCCCAGTGGGCACCTCGGTGACGATCAGCGGGGCGAACTTTGGCGCCACGCAAGGAGCCAGCACGGTGAGCTTCAACGGCGCCACCGCCACGCCAACAAGTTGGAGCAACACAAGCATCGTGGCGCCGGTGCCCGTAGGTGTAACCACCGGCAGCGTGATTGTGACCGTCGGCGGTCAAGCCAGCAACGGCATCGTCTTTACCATCGCCGCCGCTCCGCCACCGGGCACGATTGCTCACATCCAGCAAGGCGCTAATAGCGACGTCACCGGAAGATCTTTCACCGCTTTCAGCGCCAGCTTTCCAGCAGCCACCAGCAGCGGCGACGCGATGATTGTGGGCGTGACCTACGGCAACACCAATCCCACGATCACGGCCACGGATACTCAGGGCAACCTCTACACGCGGGCCATCGCCACGTACGATCTGAACCATAACCAGGGATGCGCCATCCTCTACGCCATCAATACCAGAGGGAACGCCGCAAACACCGTGACCGTCAACTTTTCTAGCGCCGTGGCTTACCTTGGTCTGGGAATCCATGAATACAGCGGTGTGGCTGGACCGGACGTGACGGCGGGCAACAAGGGAAGTGGCAGCGGTCCATCGAGTGGTTCGGCCACGACAACTGCCAATGGGAATTTGATTTTCGGTTGCGCGGCGGAAGATTCGGCAGGGAGCGGGGACACGTTCACAGCGGGGAGCGGGTTCACCAAGCGCGTGGACCTGGGAATCGCGGCGGCCTATGCCGATGAAGACGGGATCCAAGCAGCGGCCGGTGCGGTGGCTGCCACCTGGACGCTGTCGCCTTCGAGCGACTGGGTCGCGAACATGGCCGCATTCAAGACGGCCAGTGGCAGCACGGCTCCGAGCATCACGAGTCTGTCGCCAACTTCCGGCCCAGTGGGAACTGCCGTGACAATCACAGGAGCAAACTTCGGCGTCACACAGGGGACGAGCACGGTGAGCTTCAATGGCACGACCGCCACGCCGACGAGTTGGAGCAGCACCAGCATCGTGGCGCCGGTGCCGAACGGTGCGGCGAGCGGCAACGTTACGGTCACCGTTGGCGGTCAAGCCAGCAACGGCATCGCTTTCATCGTCCCGGTGATTGCGCCAAGTATTGCGAGTGTGTCACCGAGTTCGGGGTCGGCCGGGACATCGGTGACAATCACTGGGACGGGCTTTGGAACGACGCAAGGAACGAGC
>QHYP01000296.1 GCA_003224195.1 Acidobacteriota bacterium | reverse complement strand
AAGACGTTGCTCCCGTTCCCTTACTCTGGGTCGTTCCTCTGGCGCTCTATCTTCTGACTTTCACTCTGGCCTTCGCCCGCCGCAGCCTCTATTCGCGCTGGCTCCTGGTGTGGCTTTTGGCGGTCGCCCTGGGCGCCCTCGGCTACGCAACGTACGACTCTTCCTACACGAACCGCATTCAGGTGAGCGTGCCTCTGTTTTGCGCCGGGCTTTTCGTCTGCTGCCTTTTCTGCCACGGCGAGCTTCGCCGCCTTCGGCCGCCTCCGCGTTTTCTCACCTCCTACTACCTGCTCATCTCGCTCGGCGGAGCGCTCGGCGCCATCTTCGTCGGCCTGATCGCGCCGCTCATTTTCCGCAATTTCTACGAACTTCCCATGGCTCTGTTCCTCACCGCCGTTGTTGCCTTTGGCGTTCTGTGGCCCGAAGGATGGCTCTATCGCATCTTCTGGGCGGCCGCCTGCATTGCGATGGCCGTCGTCGTCGTTTTGAACGTGCGCTCCTTTCAGGAGGATACCGTCCTGATGGCCCGCAACTTCTACGGCGCCCTGCGTGTGAAAGACTACGCGAAGGGTACAGCTGAAGAGTATGTCAGTCTTCTGCACGGCAGCATCGAGCACGGCGCGCAGTACGCGGATCCGTCCAGGCGCTTTAAACCGACAACGTACTACGGGTCTGACTCGGGCGTGGGTCTTGCTCTTCGTCTCTGCTGCGCTGGGCCGAAACGCGCAGGCGTAATCGGGCTCGGCGCCGGCACGCTCGCCGCCTACGGCCAGCCCGGCGACATCTTCCGCTTTTACGAGATCAATCCTCTGGTCGTGCCGATCGCCCAGACTTCCTTCACTTACTTGCGCGAAACTCCCGCCAAAGTGGACATCGTCCTGGGCGACGCGCGGCTTTCTCTCGAAAACGAGCCGCCACAGCAATTCGATGTTCTCGCCGTCGACGCCTTCTCCGGAGACGCCATCCCCGTTCATCTCCTCACTCGAGAAGCGGTCGCTCTCTACCTGCGTCACCTCAAGCCGGCCGGCATCCTGGCCATTCATACGTCCAACACCTATCTGCGTCTTGCTCCGATCGTGCAACTCCTGGCCCGAGACGCCGGGTGTTCCGCCCGCCTCATCGCCAGCGACGACGATGAAGACAACCTCATCGATTCTTCCGATTGGGTGCTCGTCACACGCAATCAATCCTTCCTCGACAATCCGGAAACCTCAGAAAACGCCGAGCCCATCGACGTTCCGCCGGGTCTTCGTCTCTGGACCGACGACCACAACAATCTTTTCCAGATTCTCCGCCCGGTGGACTTTTCCAAAAAGAAGGACGAACAGTAGCGGGTTGCCGCCGCTTTTGTCGTGTAAACGAAAGTCTTACATCCACCACGCCTCATTCCCGCACGCGAACCGTACTTCCAATATGCCGTCAGGCCTCTTGACTGCCCACTCGGATTTGGTACACTCCCGGCGATTTGAACGGTATCGGCTAAAATCTCAGACTCTGCAGGAGGCAAACTGAAGTGCTCGGAAAGGTGAAGTGGTTCAATAACTCCAAGGGGTATGGCTTCATCGGGCGCGATGATGGCCCAGACGTTTTTGTCCACTATTCCGCCATCGTGGGCGACGGCTATCGCACTTTGCAGGAGGGCGACCCAGTCGAATTCGAGATTGTGGAAGGCCCCAAAGGCCCGCAGGCCGCCAACGTCGCAAAACCGAGCTGAACGAGTGCCGTTCCAACTCGCCTAGGCCCCGTACGAAGGTTTTGTTGCGCCGTTTCCCATGACTTCCGCCGGTTCTAGTGTCCTGTAACAGTGGTTCGTGACGTAAAAGGGGACGCGCTAAAGCGCGCCCCTACAACGGCACTTCGTACGGGGCAGGCTAAAGCGGCGCCACAAAGTTCCCTCCCAGCCCGGACCGAATGCGGAGCTCGGGTTGGTTCCAAATAGTGTCCCGTCCCAGTGGTTCGTGGCATAAATCGGGGCACGATATATCGTGCCCCTACAAGAACTTGCGGTGGAAAACTTAGGGAATGAATTTCAGGGACAGGACAATAGTTGGAACGGCACGCGACGTTTTTTCAATCTTTACTGCCGGCAGGGGACGCGCCCTCTGTGCCGGCTTTCATTTTCTCTGTCCACTCTGCCCGTGTCCCCCCTCTTCACCCATTCGCCGTATAATCCCCGCATGGACAATAAGCAGATTGCCCGCATCCTGCGCGAGACGGCGCAGCTCCTTGAAATCGATGGCGCCATCATCGGCCGCTACCGCAGCTACGAAAAAGCCGCCGAGCTCATCGACGGCCTCCCGGAATCCATCGCGCAGCTCGCCCAGGACCCCGAAAAACTCAAGGAATTGCCCGGCATCGGCGAGCGCATGGCCGAACACATCCAGGAAATCCTCCGCAAAGGCGACTACAGCCTGCGTCAGAAACTCCTGAAAAAATATCCCGCCACGCTCCTCGAACTTCTGAACCTGCAATCCCTCGGCCCCAAGAAAGTCGCTCTCCTGTGGAAGAACTTCAAAGCCGCTACCGTCGCCGACGTCGAAAAGCTCGCCCGCGATGGCAAGCTCCGCGACCTTGCCGGCTTCGGCGAAAAGAGCGAGCAGAACATCCTCAAAGCCGTCGAAGTCTTCAAGAAATCCTCCGGCCGCTTTCACATCCACACCGCCGAAGCGGCCGCGCAACTCATCACCGCGCACATTCAGAAAGCGGGCGCCGCCGTCGAATCCGTCACCCCTGCGGGTTCGCTCCGGCGCGGCAAAGAAACCATCGGCGATCTCGACCTCCTTCTCACCCTCGCCCCCGGCCACACCTCGCAAAAACAGATCGACGCCCTCGCCGCGCACATCCTCAAGTTCCCCGGCATTGACCAGACGCTCGCCCACGGCGAAAACAAGGTCAGCTTCACACTCGAAGACGCCCTTCAGGTGGACGTGCGCCTGCTCGAAAAGGAAAACTTCGGCGCCGCGCTGCTGTACTTCACCGGCTCGAAGGAACACAACGTCGCCCTGCGCGGCCGCGCCAACGACATGGGCTACACGCTCAACGAATACGCCCTGTCCACGCTGAAAGGCGAAAAGCGCGTCGCCGGCCGTACCGAAGAGGAAATTTACGCGAAGCTCAAGCTCGACTACATTCCGCCGGAGC
>QHYP01000295.1 GCA_003224195.1 Acidobacteriota bacterium | reverse complement strand
TCGCTGTAGCCGCGGTCTTCAGACCGCGGGTTTTTTGTCCGTTACTTTGGCGAGTGTTGCGGCGGACAACCCCGCCCTCTGAAGAGGGCGGCTACAGGTTCAAGATCTGCTCGTCGCTGAGCTTGCGGTAATCGATGCGGCGATCGGAAGCTGCAGCGCGGGCCTTCAGGCCCGCGGTTTTTGCGGCGGCGCTGGGCCGGCTGTCAAAAGCCTCAGGCCTAAAGGCCTGAGCTACACCGGCCTGAGCTGCATCCGGGGCGATATCCGGCCGCGAAGAGACCGCATCGGCCCGCTGCGTGCGCGCGCGATGCGCGGAAAGCGCCGTCTGCGTCCAATCGTTCAGCACACGGCGCGCGGCGCCGGGAACGAGCTGGCGGGCGCGTTCGCCGATCAGGCGCACGACCTGCGCGCGCGAAGCATCATCAAAGTGCGGGGTATGCATCCCGGCCTCGCCGGGACGCTTGCCCGAAATGATCTGTGCCACCTGTTCGGCGAGCTGGCGGTCGTTCTTCAGTGCAGCCTCGACATCTTTGCGCACGGCATCGGTCAGACGGCCTTGTAGGGGCACGATATATCGTGCCCCTACATCCCTTCTCTCATCGCTCCTCTTCATATTCGGCAGCGCCTGCTCGAGGACGCGCGCAATGGTTCCGCCGACGTCGCGATCGAGCTCTTCATTCGCGGCCTTCTCAAAGGCGGCGTAGGCGTGCATGTAGCCGCCCTCTTCAGAGGGCGGGTTTTCACGATCCGGTTTAGCTGCTTGCGGGATCTGCGCGACGGTTTCGGAAACTTCCCGCGGTCTGAAGACCGCGGCTACACTCTTGCTGCTCGCGCCCTGCCCGGATTTCTCCAGCGCGCGCAGGCCGGCGAAAACCATTTCGCGAAACGCGGCGGGGTCCTGTTGCAAGAGAGTTTGCGCGAGCTGCTCGCGCGCGGCGGCGGCTTCTTCGGGCGATTTGCCGGCGGAGCCAAAGTAGAGGCCATCAATCTGCTCGAGCTGGCGCGAACGGTCGGCGGCGGCGCGCGCGTCATCCGGTTTGGCGAACACGCCGCGATACGCAGCGGCCTCTTCCCTTTCCTGCTGGATGCCCTGCCAGAAGTTGCGCGCCTCTTCGCCGTTCCAGGGATCATTCATGCGGTCGGCGAGCCATTTTGGAGGCGCCAGTGGCGCAGGCATTCCTGCCTGCGCGTCGTTGGTCTGCTCCGCAGGTGCGCGTGACTGCGGAGCTTCCTCGGGCACAGTGGCCCGATCCCTCTGCTGCGCATCAGGAGCGGGTCGCTCCTGGACAGCCCCCTCGCGCGAGCTCGGGGCAGGCAAGAGTGGCTGTCCCACTTGAACGGCACTCGCAGCCTCCGGCTCGATCTCAAGGATCTGCTCGTCACTGAGAGCGTGGAGGTCGTGGAGAGCGTCTTCGCCGCTCGGCGGCGACACTGCGTTTGGTGAAGCGAGCGTTTGGGTCTGCGTCATATTCCTGTGCGATCGCAGAGCGATCGACAATCCATCCAGTGGTGCGGGATCCGTAGGGGCACGATCCCGACAGGAACGTGACAGGTATATCGTGCCCCTACAAAAGCCGACCTGTCCCGTATAGAAATAGATCAGGAGGCGCCCGCCCCTCGCAAAGCGCGGAGGTGGGCTTCGGCGTGGGCGCGGACGTTGGCGAAGCCGGCGGGATTGGTCATGCGCGCGGCCTGGCCGGCGTCGGAGTTGGCCCAGCGCTTGCACTCCTCGAATTCCACGGCGTGGTCATCGAGCAATTCATCGACGGGAACCGAGGGAAGCAGCAGAATCTGTGATTCGTGATTCGTGACTCGTGATTCGTGGGCCTTGTAGCCGCCCTCTTCAGAGGGCGGGCTCTTCTCTTGCGATTTCTGCGGTACGCTGTTTTGCGCCTCACCACCGTCTAAACCCCGCGGTCTGAAGACCGCGGCTACAGGTTCCGCCGCACGCATCGGCACGACGATGGGTGCGCTCGAGAGGAGCTGCTGGATTTCGCGCAACTGCTTGTTGCGGGAGTCTTCGCCGGGGATGACCATCTCGCTCAGGCCGAGCACATTTTTCATGTAGCCGAGATTGGCGGGCTCGGTGAGCGCGCGCTGGATGACGGGATCGTTGATGGCGAAAAGCTGCGTCAGGACGCCGCGCTGCTGCGATTTGAGCCGCGGAAACGTCTCGTCGGCTTCGGGATGGACGCAGACGTTGCCCTTCAAATCGGCGAGGCGAATGGCGCGCGAATCGAAAACGCCGTCAGGGCCGAGCAGCGGGATTTCCGCGTCCTCGGGGCGATTTTTGCGGAAGCAATCCACGGCGAGCAGCATCAAGTCGGCATAAAACTGTTTCGTGCGCCGCCAGACCAGACCCAGGCGGCCCATGGCCTGATCGCGCGCCAGCGCGTAGCCGGACGCGGTCTTCACGTCTTCCATGTTGCCGCCGAATACCGCAGGAAACAGGCCGCTCAAGAATTGCGAGACGGGGCCGATCAGGTCCTGCTGGTGCAGCAGCATGTCGCGCGGCACCTGCGCCGGCGCGGGCTGGAAAAATCCCGCGGCGAGCGGCTGGCCGGGACGCGCGCGCGCCGGATAGTGCGCGGCGGGCTCGGCGACCTGATTCGAGAGGGCGTCGAAATCGAGCACTTGCGGATCGGCGTAAATCGGCGGGATGCCGTACTCGTAAGTTTCCGCCTGCATGTTGGAGAGAACGTTATAGCGCTCCTGGACCTGCACGAGCGAATCGCCGACGCTCGGGCGATTCTGCCCGTCGCCGGGAAGCGCATGGAGGACGCGCCAGTGGTCGTCCATGGATTCGCTGCGCGATTCGCAGTAGGCTTCGCCGGCAAACGCGACGTAGCAGCCATCGGGAAACAGAGCCAGAAGCTCGCTGCGCGTTTCTTCGTCTTCGATGGCGTAGAACGCCCACGGGCGCATCCAGGTGCGGTCGAAGGTGATCAGGTTGACGAGCGCGTCGCCGGGATGGATCGAGGGCAGGCCCTGCTCGACGCTGAGGCGCGAGACGCGCGCGTAGACGTCCTCGGCGCCTTGCGATGGCGAGACTTCGATCTTGTCCGCGGCGTGGGGATACGATGCCTTGAGCTTCGCGCGATGCACTTCCGCCTGCCATTGCAGGTAGGGATATTCGTGCATTTCGTTGGCCCAGACGGGCGTGTTCAGCTCGAGGCCGCCGGCGATGGAAATGACTTCCTGGCCGTTGGGCACGCGGCGCGTGGCCACGACGCGCGGCACAGTGACGCGCTCGGCGCGGCGAAGATTGGCGCTGGTGAGTTCGGCGCGGCAGGCGGGACAGGAAACGTGATCCGTGATTCGTGACTCGTGATTCGTGGAAGAGGTTTCGCCGCCGCTGGTGTAGCCGCCCTCTTCAGAGGGTGGGGTGTTTGCGGCACTAGCCTGGGGCGCCTCCCCCGTCGAAAAATCCCGCGGTCTGAAGACCGCGGCTACAGTCTCCTTGCCGC
>QHYP01000230.1 GCA_003224195.1 Acidobacteriota bacterium | reverse complement strand
CATGAGGACGGCAGGACGGTTGCCACCGCCCTCGCCGATAGCGATGGTAAGTTTCGTCTTCCCCCGGTTGGAGCGGGAGCTTACACACTGAAGGTACAGGCGGCCGGCTACTATGTGTCCGCCTATGATTTCGTGCTGCGGCCGCGCCAAGTGCTTTCGCTCAACGTGGACCTGCAGAAGCTCGCAGCGGTGCAGGAAAAGGTCGAGGTACACGCCAACTACCTGAGCGTGGATCCCGAGAAAACGGGAAGTTCCTACACTTTCACGCGGCGGGATCTGGAGCGGCTCCCCGAGCCGCTGATCGAGAGCACGAATGACCTGGTGAACAACCTTATGCCCGGGGCCAGCGACAGCCACGACAATTTCCTGGCCGTGCGCGGCACGGAGTTTTCGCTGCACGAGTTCATCAATGGAGTGTCATTCCTCGACAATACGCAGCCGCAGTTCTCTCCCGGCGTAAGCCCGCAAATTTTCGAGACCGTGGACCTGATGACGGGCGGCTTCACGCCGGAATACGGCAACCGGTTTGGCGGCGTGCTCGACGTCACGACGCGGTCCGGCTCCGACCTCGCCGGCCACGGCGGCGTAAATTTCCGCGGCGCGACGCTGGATAACTACGACCTCAACGCGGACTACGGCGGGCAGGCGGGAAGGCTCGGCTACTACTTCTTTGCGGATGGGTTCACGTCCGGTCGCTACCTGGACCCGCCGGAGCCTACGGAACTTTTTGATTTCGGCAAAGGCTCGCGGGCCACGGCGCAGCTTGACTGGCGCGCTGGCAACAACGACACGCTCAAGCTGCTGCTGATGGGCTCCGGCACCAATTTTCAGCAGCCCAATATTACCGCCGATCAGGCGGCCGGCCGCGACGCCCAGCGGCACCTTCGCCAGGAGACGGCGATTCTGGGCTGGCTGCATACGTTTTCTCCGCAGACGCTGCTGCAAACTTCGATCTACGAACGCACAAGTTCAGACGAGGTGCTGCCGACGACGGACGCGGTCACGCCCCTCTCGGCCGCATCACGAGCGACGTTGACTCTAGGCATCAAGAGCGACCTCTCCCACTCCTGGCGCGCGCATTTCTTCAAGGCCGGCGTCGATCTCGTGCGGCTGCGCGAAGGAGAAAGCTTCTTCTTCGACGGCCGTGGAGACCCGGAAGTTTTTCCAGCGTTCCGCGGCTGGGGCGAGGGCGGGCAGGCCAGCCTGTACGCGCAGGACCACTTTTCTCCGTTGCGGAACCTGACGGCCGACGCGGGAATTCGGTATGACTACTTCGACCTCGTGGACACGGGCGTGCGAATCAGCCCGCGCCTTGGACTGGCATACCACTTCAGCAAAACGAAGTCTGTGCTCCATGCCGCCTACAATCGTTTGTTTTCACCTCCGCCCATCGAGTATTCCCTGCTCGCCAGCTTCATCGGGAACAACGCCATCAATCCGGCGCAACGCGTGGGCGACGTGCGCCCCTACACGCAACACTATTACGAAGTGGGATGGACGCAGGAGCTTTACGCCCGAGTGAGCTTGGAACTCAATGCCTACCTGCACACGGGGAGGAACAGTTTCGAGAACCACGAGATTTCCATCTCGCGGATTTTTGTGCCCATCAACTTCGCCAGCGCGCGGTCGAAGGGCGTCGAGTTGGTGCTGAATATGCGCCAACTCGAGCGCCTGGGCATCTCCGGAAGATTCCAATACGCGCTTGCGAAAACATATTTCTATGGTCCCATTACGGGCGGGTTCGCCGGGGATGAACCCCTGGTCGCGGGCGAACGCATCATCCCCGCCTTCGACCAAACGCACACGGGCACGGCGCAAATCTTCTACAACAATCGGTGGCGGGGTTTCTGGGCGGGAAGCGCGATGCGCTACGGTAGCGGCACGATCGTGGAAAACGGCCCGCGCCTGCCGCAGCACTTCACCGCCGACCTGGTCGCGGGACTCATGCTCTGGAAAACGGAGCCACGGCACCTGGATCTTGAATTCGACATCACCAACGTGTCGGACAGCATCTACCAGATCGCGAAGGAAAGCGAAGAGATCCCCGTTCAGTACGCGCCCTCACGCACGGTGGGAGGCAGCTTGAAGTTCCACTTTTGAGCGGCATTCCTCACGACGGCGGCAGATTCACCCATGACGAGTTGTGCCGTGAAGACTCCAGAACGGCGCTGATGAAGCGAACCCCCGCCACACCATCCTCGACATTGGGCACGAGCAGAGACGCCGGCGCGGGAGGACGCCCGGCGCGTCGCGCGGAGATCTGCTCGGCTAAGTCGGTATAAAGCTGGGCGAACGCCTCCACGTATCCCTCCGGGTGGCCCGATGGGATGCGGGTGGCGTGCTTCGCGTACGCGGTCGCCACGGGCCCCGAGCGGCTGATCAAAACCGGCGCCTTGCCGTAGGGAGTAAACCGCAGATAGTTTGGATCTTCCTGCGCCCACTCGATTCCGGCTTTCTCTCCATAAACGCGCAAGCGAAGATTGTTCTCGTTTCCGGGGGCTACCTGGCTCGCCCACAACATTCCTCGCGCGCCGCCCTCAAAACGCAACAGCACTTGCACATTGTCGTCGAGCCGCCGCCCGGGCACGAAGGTCGAAAGGTCCGCGGCCACCTGTTCGCCATGGAAACCGGTCACGAAAGATACGATGTTGTATGCATGCGTCCCGATGTCCCCGAGGGCGCCGGCAGGCCCGCTCTGCGCCGGGTCGGTGCGCCAGAGGGCTTGCTTCTGGCCCGTCGCCTCCAGCGGCGTGGTCAGCCAATCCTGCGCGTACTGCACTTGCACGACGCGAATTCGCCCGAGTTCGCCACCCTCCGTCATTTGCCGCGCCTGCCGCACCATGGGATAGCCGGTGTAATTGTGCGTGAGGCCAAAGATGAGTCCCGTGCCGCGGACCATTTTGGCGAGAGCCAATGCGTCGTCGAGAGATGTCGTGAGAGGTTTGTCGCAAATCACGTGAATGCCGGCCTCAAGAAAGGCTTTCGCAACCGGGAAATGAAGATGATTCGGTGTGACAATCGAGACCGCGTCGATACGGTCGGCCCTAGCCCCTTCGGCCGAAGCCATCTCCGCGAAACTACGGTAAGCACGATCTGCTGCGATGTGAAGGTCGAGCGCGGCGGCGCGGCTTCGCTCCGGGTCAGAAGACAAGGCCGCTGCGACGAGTTCAAAATGATCATCGAGCCGCGCAGCCATGCGGTGCACGGCGCCGATGAAGCCGCCAGGCCCGCCGCCGACCATACCGAGCCTGAGACGCCGATTTTGTGCATCCGTGGGGTTTGGATTTGCGGTCATGAGCTTCGTCCAGATTCAAACCAGACCCAAAATGCGGCGATTTGCGCCTCGATCGGTGCCCGAACTTGCAAAGTCATCGAAGGCGCTGCCGACGGCCTGAATGATATGCCGCGCAATAAATGGGGCACCTTCGGCGGCTCCCTGCTCGCCACTCTTGATACAACATTCCCACTCCAGTACCGCCCATCCCGGGAAGCCATACTGCGTCAGCTTGGAAAATATGGCAGTGAAATCAACTTGGCCATCTCCAGGCGAGCGGAATCTTCCGGCGCGATTCACCCAGGGCTGATAACCGCCGTACACGCCCTGGCGGCCCGTCGGGCGAAATTCTGCATCCTTGACGTGGAACATTTTGACGCGGTCGTGATAGAGATCGAGGAAATCAAGATAAGCGAGCTGCTGAAGCACGAAATGACTCGGGTCAAAAAGCACGTTGCAGCGCGCGTGGTTGCCGACACGCTCCAAGAACATGTCGAAGGTGACTCCATCGTGCAAGTCTTCACCGGGATGTATCTCAAAGCACAGGTCCACTCCTGCTTCATCGAACACATCCAAGATGGGGCGCCAGCGCGCCGCTAGCTCTTCAAAAGCAGTTTCAATCAGACCGGCAGGCCGCTGCGGCCACGGGTACAAGTACGGCCATGCAAGCGCTCCCGAAAATGTCGCATGCGCCGTGAGCCCGAGATTGGCGGACGCCTTCGCTGCGAACAGTAACTGCTCGACCGCCCAGGATTGCCTCGCTCGTGGGTTGCCCCGGAACCTCTCTGGCGTGAATCCATCGAACGCAAGGTCGTAGGCGGGATGCACAGCCACCAACTGCCCTTGAAGATGGGTCGAAAGTTCAGTGATCTCGAGACCGTGGCTCGCCAACATGCCGCGGATTTCGTCACAGTAGGATTTGCTTTCCGCTGCTCGCTGCAGGTCGAACAGGCGGGCATCCCAGGACGGGATTTGCACGCCCTTGTAACCGAGTTTGGCGGTCCATGAAGCGATGTTCTTCAAATTGTTGAAGGGAGCTTTGTCCCCTGCGAACTGCGCGAGAAAAATGGCCGGTCCTTTGATCGTTCTCATCGTTTTCTCAACTCCAGCCTGCATCCACGATGAAGTCTTGCGCTGTGCATTTCTCCGCGGCATCCGAAGCTAGAAACAGCGCCATGTTCGCGACGTCATTGGGAAGCACCCGCGTCTTCAAACATTGACCGGCCATGACTTCCTTCTCGAACTCGGGCGAATACCACAGTTTGATTTGCCGCTCGGTCCAGACGGCTCCCGGCGACAGCGTGTTGACGCGTATGCTGAAGGGGCCGAATTCACGCGCCAGAACCCGGGTCAGCCCGGTAATGGAGGCTTTACTCGCGTTGTATACGGGAAGACCAGTTTGCTTGAGCCTCCAAATAATGGAGCCAAGATTGATGATGGCGCCCCCGGCGAGGCGCTTCATCTGCGGGAGGACGGCTTGAGCTGCGAAGAACATGTGGCGCAAGTTCACCGAGATCCGGTCATCCCAGTACGCTGGCGTAACTTGCTCCAGCGTGTGACGGTCGTCGTTGCCTGCATTGTTGATGAGCACACCGATGTCGCCAAACGCGAGGCGGACTTTTTCAATAGCGCCCTGGAGCGCGGCGATGTCGCGGACGTCGCAGGGGATGAAGAGTGGCGCCGTTCCAGTCTCTTTCTGGATCTGCCCCATGAGCGTCCGGCTCGCTTCGTCCGCAATATCCACGAAAGCAACGCGCGCTCCTTGCAAAGCGAAGGTTTGCGTGAAGGCCGCACCGATGCCGCTTCCTCCGCCGGTAATGAAGACCGTTTTGCCGGCGAGGCCAGGGTAGATCGGCGGTCTGGCAGTATCCATAGAAACAGTGTGACGGCGAAGCGGTCAACTGCTGTGTGACCGCAAAGCGGTCAACATTTCAGGCGCCATGATTTCGGCGCGAGAGGTTACTCTACTCATTTACGGTTTCAAAGGAAATCTCCCGAGTTGCGGCCACACATCGCAGGGCGTTCTTGTATAACACCGGCCGGGCCACTAGTGCCGTTCCAACTCGCCTCAGGCGAGCCAAATACCCGCTGCCTGAACCTCCCTGCTGCTTCTTCTCTGCGGAGAAAAAAGTTAGCTTCAAAAAGTTGGAACGGCACTAGAATGCGCGCTAAGTCACTCAAGTGGAGGTTGCCGATGCTCGATCGCCGCCAATTCCTCTCTGCCGCCGCGGGATTTACCGGAGTGCTGGGCCTGCGCGAGTCGCTTTTTGTGCGGGCGGCGCAAGCGCCGGCGAAGCTGCCTGACCCGGCGCTCTACGGCTCGAATGAAGATGCGTATTGGACGGAGCTGCGCAAGCAATTTTTGATTCCCGAGGACGAGGTGTATCTGAACAACGGAACGGTGGGCTCGTCGCCGGCGCCGGTGCTGCGCGCAATTTTCGACGGCTACAACGAGTGCGAAAAGCTCGCGCAGGACGATCCGGAAGACTATCCGATCTGGGGCTACGCCTCGTGGAACGAGTTCCGTGACCCACTGGCCGCGTTTGTCGGCTGCATGCGCGACGAAATTGCGCTGCTACGCAACGCGACCGAGGCCAACAGCTACATCGCCAATGGGCTGGACTTGAAGGCGGGCGACGAAGTCCTGATGACGGACCAGGAGCATCCCGGCGGCGAGCACCCGTGGAACCTGCGTGCAAAGCGCTACGGCATCATGGTGAAGAAAGTGACGCTGCCGAAGCCGGTGCCAAATGCCGCGGCCGTACTAAACCTCTTCAATGACGCGATTACGCCGCGCACGCGCGTGATTTTCTTCAGCCACATTCCCACCGTGACGGGCGTCGTCCTGCCGGCGAAGGAACTGTGCGCGCTGGCTCGATCGAAGAGCATTCTCTCCGCTGTGGATGGCGCCCACGTGCCGGGGATGATGCGGCTGAATTTGCGCGAGCTCGGCTGCGACATGTACTCTTCGAGCCCGCACAAGTGGCTCCAGGCGACGAAGGGCACGGGATTCCTCTACGTGCGCGACGAAATGATTGACCGCGTGTGGAACACGATTGCCACGGAAGGCTGGGATGACCCGAAGCTGCGCGCCGAGCGTTTTCAGCGCATCGGCAGCTCCAACGTGCCGGCGCTCTGGGGCCTGCGCGCCGCGATTCAATTTGCGAATCAGATCGGGATGGAGCGCATCGAGAAACGCCACCGCCAGATGGCGGATTACATCTTGAACGAGATGACGAAGCGAGGCGCCGAGTCGTGGACCTCACCTGAACCCGCGCTGCGCTGCGGGATTGCGACGGTGAACGTGCCGCCCATCAAGCGCATGGACCTGGAAAACTGGATGTGGAAGACCAAGAAGATTCGCATTCGCGGCGGGGAGCCTTCCAAGCTGCGGCTTTCGACACCATATTACCTGCTGAAAAAAGATGTGGACCGCTTCCTCGCGGCCTTTGACGAATACAAACGTGCTCATGCCTGACGAATTGGGCAGAGGTTGACCGCCGGGTAGTGTCCTAATTTGCCGCGAGCGCGTAGAATCGCAAGGCCCAACTGAGACGAAAGTCGGAGTGTTTATGCTCTTCTTCAAACTTGGCCTGCTTACTTGCGGGTTCTATGTTGTTTTGACCATGCTGTTGGAACTCGGAATCTGGGCTGTGGCATATTTCAAGGGGCTTGGAGTGTTTTTTGGTGAAAAGCACTGGTATTGGACCTTGGGTTTGAAACTCGGATTCATTTTCGGCACCCTCTGGATAATCTCTTTCAGTGCGGCGTGGTGCATCGTGTACCTAGGACTCAAATCAAAACTGCCCATTCCGCCAAATTAGGACACTACCGACCGCCGGGCTTTCTTGACCCTGCTCGGCGCGCCGACTAGACTAGGTGTTTTGAATGGGGCCGTAAGCGCTGCCTGAGGGGAGATTGCTTTGCCAAAGCGAACGTTTCAGCCGCGGAGGCGCCGCCGCGCCAAGACGCATGGTTTCCGCGCGCGCATGAAAAGTCCGGGGGGACGGAGAGTCCTGGCGGCGCGCCGCCGGAAGGGTCGTCATCGCCTTACACCCGACTAGTGCCGTTCCAACCCGCCTAGGCGGGCGGTGCCGCAAAATTCCTTCTCAGCCCGGACCGAATGCGGAGCTCAGGTTGGTTCCAAATAGTTGGAACGGCACTAGCGGGGAGCTCTCGGGGCGCCCGTCAAACGGTTCGCGGCCGCCCCGCATGACGTTTCCGCGCGAGGCGCGGCTGGTGCGGCGCGGCGAATTCGACGCCGTCTACCGCGCCGGGCGGCGCCGCTCGAGCGGGCACTTCACCGTTTTTCTTCGCGCCAACGCGCTGCCGCACAGCCGCTTCGGGTTCAGCATCAAGAAGGCACTCGGCAACGCGGTAGTGCGCAACCGCATCCGGCGGCGCGTTCGGGAGATCGTGCGCTGCCATCAGGGAGAGATACCGGCAGGATGGGACATCGTCATTCATCCGAAGAGTGCCGTGGCGCGAGCGTCATTTGCGGGGCTGAGGGCGGAGTTGCTCCAGTTGCTGCGAGATCTGTAGCGGCGCACCTCGACCCGCGGGCGACTTCACAGCGCGAGTTGAAGCCCGCCCTTAGGCCACGCGCGCATTTGCGCGCCGCGCTCTTGGCCCTGCGTGTGTATCAGGCGTACCTCTCCCACCTCTTCGCCGGAAGTTGCCGGTTTCAGCCCACCTGTTCGAAATATGCCTACGAGGCGATCGAACGATTCGGCCTTGCGCGCGGCGCATGGCTTGCCATCAAGCGCTTGCTGCGGTGCCATCCGATTTCGCGGTCGTTCGGGTTTGATCCCGTGCCAGAACGATTCGCGGCGCACGAGGGCGGACCAGTGTCCACCTCTACGGAAGGCCGACCTCAAGCAAGCGGAGCGCGCCCGTGAACGGCCCGCAGAAGAAGAAAGAATTCTCGACGGAAATGCGCATCCTGCTGGCATCGGTGCTCTCGATGCTGGTAATCATCCTCTGGGCAAAGTTTTTTGCCCCGAAGCTCCCGGTGAATCCACAGCCGCCAGGAGCGCAGGCTCCGGTGACCAACGCGCCTGCAACAAATCCTTCTGTGACGACTCCCGGCGCGGCTGCGGCAGCCTCAACCGCGCGGGCATCTGCGGCGCCGGCCACGCCGCCGAAGGGCGACACGCAGGAACGCACCATCATCGTCGAAAACGACCTCTGCCGCGTGGAGTTCTCGAATCGGGGCGCGGTAGTAAAAAGCTGGCAGCTCAAAAAATACATGGACGATGCGAAGCCGCCCCGGATTCTGGACCTGGTCCACGCGGATTCGGCGCAGCAGACGGGCGGCTGGCCATTCTCCCTGGTTTTGAATGACCCTCGCGATGAAACAGCAGTCAATTCCGCGCTCTTCCAGGCGGTTCCAAGTGAAGCGCAGCTCAAAGCGCCTCAGGAGTTGCGCTTTGAGTGGAGCGACGGGCACCTTCACGTCACCAAGCGCTTCCGGTTCGAGCATAGCTACGTGGCAAACGTGGGAGCCGAAGTTTCCTACGATGGGCAGCCCGTCGCCTTCGGGATCGCTTGGCGCGGCGGCTTCGGCGACATCACGGTCAAAGATCCCGTTTATTACGACCAAGTGCAGATTTTTTACAGTCTCGGCGGAAAACTGCAGATTCTCCCGCACAAGAAATTAAACCCGCCGGAGCAAACTGCCCCTGGCACTTGGATGACCGGTGACGATTATGTTGGCATTGAAGACCGCTACTTTGCCGCGGCGTTCCTGCCGGAAACTGGCGCGCCGCCCGCGAGTCTCGCCGTGCGTTACTGGAAACGCGAGCGGACTATCCAAGCGGATGGCAAACCGGTTCAAGAGCCTGTCGCGGAAGTCGCCGTGAACAGCGCCACGGCGGGATCCTTCGCCGCGAGGCTCTACGTTGGCCCGAAGGATTACGACGACTTGAAGAAAATGAACCCGCCGCTGCACGACTTGGTGCAGTTTGGCTGGTTTGAGTTCATCGCCAGCCCTCTGTTCCACCTGCTGAAGTGGCTGCACGGCTATATTCCGAACTGGGGCTGGGCCATCATCGTTCTGACGATCGCCATCAACATGCTGCTCTTCCCAATGCGCATCTCGAGCTATCGCACCGCGCTGAAGATGCAAAAGATCCAGCCGGAAATGAAGGTCCTGCAGGATCGTATGAAGAAGTACAAAATGAACGATCCGAAGAAGATGGAAGCACAAAAAGAGCTGCAGGCGTTATTCAAGCGCGAGGGAATCAACCCGGCGGGCGGATGCTTGCCGATGCTCCTGCAGTTCCCGATCTGGATTGGGTTGAATTCGGCGCTGCGCGGGGCCATAGAGCTGCGCCACGCCCCGTGGATCTTTTGGATCAAAGACCTCTCCGCGAACGATCCCTATCGTATCCTGCCCATCGCCATGGGACTGTTTATGTATCTGGCCTCGAAGATGACGCCAATGACCACGACCGATCCGCAGCAGCAGGCGATGATGAAAATCATGCCCATCGCGATGGCGGGCATCTTTGTGATATCCCCGTTTTCAAGCGGGCTGGCGTTGTATATTCTGACGAGCAGCGTCGTGGGCGTCGCCCAGCAGTGGTGGCTGAACAAAACCCACCCTTTGCCCGCGCCGGCGCCAGGCAAGATTGCGCGCGGCAAAAAGTAAACTCAGACGGCGGCCCGGCGCTCGCTTTCAAAAACGATTCCTCCATGTCCCCGGAAATTATCCGCGACGGCAAGCTCGACCGTGAAGCAGCGGCGGAAGCCCTGCGGGGTTTTCTCGAAAACGTCATTCGCGCCGCCCGATGGGACCTGCGCGTGAGCGTGCAGACCGTCGCCCCGGCGGCAGGGGCAGAGTCCGCCGATGCCGCCGAAGTCATCGCCGACGTCGATGGAAACGACAAAGAAATCCTTCTCGAGCGCGGTGCGGAAGTACTCAAGGCGCTGGAACATCTCGCGCTGAAGGCACTGCGGCTCGAACCGATCTACCACGACAAGATTCATCTCGATTGCGGCGGCTACCGCGCGCTGCGGCTCGAAGAGTTGCGCATGACCGCGCGCGTCGCCGCCGAGCGCGTACAAACCAGCAAGCAGCCGTTCCGCTTGAATCCCATGTCGCCGCGCGAGCGCCGCATCGTGCATTTGACGCTGAAGGGCATGTCCGGCGTGCGTACCGAAAGCATCGGCGTCGGCGATGAGCGCCAGGTCGTGATTCACCCTGCCGATGTGAAGCCTGCGCGGCAGTGATCCTGCGAAAGTTCGCCCCACTTACCGGCGGGCCCAGCCGAGCGAAAGGACGCGGCCCGATCCGTCAAACCGCACGCGATAGGTGAAGGCAGGGCGCTGGCCGGAGCGCGCCGTCAGAAAGCGCAAATCCACGATCTCCACGATACTCGCTTCCGCATCGCGGCGAAAACGCGTCACCGGAAAGCGCGCGAACCACAGCACCGTCTTTACCTGCGGCAACTGCCGCGCCTCTTCGATGAACGGATTGTCCAGCGCATCGGGATAGTAGCCGTACTCGATGGCAGCCTCCGGGCTGGCACCGGCCGCGGCACGCTGCGCGAGATTCATGCGCAGTTCATAGACACCCCGCGACGTGCGGATCAGCCCGTCCCAGTGCCAGAGCGAAGGCGGCAGAGGCATCGCGGCGAGCGATTCAACTTCGAGACGCTCGAGCAGCGCGAATTGTTTCACACGATTGAGCGCAGCGTGATGCGCAATGCCAGCCGCAGCGATGTACAGCACCGCCGCAGCCAATCCGGCGCGGCACCACTCTGCCCGTGAGAGTCGCGATCCCCAGTCCCGCAAAATCGGCAGAAAGATAAACGCAGCGAGCGCCGCAATCACGCCAATCACGCTGGCCACCGAGAGCGGATACCCCGCGATTTGCAAAAGCCCCGCCACCACGATCGCTGCGACCGAATACAACAGCCAGAGCCGTAACGCGCGTTGCGCGAGCTTCTCACCTTGCTCATAGAGTCGCGCGAGCGACTGCGGGAGGAGCAGAAGCGCGGTCAGCGTGAAATCAATGATGAAAATCAGGTCCCAGGCCGGGCGCGTCCACTCGAGCGGCGACCACACCATCGTGCCGAAGCTGTTCAGCAGGTCGAGAAAAATGTGGCTTCCGAGGCCCACAGCGTAAACAAGAGCGAGCTGCGCGAACGACGGACACTCCCATTTGAACTTGCGGGCCAGCCATTGCGTCACCCAGGCGAACCCAAACGCAAACGCCGGCAGGCAGAGGAAGGAATGGGTGACGCTGCGATGCCAGGTGAGAATGAGCAGATCGTTGCGGGAGAGGACGTCGCGAACAATGTCCGCATCCGGAAAAACCGCCCCAAGCGTCGCGGCCGCGGTGACGATGCGCGACGCGGTCATGCGAGGCCCGCGCTCGGCGGCCTTTGGCACCAGGAGATCGTCGCCGCCAAACAGCGCCTTCCCCAGCAGCGCGCCCGCAATCCCATGCGTGATCGTGTCCATCCTGGTCAGCGCACCGCAAGGAGCGGAGAAGTTTTGACCATCACTCGCCCGACACGCTGCGCATGGACGCCGTGTCGTTCCAGCGAGGCCAGCGCAGCACCGGCGGCGTCTGCAGCGATCGCGACGAGCAGTCCGCCGGACGTCTGCGGGTCAAACAGCAGATCCTGATACTCGGCCGGTACGCTCGCATCGAATGCGGCGCAGTCGCCGATGAACGCGCGATTGTTTTTCAGGCCTCCGGAGAGATGCCCTTCGCGAGCCGCCTCGACCGCCCCAGGCAAATACTCAAAGGCGGCGTGATCGAACTCAAGCGATACCGGCGCAATGCCGTGCGCCGCATCGCCGAGAGCCATCTCCCGCGCGTGGCCCAGAAGACCGAAACCCGTTACATCCGTTACCGCGTGAATCAGCCTCCCGCCGCTTTCTTCCTCGAGTTCCTGAAGCGCCTCCGCCGCCCCGCGATTCAGCGTGCACATGGCCTCTACCGCGGCTGCCACCGAATCCTCACGGGCGCGGTCCTTCTTCAGCGCCGTCGTGATCACGCCGGTGCCGAGCGGCTTAGTGAAAAGCAGAACGTCGCCCCGGCGCGCTCCCACATTTCGCCACACCCGCTGTGGATTGATTACGCCCGTGACCGCGTATCCGAACAGCATGTCCTCATTGCGAATGGAATGTCCGCCGATGACGCTGCATTGTGCCTCGGTCATCTTCGACAGGCCCCCGCGGATGATTTGCTCCAGGAGGTCCGGATCGCTTCTGTCAGGGAACCCAACCAAAGAGAGCGAAGAAACGGGACGACCGCCCATGGCATAGACATCGCTCAAAGCGTTCGCCGCGGCGATCTGACCGAAGTTAAACGGCTCGTCCACAATCGGCGTGAAGAAATCCACAGTCTGCACAAGAGCCACGCCGTCCTCTAACAAGTACACGCCGGCATCGTCGTTGGTGTCGAAGCCAACCAGCACGTTAGCATCCGTCTGCCGCGGCAGTTTACGCAGAACAGCATCCAGCGTCGCCGGGTTGAGCTTTGCCGCGCATCCCGCGCCATTGCCGTCAGCTTAAGCCTTTCTGCCACCACTTCTCCCTTCCAGATCTTCCGCATTATAGCCATGCCCGGCCCGATTCCTTCGGAACATTCTTTCTGCCACTAGTTACGTCGCCCTCTCGGACATGATTTCATCTGACTATCGCCCCGAATTTCACGCTGATTTTTCTTTTTCTCGCTGTATTCGTCCCCCTCAAGGGCCGGGCACGAATCCCTAAGCTCGTCGCGAAGCCCCAAGTCACCAGCGCGGAGCGGCTTTTCCCCTATGCCTCCACGCTTGCCTTTCAACGGACCGCCACCTCGGTCGTGGCCTGGCGCTGCTGGGCGCGCGGACTCAGCGCCCATGACCTCGGGCTCCCTCTATCCGATGCGCCACCAACCTTGTATTCCGCCGTTTTGGGCGCTGGGTTTCTGTTTGCACTACAATGGCTGAATCTCCGCCGGATGGCGGCTTTCGCTTCACAATCTCCGGGATCCCTCTTTGCCATACCCCACCTCTACCAAGGCACGGCCAGCTTTGCCAGTTCCTTCATTCTGGGCATACTTCTTGGCGTCGCTAGAATCACCTCTAGGAGTCTTATTGCCTCGATGACCTGGGATTTTAGCGTGGACATTGCCACCGGCCTGGCGGGGCAAAGATATGCTATAAATATAGAATGACTTAGCGGCCATTAGTTAACATAATGCAATGACAGCTCCCCCAGCCAAGGGCCCCTCCCAGACCCTCTCGACCGCAATCATCACGCGGGCCATGCAGGAGTACAATTTGACGGCGACGGCCGACCAAGTCGTCCAAGTTCAATTATATCTGCGACTTCTCCTAACCTGGAACACTAAGGTGAACCTCACTGCCATCCAGGATCCATTAGAGATTCTCTACCGACACTTCTGTGAGAGCATGTATGCGGCGGATGCAGTGCCACTGCAGAAAGGTCGGCTTGCCGACATAGGCTCTGGAGCTGGCTTTCCGGGCTTACCACTTAAGATTCTGCGCCCACAGTTGGACCTTCATCTGGTAGAGGCCAACATCAAGAAGGCCACATTCTTAGCGGAAGTTATTCGTGAATTGGTTCTGCGAGACGTGCGCGTTCTGGTTGGTAGGTATGAGGACCTTGTCGAGGAGATCGCCCCTCTCGATTTCGTTTGCACGCGCGCGGTCGGAGGTTTTCCCAGCCTGGTAACATGGGCCAAGTCGGAACAGATCGGAGCCAAGCACATAGTGCTGTGGATTGGGGGGCGAGATTTAGAAGACGTTCGCAAGCGTGAGGGGTGGTCCTGGCGCGAGCCCATTGCTATTCCGCACTCTCTTCGGCGCTTCATTCTTGTCGGTGATCGCTAAGCGACCGTCCCGCTCTGTAGAAGTTACGGCAAATTGGCCCTCGACGCGCGTGAGTAGACTTAAGTGCGAGTAATAATGGTAGCGTGGACGTAGGCCTGCGCAAGGACCTGCCGACCTGAACCCGTAGCAGAAGCGTGTTCTGACTCTGTGGGGGAGCGCCCCCAGCGTGATCTCGTGGATTTTGCCATGGTGCCCGGTGCGTTTTGTTCCACGTGGAACAATCTTGAGTTCTGTCGAATTGGACCGCGCGCATGCTCACCTTGATGCCGGTCCTTGCTGGGAGTCAGTAATCGTTCCACGTGGAACAATTCTAAAAGATTCTTGCCCCAACTTGTGATGAAAATCTGTCCGCATCGGAAATTCCTTGCATCCTGCGCATACCTCTGCTAATTCTTCGGACGACTAGGGGGATTGTTTGGCTCGCATCATTGCCGTCGCCAATCAAAAAGGCGGAGTAGGGAAGACAACTACAGCGGTCAATCTCGCTTCCTGTCTCGCCATTGCCCATCAGCACACCTTGCTCGTCGATTGCGATTCCCAAGCCAATGCAACGGGGGCTCTTGGATTCCAAAAGGACCCTTCCCGCCGCACGCTCTACCATGCTCTGATCCTGCACGAACCTCTCGACCGGATCATCCTTAGGTCTCAGGTCGAACGCCTTGAAATCATTCCCGCCGACAAAAACCTCGCCGCTGCCGCCGTCGAACTCGTCGGCACCGAAAACCGTGAGCACAAGCTGAAGCCCCTTCTCGACAATCTCCGCGACAAATACGAGTTCATCCTCCTGGACTGTCCGCCCGCACTCGATCTACTGACCCTAAATGCGCTGGTTGCGACCGACGCCGTCCTGGTCCCGATTCAATGCGAGTACTTGGCCCTCGAAGGCGTCTCCGACCTGCTCGACACGCTGATGCGGATTCGGCGTACCCTCAATCCAGGATTAGAAATCGAGGGCATCATCCTCACTATGTACGACGATCGAACTACGCTCTCGCGGCAAGTTGCAAACGACCTCAGGACCTTCTTTGGCACACAGGTTTTTCGGACCGTTATCCCTCGAAATGTAAGGCTTGCCGAGGCCCCAAGCTTTGGTAAGCCTATTAGTATCTATGACTTACATAGCACAGGAGCAAAAAGTTACAAACAGCTTGCGCAGGAGGTAATCAGCAATGCCGAGAAACGCATTGGGACGGGGGCTCGGAGCGCTCATTCGGGAGCATGACGCACAGCCCACGTCCGTGCCAAACGCCCCCGCAGGCGGACCGGCGACGGGCGTTGCTTCCGCTCGAGAAATTCCGCCGACAAACGCCTCGGTCACGCGCGAATTGGACATCGACCTCATCGAGCCGAGTCCGTACCAGCCGCGCAGCCACTTTCGAGAAGAGGCACTCGAGGAGTTGGCACGTTCGGTCCGGGCAAGCGGAATCATTCAACCGCTCATCGTGCGGCCTGTTGGCAATCGCTTTCAGTTGATCGCCGGCGAGCGGCGCTGGCGGGCTGCGCAGCGCGCGGGCATGGCGCGCGTACCAGTGATTGTACGCGAGGTGCCAAACGAACTCGCACTCGAATTGACTCTCGTCGAGAACATCCAACGGGAGGATCTGAACGCGATTGAGCAAGCGCGCGCCTTCCTTCGCCTGATGGAGGAGTTTCACCTGACGCAGGAAGCCGTCGCGGAACGTACGGGCAAAGACCGCGCGACGGTTGCCAATGCGGTGCGTCTGCTAAAACTCGATCCGACCATTCTCGACATGATTGAAGAGAATCGCATTTCGGCGGGACACGGCCGGGCGCTATTGGCCGTGACCGATGCCGGGCTGCGGACGCGCATCGCGCAGCGAGCAGCCCGCGGAGGACTGACGGTAAGGCAGGTTGAGCGGCTGGCTTCGCGCCGCGCGCGCGTGGGCGCGAGTGTGTCCGCGGACGGTTTGGACGCGAACGTGCGCGCGGCGCTTGAAGAGTTGCAGCGGCATCTCGGGACGCGCGCGATTCTTCGGCCGAAGACCAAGATTCGACCTGGCCAGCTCATTCTGGAATACTACAACGACGCACAGTTGCAGGGTCTGTACGAGCGCCTGATGAGATAGAAGGCATCTGTTTGCACCCTCGTCAATTCATTGGACATCAGCCACAAGGCAGTTGCTTGACTTGTCTCTCCGCTGGACTAGAGTGGAGTGTAGCGGCGAGGAGAGTGTTATGGCATGGAAGTGGTCCAGCGGCGCGAAAAACGGGGCCAGCGAAGAGTGGACGGGCTTCATCGATCAAGGTGTCAGTCTCGAGGGCACGCTGCAGGTCACAGGCACGTTCCGCATCGACGGAAACGTCAAAGGCAATATCATCTCCGAGCAGACTGTTGTGCTCGGGGAAGGCGCAAAGGTTGAGGGCCAAATTGAGGGCAATCGGGTGGTCATCGCCGGGCGATTCGACGGGGTCATTTTCGCAAAAGGGCGTGTCGAGATTCAGCCAAAGGGGGTGGTTACGGGCGAAGTGCATTCTCCGTGTCTCGTGATTGACCCGGGGGGCATCTTCGACGGCAGGTGCCACATGCTTGGCTCATCTGACGCTGCCGCCACTGTAACAATTCCCATCCGTGCCGTGAGCCAAACGTAGGAGCCGCGCTCTCGCGATTTCACGCGCTCCCGTCCGGACCCCCGCCTCGCTGCGTCGAGAAACATTCATGCAAAACAAACTCTAGAAGCTAACCTGTGACGTAACCTTCCGTGGTTAGTGAACATGACTTTTATTGACCTTTTGCTCTGGGCCGTCAGAATCGTTTCACGGGAAACCGTCAGGCTTTGACCAATGTAATCGCGCGCTTGGCCTCAGCAATTCCTGCCTTCAGGTTGGGCTCCCAATCCAGATGTGGAACGCTGGAGGCCTCGGCAGCTTCGTACAAGCGAAGGGCATCGTCGGGACGATTCAGCTGCTTCAGGCAGAGCCGGCCAGCCGACATCAGGGCGAGAAGACCTTGCCTTTCATTCGGGTAAACGGCCGCGAGCTTTTGATACTCTCCTGCGGCGCGCTCAAGGTTCTGTTGGCTCTCGAGATAGCGGCACAAGTCGAGCCATGAAGAGGCAGGCAGGGCCTTCCCACCGGAGCTTAGAAAATCCTCGTAGGTCCGCCACGCGGCGTCCGGATTGCGGGCTTTCAAGTACAACTGGCAGAGTTTCAGGCTGGCCTCGTCACAAGCATCCTGGTCGTTCTTCCGCGAATAGATCCGTTGGAGCAGAGAATATGCGTCCGTGGAGTCCGGCTTTTCGGCGAGATGCCTTTTGAGAGCCTCCGCAGCCGCGTCGAGCTGGCCCTTTTCCAAGAGCTCTGATGCTTCGACGATCTTTGGGTCCGCAGTCCACGTGATCTTCTCCTCGACCGCCTTCTCCGCGACTTGCTCCAGGCCAGAATAGCGCATGCCAAGCGCAGCCAACGCTCCAAACACGAATCCCCCGACGTGCGCCCAGTGAGCGACGCCTGAAGCTTGTCCAAAGAGCGAGCCGTAAAAAACTTCCATCAGAACCCAGAGTGGTAGCAGCCAGTAGGCGCTGGCCTTGAAGCGATAGGCCCGGAATATTCCGAAAAGCCAGGCCATTTCAATCTTCAGCCCTGGAAACCGAACCAGGAAAGCGCCCATCAGCGCGGCAATTGCCCCCGAGGCTCCCACGAGGGGAACCATGCTGCCGGGGTTGACCCAGGAATGAAATTCCAGCGCAGCGATGCCTGCAACCAGATACAGCGCTGAAAAGAGCAGCCGGCCCCATGTGTCCTCGAGGATGACGCCTGCCAGCCACAGGAACCACATGTTGCCGATCAAGTGTAGCCAACCGCCGTGGAGGAAATTAGCGGTTAGATAGCTGATTGCCGTGGGATGAGCCGGGGTAAACGCGTATCTCTCGCGGATCGACTCTTTTTCCATCTTTGCGTACTGCGCCGCGAGGGAATCCATTGCTCCCTGGATCTCCGCGGCGTCCTCCATCTGGTGCATCTGAACGTCCCAACCGTCAATCGCCCTCCGGTTGCGTGACTGGATTTGCCCCCAGCCGACCGGATTCTGTCCGCGGAATTCTTGGACGAACTGCCCCACGTCGCGCGGCATCTGCACTTCAGGATGGGTGGCGGCAAGGAGGAGTATATGTAGTTTGATAGGTATGGTTTGCGTAGCTTCGGCATCCATTTTCCAATGCGTACCCAGAAAGGCGAGCACATTGAGGACGACGAGACCTGCCGTAATGACCGGCCAACGCCGGGTTTGCATGCCTTCATGACGCAAGGGAATCAGCACAAAGCAACTCCTTCGAAGGGCAAGTGCGACGACACGGCCCCGAATGTTCTTGCCAGTTTACGTTACGTTTCTGGCGGAGCAGGGCGTATTTCCCGGCACAGTATGGAAGTAATTAAGTAACTGACACGGTCCAAATGCAACGTAACTCCGCGTCCCAGAAGGAATGAAGGTCACCCGCTAAGGCGGAAGTGCGCTCGATCGAGAGCCCGTGTGCCTCGGCGCGCGTCTGGGGTTTCACGCCCAAGTTGACACTCACACCGGGCCGCGAATATCGTTGCCTGTCCCCTGAAGAGGAGTGACGCGGTTATGAAAGTCCTCGTGATTGGAGGCGGCGGACGCGAGCACGCCCTCGTTTGGCGGTTGAAAGAAAGCTCGCGCGTGGACCGCGTTGTCTGCGCGCCCGGCAACGGCGGGATTTTGGCGGAAGCTGAATGCGTTGCGGCTGAGGCGGGCGACGTGGGGGGACTAGTGGCCCTAGCGGAGAGACTCGGGCCGGACCTCACCGTCGTGGGCCCCGAGTTGCCCCTTGTTCGTGGCATCGCGGATGAGTTCTCGAAGCGGAATTGGCGCATTGTCGGGCCGACAAAGCGGGCCGCACAGATCGAAGGCAGCAAGATCTTCGCGAAAGAGTTTCTCCGGCGTCACAATATACCGACAGCCGAGCTATATGGCTGCTACGACTCTCCGGGCGACGCTTATAGCGCACTGTGCGCCGTTGATTGGCCGGTGGTGATCAAGGCCGATGGGCTGTGCGCGGGAAAAGGGGTGTTTGTGGGGCCGAACCCGGACAAAGCAACCGCCTTCATCGAACGCGTGATGGAGAAGAATGAGCTTGGGCCGGGAGGCCGCCGCGTCCTCCTGGAAGAGGCGCTGGAGGGTGAAGAGCTAACTTTCATTGTGGTCACGGACGGCGAGCGGTACGCCCCGCTCGTGCCGACGCGCGACCACAAGCGCGTCTTCGACGGCAACCAGGGCCCGAACACGGGCGGTATGGGCGCCTTTTCGAGCGACGACCTGCTGCCGCCAGGGCTGCGACAGATCATAATCTCGAACATCGTTGAACCCACGCTGCGCGGTTTCGCCGCAGAGGGAATTCGCTACCAGGGCTTTCTGTACATTGGGCTCATGCTTACATTGTCCGGGCCCAAAGTTTTGGAGTTCAATTGCCGCCTCGGAGACCCCGAAGCGCAAGCTATTGCCGCACGGATGGATTTCGATCTTGCAGAAATCCTGAACGATCTGGCAGCGGGGCAGTTAGTGCCGGCAAAGCTTCGGTGGAAGCCAGGCGCAAGCGTGTGCGTTGTGCTCGCATCAGGCGGCTACCCCGGCAATTTCAAGAGCGGCAAGAGAATTGAGGGGCTAACCGGCGCGGGACAAATTAACGGTGTGAAGATCCTTCACGCTGGAACCAAGCGCCAGAACGACTCCCTTCTTACTTCTGGCGGACGAGTACTCGGGGTTACTGCCTCGGGCCCGACGCTCGAGGCGGCCGTGGGCGCGGCCTACGAAACCGTCGGAAAGATTCACTTCGAAGGAATGCACTTTCGCAAAGACATTGGCACTGGCGCGGGCCGGCGGATCGCAGTTGGAGACTGAGTCTGGTGGCCACGGTGCAACATCTTTTCCGCGCGCCACAGCGCCACATTCCGATGGAGGAGGTTGCTGAGGTCCGCGCGCTTGAAGACTTGGGGTTTGAAGGTTGTGTACATGCCCGGCCGGGAAGCAAGCGACAGGTGCTGCTTGTCGAATCGGAGAGCCTGGACGCCATGGGTCTCCCGCCGGGCATCATCCGAGAGAATATTACTACGGAGGGGCTGAACGCGAATGGCCTGGAGGCCGGCACGAGGCTGAGGATTGGAGAAGCCCTCGTAGAAGTGACGGCTCCATGTACGCCGTGTGACCTCATGGAGAGAATCCGCCCGGGGTTGCGGCGCGACCTGCAAGGACGGCGCGGAATGCTCTGCCGGGTCTTGCAGAGCGGCGTGATTCGCCGCGGCGACTCGATCGAAATGCTCGACTGAACTACGGCTTGGGTTTGCGCATGAGGGAGGGCGCTTCGGCGGGACGATTCTTGTCCTCTTTCGCCTTCTCGACAGGTTCCTCCGGGGGGACGATCCAGTCGAAACCGCGGCCTTCCTCGAATTTGCCCAGCGCGAATCTCGATTTGCCTGCGGTGGCGAGCACCAGGGCGTGAAGGAAATCAACCGCGTCAG
Organism: Acidobacteriota bacterium; assembly: GCA_003224195.1. Lineage (GTDB taxonomy): Bacteria > Acidobacteriota > Terriglobia > Acidiferrales > UBA7541 > Acidiferrum. The sequence continues at coordinate 3,322 of QHYP01000230.1, read as the reverse complement.
CGAACTTCGCCGCATTCGCCTGGCCCGCCTCGATCTTATCCGCTACTTTCGCCAACCTCGGATCGGAGCCGGCAATCCGCGCTACTTCGGGGTCATTCCGCCGGATCATCACTTGAAAAGTTGGCCCCCTGAGATCGGGTGGATAGCGAACCTCGACGAGCGCTTTCGGCTCGTGCTTTTCAAGAGGGTAGAGTTGCGTCGTGTGCGGGCGGAGAACGCGCGTTTTCATGTAGTCTCCGCGAAGCGCTTCCTGTTCCATGCGGTACTCGTACAGCCAAACCTCCGGACCGTAATTCTCCGGGCCGTAGCCAATGATCACGAGCTCGAAAAGCGGCTCGTCGGGGCCGAGCTCGACCTTGTGATGGAGCTGTTCGGCAAGCGGGCGCAGCGCTTCAAGATAGGCCACGCCGATTGTCTCGAGGTCGCTGGCCATTTCCGATGAAGCTTCCGACCGCCGCCCCGTGGCGATGTGCGAAATCATCTTCTCCAGGCGTATGGGCTTCGCGTCCTTCCCCGGCAATATCCATTCGACCGCTCCAAGCATCACGCCCAAGTGCAAAGAATCGACGGCGACGACGCGTGGCGGGATGGAATCGGCTTCGGCGGATTCCTCGATGATGGCGAACGCGATCCCCTCTTTCGTCACATGCGCAACCACTCGACCCGAGGCGATATTGGCAACGACTTCGTCCTCGCGGCCCTGGGCATAACAGGAAAACGCAGTGCTTCCGAAAAGGCACGAGAACACCAGAAGAGAAGCTCCTCGCCTGGCTCTGCAAAAGTTACTCAAGAGGTGCGCTCCCCCGCGGGCGTTCAGGACAGAACGGATGAAAGTACGGCCGGCTTCATTTTATCGCATCGCGGCCCCGCGCCTGCGCTTCCATTTTATCGAATGCGGCGCGGACAAGACACTGTGTGGCAAAATTCCTAATGGCGTTTCAAGCCCGGCACGCTTGTCCGGAATCCGGCGTTGAAAAGCGTCACTGGGAATTTCCGTTGTCCCAGCGATTCAGTAGAATACTGAATCCATCTCCGAACGACGAGGAAAGGTATGGGACTTCGCAATCCCAAAAAGCTTGCTCACCAGGGCCGCAGCTTGGCGGAAATACTGGCGGCGCACGAGCGATTCTTCCGCGGGCAGGACGGCGACCTTCAGGGAGTCAACTTGAGCGGGGCGATTCTGCGCAGGGCGAATCTGGAAGGCGCCGATTTGCGCGGCGCGAAGCTGCCGGGCGCGGATTTTTCCAGCGCGCTCCTGCGCAAGGCCGATTTACGGAACACGGACATGACCGAATCTGTCTTGGCTGGCGCGGACTTGACCGAAGCGCAGGCGAGCGGCGTGGAATTTTTCCGCTGCGACCTCTCGAATGCGAATTTTGAGCGCGCGCTCTTGCGCAACGCCAATTTTCGGGGAGCAAACGTGCGCGGTGCGCGGTTCCGCGGCGCCGATATGGGGGTGACTATCCTGCGTGAGACGGACCTGACGGGGGCGGACCTTTCCGGGGTGGACCTCTCCACCACGCTGTTGCCGCGGAACTATTCGCCCGGGTTGGCGAAGGAATAGACGCGGCGAAACCTAGCCGCCGAGATCCGGCACCGCGCGCAAGGCATCGTTGAAGCGATTCGTAAAATTCGCGACGCAGATCACCAGCGTCAGCTCGACGATCTGCCCTTCGTCGAAATACTTTCGCAACTCCGTGGGAGAGCCCTCGCGGATTGCCGAGGCGCCCCGGGTGACGCGCTCGGCGTAAAGAATGACGGCCTTGTCCTTCTCATCGAACAGTGAGCTGCGTTCATAAAATTGCAGCGCACGGATTTGCTCATCGGTGATGCCAATCCGCTTCGCCGAAGCGGTGTGCGCGCGCGTTCAATATTCGCAGCCGTTGATCAGCGAGGTCTTCAAGTAAGCGAATTCTTTATAGCGCGGCTCCAGCGTTCCGCCATCGATAATCGCGGAGTACAGCGGGAGGAATTTCGCAAGGACGTCCGGCCGATGCGCCATCAGGCCGAAAATATTGGGCATCTTGCCGAACTTCTTCGACACGCCGTCGTAGATGCCGTGCACCTCGGCGGCGGCTTTTTCTTTCGGGAGTGGTGTCACAACGTTCATGAGATCCTCCAAGCTGGCGTTCCAAGGGGCGCGCGAAGAGAGTTTACACCGGATTGCGAACGCCGTCTTTCTTCGGCGGCCGTCAGCCGCGCGACGCATGACATCCCCGCACGTCGCGTGGTAGGCTCTACAACATCACATTGGCCTTGCTGTGCATCCATGGCCACTCCCGTCATACAAGTCGAGGCGGCGGCAACACGCGAGCGCGTGCTGGAAATTTTACGCGGGCTGCTCGAGGAACTCGGGAGCGCGGGCGCGCTGCCGATCCTGAATCTTCATTCGCATCTTGACCGCGACCTGGGACTCGGTTCGCTGGAGCGCGTCGAGTTGCTGGCGAGGCTCGAGGCCGCCTTCGGCGTGCGCCTCCCCGATCGCGTCATCGCCGAAGCCAACACTCCGGCGGAAATCGCCGCTGCGGTGGCAGCCGCGCCGGGCGTGGACGCGGAGCGCAACGGCGCAGGAGCGGGCGCGCGCGCAGCCATAGCCGCTCAGGCGCTCGATCGTGGCGCTGCCGAGCGCGGCGTCGAGAGTGCACAGACGTTAATCGACGTGCTGCGCCACCGCGCCGCGCACGATGCCGCGCGGGAACACCTCCGCATCACCGAAGACGACGGGCGCGAATTTACGTTTACTTTCGGTGAGCTTTATGCCGCCGCGCAGCAGTGCGCTGCGGAGTTGGCGCGCCGCGGAGTGTGTGTAGGCGGACGCGTGTCGCTGATGCTCCCAACGTCGCGCGAGTTTTTCATTTCCTACGCGGGAATTCTTCTTGCCGGCGCAATTCCCGTGCCGATTTATCCGCCGTTCCGCGCCGACCGCATCGAGGAATATGCCGAGCGGCAGGCGGGCATTCTGAACAACGCCGAGGCTTGTCTGCTGTTGACGTTTCGCCGCGCCGAAGCTGTGGCTCGACTGCTGAAGCCGTGCGTGCGTTCGCTCGAAGCGGTCGTGGACGCACAAAAGCTGATCGAGGCGGCGCAAAAGGCTCCGCCACTGGCTCCAGGCGCGCTGCCCGCGCACTTGACCGGTAGCCGCGTTAGAAAGACAAACGACATCGCGCTGCTGCAATACACCTCCGGCTCGACGGGCGATCCGAAGGGCGTCGTGCTGACCCACGCGAACTTGCTGGCGAATATGCGCGCGATGGTCGAGGCAGTCGAGGTCCGATCGGATGATGTGGTGATTAGCTGGCTGCCGCTCTACCACGATATGGGG
>QHYP01000294.1 GCA_003224195.1 Acidobacteriota bacterium | reverse complement strand
ATGGCCGCCCGCGCCTATTGGTCCGGGAAGAAGATTCATTGGGATCCGAAGGCGGAAGCGATTCTCGACCACCCACCTGAGGCGTAGCGCAGCGGCGCCAATGACAGAAGTTTCCTCGATCCGTCTGTGAAAACCTCGACAGTCGCGTTCACCCGGGTGGCTGATAACGTCTCTTTTCTGCAGGGACAAACCTAGTTGACACTGAACCTGATACCGTGAGGCGGAAGCTTTCTTCTGTCGAGAGACCTCCCAGACCGACTGCAGTTACCACCACCTGATACGTTCCAGGTTTTGTGTAGGCATGAGAAACTTCCGGGCCCTCCAGAGTGACACCGTCCCCGAAACTCCAACGATACGTAACTACGGCGTCGTTGGAAGTTGCCGGCTGGGCGCGAAAGGTCGCGGTCGCTCCTGTCTTCACGCTCGGCAGATGCTCAACTTTGATAACCGGTGGCCGCGCGGAGATACCCATGTTTACGAGCTTGAATACGCGAGCCGAATGAGGAGGCAGGTCCACAACGACAGAGTTCGGATTCGGAGTTGCCACGGCTTTGCCATCGAACACATCTGAGATTTTGTGCTGGTTCGAGGCCGGTAAGCCCAGGCTGGAGAACTCGATGGAACGTGAATGACGTTGGTCAGTCCAATTAAAGATGGTCAGCATGCCTTGGCGATGATCTTCCTCAACCCAAAAAACACTTGGCTGATTATCCTCTGGCGAATAACTCATGAGGTCGAGAGGCTTCGAGGCCCGGCCCAATTTGACCATCTCGATTAAGTCTTGATTTTGAATCAAGGCGAGGCGCTCCGGATCTGCGCCGAGAGCAGGCAAGTCGTCACCGATTTCGTACATTCCTCCTGAAACCGCGGAAAGGGCGATGGAAGCCTTGGCTTCATCAAGAGTGAGGGGAACTTTGCCCCCATGCCAGGGCTGATCCGTCACAATCTGCGAGGAAACGCAAAAAGCGTCCGGGTCGCTGACAAAGAAATTGCGGTTCATGTAGTATCTTGCCGCAATTCCGGGAGCGGCATCTCTCGTTGCCTCGAAAGTGTGGCCGGTGTCCAGAGAAATGCGCCCGGTATCGACGATACCGACAGGATTGAGCATCGGGCTGCCGTCTTTGTCCAGGATCACTTGTTCTCCGACGGCTTGCCGGATGATTTGTAAACCAATTCTTTGTGCTTCGAGTGCGGTAGTATTGGGTCGGTAATAGAAACCCTCGACGGCTGTATCTTCCATGAAATCCAACTTGATATACCCAATATTCCATTCATTTACCAGCATCGAGTAAGTCTTGCGCAAATACTCCTGAGCGCCGGGATTGGTCGTATCAAGCACAAATAACCGATCCTTGCCACCAACCTGCCCGATGCGGATGGGATCACCCAACGCATTGTGCACCAGCCAGTCGCGATGATTCTCGTAGACCCAAGACCGGTCCGAGACTTGGAATGGCGCGGTCCATATGCCGGGAATCAGACCTTCGCTGCGAATCTTTCGTTCGAGCTCAGCCATGCCGTTCGGGAACAGTGTGGAATCTGGCGTAGCGTACTCGCCTCGAGCGTACTGATATCCCTCATCGATGTGGAAGAACTGGTATCCCAGCGACTTCAAATGTTGAGCCAACCAATGAGCGTTGGTTAATGCAGTCCCTTGATTGAGTCCGAAATAATAAGCCGTCCAGCTCCACCAGCCCATCGGCGGAGAAGACGAAGTCCCTGCGTGATGGAGCACCCGAATCAGCGATCCATAGGTTTCCAATTGGGCGTGGTAGTCGCGGCTCACACCGAATAGCAGCTTTTCGGAATCCAAGCTCGCACCCGGCGCAACAGAAGTGCCCAGTTCAATTTGATCTTCTGGCGGCGATTGTTTCAGGGAGTTCTCTTTGGTCAGTTCGGTAGTGCCAGTGGAGTCAACCTCGAATGCCTGGATTTGCGGAGCGTTCAATGATCCGCCGACGTGAAGACGGGACACGGTGAGAAAGCGATTGGAAGTGAGTGCGCCGACGAAGAAACTAAGGTGACTCTGCCGGTTGTATAGAAGCTGGCTGCCGACTCCGCGATACATTCCTTCGGCGTCTGTCAGGTCGTGAATTTTCATCGCGGGACGGTCTTCGCTAAAACTGTCCGAGAGAACCCGGTCTGAAGGGACCGCGCCACCTAAATCCATGATCCTGCCTTGCGTCGCTTCCATCGGACGAATGGCCTCGACATGGATCGTCTTCCTAGAACCGTTGAACACTTGGACCTGAATTTCCCCCAATGGCCTGTCCATGTACGAATGTAGGATACAAAGTAGCTCAGGGACGCTGTCTAGTCCTGAGTGCCTTACCGTCCATTCATGAGCCATTCCCAAATCATCGTTTGCGACAGACTCGGTGACTAAATGTTTCGGATAATCGCGCGCGTGAAGCCACCGCCCGTCCACCTTAGCAGCAACGGTAGCGGTCAATACGTCCGAAGCCGCGCCCGGTTGTCCGATGGCATAGTCACCCGTTGCAGGATTAACTGTGACGCGCAAACCCCGTGAGGTAGATATCGTCTCCTCCGCCGCCAGATAGCCGTAGTTGAACGAACTCATCAGAAGTCGCAGAAAAAAAATCGACGCCGCTGACAATTTAAGAACCAACGGCTGCTTCATTTGATCACCTCAGGTTGCTCGCCACGAGTTGCTATTCCTAGCAGCACGGGGAGTCTACCTCACACGTATGCACCGTTAAATTGGATTTGTCGACGGAGATCAAAACTCACATACGTGCCGACATAGAAGTCTGTGCGCTAGCCGACGTATTGCGATTCGGGTCGGCTCTGGTCGTCCGTTACTCCGTGTTTTTCACCGTCCTTCGCTTGCCCGACCTTGCCTGTCAATGTCTGCAACATCCGCGACAAGGAAAACTGATTTGGTAACTATTTGAAGTAAGAGAGTAAGTGGAACTACGTCCGTTTCTTCTTGTGCCCAAATACCTTGTCCATGCGGACGCAACTTCGGCGCGGTTCCCGACCAAGTCTGTTTTCTTCCGCTGCCGCCCACCTTCTCGCTGAGCCTGATGACTTCATGAACTCGGTGTTGCCCACCAACAAACTCTCCGGTCGTAGAAACCATGATGACGTTTGCATTCCCCCGGAAGGCGCACAGCGGATCGAATCAGGCTACCAACTTCCTTAGAAAAAGTGCGTTCTTGGACCGAACGGACCGAGAATCGAAGTTAAAGCTATTTGGAAAATTGCTGTAATTATTTGACAAGATGAAGGTTGCACCGTTGTGGGAGGTTAGCTCGGCTCGGGGAGCACCTGGAGAAAAAGCAGGTGGTCCTTCTCACAAGAAATCCATTAGAATCATAGGATTGTACGCGGGCGTGTAGCTCAGTTGGGAGAGCACCT
>QHYP01000303.1 GCA_003224195.1 Acidobacteriota bacterium | reverse complement strand
CCGGTTGGATCGCAGCTCGTTGAGCCGTTCTGCGCGATGCCAACGGTGCCGATGATGACTCCCTGATTGCTGTTCGGCGTGATGCTGGCGGTGGATACGGGGCTCGTGAAGGAACTAACGTTACCTGTCCCGGTTGCCAAACCCGAATCCGGCTGTGAAGAACTCGCGCCGCTAATGCAGTAGAACGCGATGTCGCTGTGAGTAGCTGCGGCCGTCGTCGTGACCGTAGTAGACGTGCTACTGGTAAATGTCGCCGCGGCGAAGAAGATTTCCTGGCTACCCTCCGTGTTGCTGACCCCCGGCGCGCCAACTTCATTCCACGTCACCGTTGGACTTGTGCTGCTGATGGCGGTTACGGGAGCGCCAGCATCCATGTTCGACGCTGCAACCATCAACCCCGATTGGCACGGCGTTTGAAAGGTGTAACTTGTAAGCGAGTCCTCCATCGGGTTGAGCGTGAGGCCGCGAATGACGACCGGGGTGGTGGCGTCACCGCCTTGCGTGGCGGGCTTGAGCGCGATGCAAGCGGTGTTCCATTTGCTCGACGAACTGATCGTCATTGAGCAAGGATGTGATGCCGCCGTCGAAAAGACCTGAAATTGTGCGGCCTCGCTCTCGCGGATGCTCGCGTCCCCCAGGGTATAGCCAGTACCCGCCGTCCAAGTCGGCTGCACGCCGCCATCCTCTTCCGCGAACTGAAAGTAGAGGCAGTTGGCCGTCGAGGACGTAATGTTGCCTGCGTTGACTGTCGCTGCTCCCGCGCTGGTCGCGCTGACCGCCGTGCCGCAACTCGGCGAGCTGCTCACGATGTTGAAAAATTGGTAGGCTACGCACTGGATGATGGATGAGGCGGCGGAAAAATGCGCGTCGAGCTGGTGCGCACCAGCGGCCGCGTTGGAGGCCACGAAAATCTGGATGTCCTGACCAGACGCGTGCCGCGAGGGGCCAACGAACGACGTATAGGTGTTCGATTTGTCGTCGCTGATTGTGAGCGTGGCCGTATTGTCGGACCAGCCACACGCCACGATGATGGCGTTCCCCGCCACGCTAGGGTCGGCCAAACACCAGAAATAATCCGTCTCGGCGGTCTGCGTCCCCAGGTTGCAGCCGGTCGTTGTAGCGTTGTTGAGTCCCGACAGATTCGTGGCGATGTTCCGGGAAGCGTTAACAATCGTAGGCGTCTGCCCCGCAACGCGCTCTGCACTTAGGCTGCAAAACAAGAAAAGAAGCAGGATCAGTCTAAGTGGTCGGCGCAGTTTTGGCCATAGCGCGTTCGGGGTCTGCGCCGCGAGTGGCGCTGCGGCAAGCAGCGCAAAGAAAAATGCTGCGGCAAGCAGCGCAAAGAAAAATGCTGGGTACAGTAGGGGCACAATATGTCGCGCTTCAAGCGCGCTAATGAATCGTGCCCCCACATCGCCGATCAATAATTTCCTCATGGAGTGATCGTCGCCGTCTCGATCCACTCGAAGGTCACGGCCACGCTGCCGCCCGTCACCGTTGCGGCGTTCAGGTTCACGGCAAGCTGCTGCGCCGTCCCGCGCAGGACGATGGGCTTCTGCGTGCGGTTCAAAATGTAAATGTCGTTTGGCGAAGCCGAGCTCGTGGCCAGGCAGCCGAGCTTATAAGTGTCCACATTGCCGACCACCGTGCCGAGCGTCGGGTTGGCCGTGTAGGTTAGAGGAGCGGACGCGCCGGCAGCGTAGTTCGAGTCGTCAGGAACGACGGTCATGGCTGACGAAGTTCCCGCGCTGTCCGCTGTCGAACGCTTGATGAGCTGCAGAACAATGATGCCCGCAGTGGTCTGCGTGCAGGAAATCTTTACGCGCGTGACGAGCACCGTGTTCGAGGCGTTGCCGGGAAGAACCGCAATATCGGTGGCGCTGGCGCCGGGAGCGACTGTCGCCGAAGCTGCGTAGCTCGCTGGGCGCATCGCAGGCAGCGCCGCGACCCACGCCAGACCATCCGTGCCGATGTTGAGCGCCGCATCGCGGCCCTGCGTTGCGGCTGCGCCGTTGTTGTAGGAAGTCTGCGCGACACCTGGCAGCATGGCCACGCGGTTCGCACCCGCCGCGGCACCGTTGTTCGAGAGGCTGCCCTGCACGAGCCACGGCGTGGTGTTCTGCGTGTTGCCGGGCTGCACCGTCCACGTCCCGCCCTGGTTGGCGGTGACGGTGCCGCTGACGGTAACGGTGTTGTTGACGCTCGCGCGCAGATTGCCGCTCGTGTCGCAACTCAACGGATCGGTCTGGGCGGTGGTGTAAGCCGGCGCAGCAGTCGAGACCGCGCACTGGACAAGCGGCCCCTTTTCACCGCTCGTCGCCGAGCCCTGAGCATTCAGAATCCCGTTGACGCTGGTATCGAGCGCAAGTCCGTTCGTCGTGCCGATGTTTGCGGTGACGGTGCCGCTGACCGGCTGCGTTGTCGTCCCGGTGGGATCAATGTGCACCGGCGCGGCGGCCGTGCCGATTTCCGTACCGGAATTGTTGCGCAGATTGACGTGCAAGGCGCGCGAAGAAGTGATGCGCGCCGCCGCGGCGTTGCCGCTGGTTACAGCAGCCAGCGCGTCGTTGAACACTGCGCCGACGTTCGTGACGGCTGTCGTTCCCGCGGTGAACGCCGAGTTGTCCGTGAAGCCCGCCGACGCCGTGCAGCCGACCACGCAGTTGACCTTGAGCGCGGTGTTGCCGCTGTCGTAGAGGCTCGAGGAAACGCTCGCGCCGCCAATCTGGTTCAGGTTGATGTTGACGCCGCTGCCCGGCTGCTGCAACTGCGGGAAAATGTTTACTGGGACCCGCAGCGTGAGCGTGCCGCCTTCGGCGTCCGTGCCGAGCAGGATGACTTCCCTGGGAAAAGCCTCACCCCTCCCGACCAAGTCGGGATAAATTCCAGGGTGAGCTACAACGGCATGTTCCGGGCGCGGCGAGGCGAGCGCAGGCACAGCGATCGCAAGCGCGGCAAGGAGCCATGCGCTTTGGACAACTCTGCTCACGCGAAAAGCTTGTGATACCAGGACTTTTTCGACGGCGCGGCCGTGGCGGCACTGTGCTTCGCTTGCCCGCCCAGGCGGGCAGGCTCCACGAGTTCGAGCAGGCCGCGCAGGACGCCGAATTCCACGGCGTGCTGCTGTTCGGCGCTGGCCGGCACGGTGAGCCGAATTTCGCGGTCGCTGTGCACCACGCCCCCGGGGCGGTCCAGCACGACGGGAAGCTTCGAGAGCTCGGTGACGTGCCTCAGGATGGCGGCTTCGAGCGGGCACGCGATGGAGTCAATATGAATGCCTGCCGCGCCGTTTTCTGGCGGGCGCTCATTCTCCGGGCGCGCCCCGCGGTAGCGGGATTCAGAAACTTGAAGCGCGACGCCTGCCACTTCTTCAATGGTGATCACATAGCCCGCCACTGGGGCGTGCGTCACCGCATCGG
>QHYP01000302.1 GCA_003224195.1 Acidobacteriota bacterium | reverse complement strand
AGAAGGACACGCGGATGCCGAACTGGAACGCACGCTGCACACCGGGAGCAAACGAACCCGATCCAGCGCCGATACGGTTTGGTACGGCGCCTTTTGGTGTCCCGTTCGGGTCGCCGAAACTGCCGTCCAGCGTGCTGCTCAACGGATCGAAGTTTGATATGTTGAACAGATTGAAAACCTCCACCATCGGCTCGATGCGCAAGCGCTCCTTGAACTTGAATACTTTTGAGAATCGTACGTCTGTATCGATCAAGGAGTCGTTGTTCACCTGTCGCGGAGGTGCCGGCGCCACCGAAGTCAAAGTGGCGCCAAGTGCTACCAGTTGTGCCTGGGTGAATAATCCCGCCTGCACCAGCACCTGAGCGGCCGGGCCGAGCGTTCCCGCAAAGGTCGAATTGTAGTTGTTAATGAATCTGTTGATGTTGCTGGCGGTGACTGTCCGGCTGAAGGAACCTCGATTCGTGCCTGGGAGCGGGTCCTGGGTTACTCCGTCGCCGTCCAGATCCGAGAAGAAGATTTCAGCGGCATCACCCGTGGTGAGAGGCAAGAATATCGAGCCCGCCAGAGCGGTCTTGAACTTGGTCGTACTGTTCAATGCAAAGCCCCAAGGCAGGTCCACCAGGAAACTAAGGCCTATCTGATGCGTGCGGTCCTGACCGGCGGGTCCAAAGAACTTCGTGGGTCTATCGTTGAAGGCCGATCCCGAGAGAAAGTCCTGGTCTACGCCTGTGGAGTCAAATCGGCCGAGAGCATACGTAATGTTCGTGATAACGTGCTTGAAGGGACCCCAACGGGGTAGGTCACCACGCAGTCGGACTTGCAACGCCTGGTAGAGTGAGAGTCCGAGCGGCGAGATAATGCCCATCCCGCGGAAGTTCCGGTTCTTTCCGCTAAAGGCGAATCCGTCTACGCCGCTGCCCGCGCCAAGCCCATTGCCTGCGAAATCATCAATCGAGCCACCGTTGCTGATGACACAGTCGACATCGGTAGAGGTTGTTCCCGTGTTGCAGCCGAAGGAGGCGAAAGTGGCTTGCATCGCGGAAATTGCCGCCGGAACAAAAAGGGTATCGGCAGCCCCAATCCGATTGCGGTCTATGGTTTGGTTGAAGTGAACGCCGCGGTTGCGGACGTAATCCGCCGTGAGTACAAGGCCGGGACGGATTTCGTACTGGACGCCAATATTCATCTGGATGCCGTACGGGGTCTTGTAGTTTGGGTCGAGCACGCTTCCTTCTGTATCTAGGATTTGGTTGAAGAGCGGGGGAACGCCCGGTGCGGGCCAGTTTGCAGCCAGAGCCGCACTCGCCTGCTGGATCAGTTGCTGTCCCTGCAGGACGAAGGGAATTACCCTCCCTATCGGCGCGCCGATGCAGCTATTTCCGGGGAGACCCGTGCACTGCGTGCTGAAATCGAACAGCGTGTTGCCTGTGGCCGGGTCGATCAGCAGCGGACTTCCCCCCGTTATGACGGGCGTATCGTTGCCGAGACCAGGAGGGATGTTCAGGACGCGATCAAAAAGAAGGTTGTTAAAGATGTTCGTCTCATAGTAGATGCCTGCGCCGCCGCGGATGACCAATTTATTGTTGTTGCGCACGTTCCAGGCAAATCCGGCCGTCGGGCCAAAGTTGTTTGCGTCGCGATTCGGCCGACCGGCCAATTCTTGGTCAAACAGACCCAGTAACGGCGTGCGCTCGAGATCATGGTTGGAGAGCGAACTGTTCCAGCTATAGCGCAGACCATAGTTCAGGGTGAGGCGAGGAGTCCATTTGAGCGAGTCGTGCGCGTAGAAGGCCAGACGGTGATTGATGGTGCCCCCGTGGGAGAAGCCGAGTGCCGGCTTCTCGCTGAAAAAACCCAAGCCGTTGCCGAGCACGATCTGGTTCTGCGGGTAATTAAGCGGGTTGGTGTCGCCGCCGGGTCCGAAAGGATTCGTGTTGGCAAACGCCCGGGTTGTACTGTTGCGGCTAGCGGAGATACGCGGTGCCAGACCGAAGAAAGAAGCGAATACAAACTGTTCGATGTGGTTGTACTCGATGCCGAAGCTGAATGTGTGGCGTCCGAAGACGGCTGTGCCGTCATATTTGGTTTGTTTGTTGTCCTGGAAGGTCCGCTGGGGCGCGAGGAGGTTCGGACCAACGATCACGTTGTTGCGGATGCGAATGAGGACTGGCTTACCGCCGGGATCAATAGTAGTGGGAGTGCGGGCGGCGGCGTTCGCGTCCACAATGAAGTTGTTGAAGTTCACATAGGAGAAGCGTATGGCATGCGCCCACCGGCCGGTGCGGCAATCGGCGCCGACAACATGAAGATTGGTGTTGTTCAGGTTCGAGAACGCGTCCAGAGCAATTCCACCAAAGCCGGTCACAGCGACGTTATCATCGTGCTGAAAGCGATAGAAGAGACTCAGCTTCTGATTCACGTTCCAGTCCAAGCGCCCGCTGCCGATATTTTCGGTTAGGGGCACTCCGAAGTTGCCGGTAAACTGGGGGAAGTTGGGAGTGTTGACGAAGCGCTGCGCAGCCTGCCGGTTACCTTCGTAATCTAAATGCCAAAAGAGGTGATCCTTAAGGAATGGCCCCCCTAGCCAGCCTCCGAAGTTTCGGCGCGACAAAGGAGGTTTTTCAGCGGTCGGGACGGTCTTGTCGAGACGCTGGTCAGCAGCGTACTGCTGATCGCGAAAGAACCCGAAGCCGCTGCCATGAATGGTGTTGGTGCCACTCTTGGTGATGATGTTCACGGCACCGGACGAAGTCAGGTCCGTACTGGGATCGAGGTTTGACTGCTGGATGCCAAACTCTTGAATGGACTCGTTGGAGATGTTGGCGACGGTCGTGCCGACAGTTTCATCTGTGATGTCCACGCCGTCGACCTGGATTCGCGTGGAACGTCCCGAACGTCCGCCCACCGAGACGCCAACCATCTGATTCTTGGTCGGATCGAACGTGCCACCATCTACGGTCTGAACGCCCGGCTCCTGCGTGGCTAGGTCCAGAAAGTTGCGGCCGTTCAAGGGCAATTGGTCGATCTGAGCGCTGGTAATGAGCCCCTGCACGGTAGCTCTTGTCGTATCCACGGTAACGGCATTGCCCTCAACCATAACAACATTCTTGACGGACCCAAGTTCCAGCTTGGGCGCAAGGTATGTAGAAACGCCCACAACGACCGTGACCACTGACTCGAAAGTCTTGAAACCTTCTCTTTGAATGCTGATCCCGTAGTTGCCTGGAACAAGATCGGGCACGGTGAAAGTGCCGTCCGATCCCGTTGTCAGTTCGAGCTTGAACCCCCGATCCTTCGCGGAGATTGTGACCTTGGCACTCGTCACTGCGGCTCCCGCCGGATCCAGAACTTGGCCGTTTAGCGCGCCAGTCGTTTTTTGAGCGAGGGCGTCACATGCACAGGCGGCCGTCAATCCCAGCAGCGTTGCGAAAGCAAGAATGGTCCTTCGCATATACACTCCTCATCAAGTCTTTGAGCTA
>QHYP01000112.1:16525-16743 GCA_003224195.1 Acidobacteriota bacterium | reverse complement strand
CAACTCTTCACGTCCACACTTAGCCTGGGAGAGATTCTCGTCAAGCCGATGGAAAAAGGGAGTGACGCACTCTGGCGCTCCTACGAAGAAGCCCTCAGCTTGACCACGGTGCTTCTTCCGTTCGACCAACCGGCGGCGCGCATCTATGCCTCGATTCGGAGGGACCGCACGATTAAGGCGCCTGATGCAATACAGCTTGCCTGTGCAGCCCAGGCCAA
>QHYP01000112.1:13432-16306 GCA_003224195.1 Acidobacteriota bacterium | reverse complement strand
CGAGGGACCCGCATCGAGGTCACGGGCATGGACCGCAGCCTGCGCGACGTCGTGAATCTCTACAATCCGGCCGACCCACTCGAACGGGCTTGGACGATCCCCGCGCCCTGGTATCTCGATGCGCGCATCGCGGAGCTCGAGCGGCAAGGCGTCTTTGGGGCAACGTGGCAGTTCGTGGGCAGAACCGACCAGGTGCGCGAGAAGGGCCAGTTCTTTACCGTGGAAGTGTCGGGAGAGCCGCTTGTCGTCGTGCGCGGACAGGACGGCGAGTTGCGCGCTTTTTTCAATGTGTGCCGCCATCATGCCGCCGCAGTTGTGACCGAGCCCGCCGGCTCCGCCGAGCGCTTCCGCTGTCCGTATCATGGTTGGACCTACGGCACTGACGGCGCGCTGAAAGGCATGGTGGAATTCGAAGGCGTGTGCGATTTCGACCGCGCAAAAAACGGCCTGCTCCCGGTGCGCGTCGAGACCTGGGAGAACTTTGTCTTCATTCATCTGGACTCGCCGGGCGTATCCCTTCGCGAGTTCCTCGGCTCAGCGGTGGGTCTCGTCGCTCCTCTGGAGCTGACGAAGAAGCTGAAATTCTTCGAACGCCGCAGGTACGCGCTGAACTGCAATTGGAAAGTGTATGTGGACAACTATCTCGACGGCGGCTACCACGTGCCGCACGCGCACAAGGGCTTGAGCAGCGTCATTGAGTACACGAAATATACGATCAAGAATTTCGAGCGCGCCTGCCTGCAATCGAGTCCAATCTCCGCGGAAGGAGAATCACAACCGGATGTATCCGCCACGCGCCGAGGCCGCGCCTTTTATCTCTGGATCTATCCGAACTTCATGATCAATGCCTACGAAGGCGTGATGGACACCAACCTGGTGGTCCCGCTCGGCACCGATCGCTGTGCGGTGGTTTTTGACTACTACTTTGCGGACACGAGCGTGACGGCCCAGGCGCGAAATCGCGAGAGCATCGCCGTCAGCGAAAAGGTACAGGACGAGGACACCATGCTTTGCGAGGCGGTACAGAGGGGACTCAGGTCGCGCGCCTATCTCGCCGGGCGGCTGTCCGTGCGGCGCGAAGCCGGCGAGCACCTCTTCCACCGGCTGCTCCACGCCGATCTCACTCGCGCACTTGGCCGCACGGCAGCGGCCGACTGATCAAACAGTTTGCGAACCGCTGGCGCCCGGCGAGCCGCTGGCGGGCGCTCCGAAGAGATAAGCCGACAAGAGGCGCTTCATCTCCGCGATGACGCGGGCGCGTTCGGCTTTGTCCGCCTGCTCATAGGCGTACGCGAAGAGGCGCTCGCCTGTTTCGATCGCGATGCGCAGGCGCAGATCCAATTCGGCCACGTCCCGCATGCCGAGGCTTTCGATCATGAAGCGCTTCACAAGGCCTGCGCCCGTCGCGTCCGGCTCGGTCTGCCGTTTGCGCGTGGCGGCGCTCACGTGGGGGCCGAAAGCGATGGTTCGAAATTCGGGCCGCGCGTCGAGGAACTCCACAAACGCGTCGATTACGGTGCTCAAGAAGGCCGGGCCATCGGCGAGGCTGATTTCCTGGAAGCGGCCTTCCAGCGATGCGCGAAACTCCTCGACGCACTTCACGGCAATAGCATCGATAATCGCCTGCTTGTCGGGAAAGAAGCGGTAAAGCGCGCCGATGGAGACTCCGGCGTCTTCGGCGATACGGCTGGTTGTGATGTCCTCGAGCGGGATGCGGCCGAGCAGCCGGGAAGTCGCCTCAAAGATGCGATGCACCGTCTCCTGACTGCGCTCTTGAACCGGGCTGCGGCGCGAAGCGCGCCCGAGGCATTCGTCCTTCTCCTTCATGCGTTTCAGATCTCTGCCAGGTATTTCGATAAGTCTCCCTAATTCACTGGGACCGATGGAGTTGCCAATTTCGAGCATACATGATTGAAAAAGCGAACGCGACTTCGTTTTCGTGATACACTGACGACTCACTTAGTGCCGTTAGAGAGGTTTGGTCCTGACTCCGCCGGCATAGGAGAAAAAGGCTAGTGCCTGTTCCTATTTCGCAGATGTGGACGGTCGCAACGTACGTCCTGGAGCAGAAACTCAAGGGGCGCAAACGCTATCCGCTCGTGCTCATGCTCGAGCCGCTGTTTCGCTGCAATTTAGCGTGCGCGGGTTGCGGCAAGATTCAATATCCGGCGCACATCCTGAAAAAGGACCTGAGCCCCGAGGATTGCTTCAAAGCGGTCGAGGAGTGCGGCGCGCCGATGGTTTCCATTCCCGGCGGCGAACCGCTGATGCATCCGCAGATCGACAAAATCGTCGAGGGCCTGGTCGCCCGCAAGAAGTACATTTATTTGTGCACGAATGCGCTGCTGCTCAAGGAGAAGATTCATCTCTTCAAGCCGAGCAAGTACCTGACTTTCTCCGTTCACGTCGACGGCCAGCGCGAGCATCACGATTTTTCCGTGTGCCGCGAGGGCGGCTACGACCTGGCCATCGAAGGAGTTAGGGAAGCGCTGAAGCGCGGCTTTCGCGTGACCACGAACACGACGCTCTTTGACGGCGCCGACCCGAAGAGCGTGCGCGCATTCTTCGACGAAATGATGGAGCTGGGCGTCGAGGGCATGATGCTTTCGCCCGGCTATTCCTACGATAAAGCTCCGGACCAGCAGCATTTTCTCGGCCGCGCGCGCACCCGGCGCCTTTTCCGCGCTATCCTTTCCAACCGCAAGAAGAGTTGGCGCTTCAACCAGTCGCCACTGTTCCTCGAATTTCTGATGGGCCGGCAGCAGTATGCCTGCACTCCTTGGGGTATGCCGACATACAACGTTTTCGGCTGGCAGAAACCTTGCTACCTCCTGCAAGACGGCTATGCGGACACGTTTGCGGAGCTTCTCGAAG
>QHYP01000112.1:12805-13394 GCA_003224195.1 Acidobacteriota bacterium | reverse complement strand
TCGGCGGTGAACGACACGTTCAGTTCGCTGCGCGGGCTTTGGAACACGGCGCGGGCCACGTTCTCGAGTACCTATGCTGACCCCGAAGCGCTGAAGCTTCTGAACGAACCCGCGCGGCCGGTGCACGCGTACAATCCCCTGGTCCAAATCCACTCGCCTTCCAATCCATGTGAGGAGACGCGCGCATGAGCGCGACGAGCCAGGCCGATCGCCCCTCACAAGCAGCTTTGGCCGCAGCCAATCCAGACGCGCTCGAAGTCGCGCCAGGCGCGGAACACCAAAAACTCGAAGGCTCAGTGCCGGAGCTTGCGACCGAAGAAGATCTTCGCGCCGCGCTCGAGAAGGCGTTCGACTATCGCGGCGACGTCACGATCACACTCAAGAACGGGACAAATGTCGAAGGCTACATTTTTGATCGGCGAAACGGCGCAACGCTTCGCGATTCGTTCGTGCGCGTGATTCCGGTCGACACCTCTGTAGTCGCTGATAACGTCGGCCGCTCCGTGGTCGCCCATCACAAAGTCTCCAGCCAAAAACTCTCCATCGCCTACGCCGAAATTGCCGCGCTCGCCTTCACCGGCCGCGACAC
>QHYP01000112.1:0-12800 GCA_003224195.1 Acidobacteriota bacterium | reverse complement strand
TGGGTCCGCAATTACTGGCAGAAAAAGGCCGCGGGCGAAAAAAGCATCGCCCTCCAGCCGGAAAAGCTGGACTAAGAGCGTCTGTCGTAAGATTGTCTTACCGTGAAGACCAAAGTGTCAACGAAGGGCCAGGTCGTCTTGCCCCAACCCATGCGGGAGAGGATGAACCTGCGGGCTGGAGACTCGCTGGAAGTACGCATGGAAGGCCAGCGCATTGTGTTGGTTCCGGTCGGAAAGCGGACCAGGAAGGGTCGCATCGTGCGGGACCCGCTGACCGGATTCCCCGTGCTGACTGCGGGCAGAAACGCGCCTCGACTGACGAGCAGACAAGTTGCGGAGATTCTTGCTGAATTTCCATGACCTACCGCTTGACGTGAATGCCCTGATCGCTTTTGGCTTACACGAACACGAGTGGCACGACCGCGTGGCAAGATGGGTCAAAGAGGTCGTGGCCGCGGAACAAACTGCGTTAGCCACCTGTGCCGTCACGGAATTGGGCTTCCTACGCATCCTGCTCTAAGCTCCTTCCTACAGTTTTACAATCGGACAAGGGAAAACACTCCTGTCGCGGCTAAAGATGGCCAAGGGATTGCATTTCACATTTCTGGCGGACAATCAGGGGATCGCGGACCTTCCACTATGGGTCTAAGGGCCAAAGCAAATCACGGATGGCCATTTGCTCGGGCTGGCAAAGAAGCACGCTGCCACCCTCGCAACGTTGGATGTACAGATTCCTGGCGCCATGCTTATTCCCAGAAAACCTTGACCAGCAGGCAGAGCATCTTTCTGGAATCGTGCGTCTGCAAGCAGTGGAAGAAAAAAACCGCAGGCGAAAAAAGCATCGCCCTCCAGCCAGAGACGCTCGACTAAACGGTCAACGCGGTGTACGTGTCGGCTCATTCATAGTTTGGATGATGGGTGGGATTCTGAAATCCAAACTATGCTTCCACTCGTAACGGCGGCTTCCGCGCAGGCACACTCTTGGTTGTTTGGGTGCGGCAGTTCACATCCTTTTGGGCCGCGCTTCCACTACGTTTTGTAACTTACGTAATAAAGTCTCTTGTTCTTTGGATTGTATAGGATGATGTTGGCAGCGGTCGGTTGACGGTCATGTAGAATGACGTAGCAGAACATTATCTTCATTGCCGCAGAGTCCGCTTCCTCTGGGGAAGGAAAACAATCCCCATGCTGACGGGCATCATTAAGGGCGAGTTCAAGCGCCTCGGCTAACAGCGGATTCTGTTCTGGGCCATCATGCCACTCGTCTTTCGCCCACTCTGCGATCTCGAACTTTGATAGTTCAATACAGTAGTAATCCAGGTGGTCCCCCGTTAAGCTTCTCGGCGACCGATAGCTTGCAATGACTTTGAAATCTTGATCTGTTGAGACCCCACCCCAGTTAAGAACGAAGAGAACGTCTTTGCGGTTTGCTTTGTTAATTCTCTCAAAGGCGGTATCTCGAAAGATCCAAACAGCTAGAACCCCGAGGAAGACTAGCGATAACGCACCAACAATTTCCAATCCTATGCGAACCCATCTCATACTGACTTCCTTGTGCACGCCCTAGAGAACCAGCACATAGTCTTATATGGTTCTCTCCGTGATAGGGTCAACCGGCGCATAACGCGCTTTGCGGAAAGTGATACGTCACCGAACCTGCGCGGCGTTGACGCTCTTGCAGGCGTGCCCTATACTGGCGTTTCGCGTTGCAGACTCGCCGGCCAGCCCTTTTCTGCCACATCCGAAGCATGGGATGCACAGTGAAGGCGCAAACCCCCGCGTGACCCAAGCAGGCGCGAATCCATTCTTCCTTTTTCAGGGACGAGCATGAGCGAAGCAAGCTCCGAACCACAGCCGGATTCGGCGAAAGACGACTCAACGACTTTGGCGTCGTCCGGGGCAAGCTGCCGGCGCGAACTCGAGCTGGAGATTCCCGCCGAAGAAGTGCAAAAGGCGGCCGAAAAGGTCGCCCGCGATTTTGCGCGCATCGCCCGCATTCCGGGCTTCCGTCCGGGCAAGGCGCCAGTATCTCTTATCCGCCGGCGCTTTGCGGAGGACATCAAAGGCGAGGTGGTGCAATCCCTTGTGCCGCAGCGGGTCGAGAAGGCCGTCGCGGAGCAGAAGCTGACGCCGGTCTCCCAACCGCAAGTGGACAAGGTGGATTATTCGGAGGGCGGCCCGCTGAAGTTCCGCGCCGTCTTTGAAGTGCTTCCCGAGTTCGAGCTCGGCAATTACAAGGGTCTCGACATCGAAGTCGAGGAGATGAAGATCACCGACGAAAATGTCGAAAAAACGCTCGAGGAAATGCGCGAGCGGGCCGCCGCGTTCGCTCCCGTGGAAGGCCGCGCCGCGCAGGACAACGATTTTGTCGAGCTGAAGTTGCTCGGCACCCCGGCCGGCGGCGGCGAGCCGCTCCAGGCGTCGAGCGTGCTGTGCCACATCGGCGCCGAGGAGACGCTCGAGGCCTTCAACGAAAATCTAAAGGGCGCGAACGTCGGCGAGCACAAGAATTTCGACGTGAACTATCCGGCCGATTATCCGGACGCAAAGCTGGCCGGAAAAACCTACCACTATTCCGTGGAGGTGCTGGCGATAAAGATGAAGAAGCTGCCGGAGTTGAACGACGAACTCGCGAAGGACCTCAGCGACTTCAAAACGCTCGACGAATTGCGCACGGACATTCGCATGCGGATAGAGCAGGCGCGCGACCAGCGGCAGAAGGAGCTGGTGCGCGAGAAAATCCTGGCGGCCCTGGTGAAGTCGCATGATTTCCCCGTACCGGAATCGCTCGTGGAGCATCAAATGGATGTGCGGCTGGAACGCGTGGTGCGCTCACTGGCGGCACAGGGCGTGGATCCCCGCGCGGTCAATGTGGATTGGGTGACGCTTCGGCGACGGCAGCGGGAGCGGGCTGCGGAGGATGTGAAGGCCGAACTGATCGTGGATCGCATCGCTTCCGCGGAGAATATCGACGTCACCGAGGAGGAACTCCAGCGCGAGCTGGAGCACATGGCCGAACATGCTGGCGAATCGGCAACAGCGCTGCGCGCGCGTTTGACAAAGCAGGGCGCGCTGGATAGGATGAAAGCGAAGCTGCGGAGTGACAAGACTCTCGACTGGCTCGCGCAGAATTCCCGGATTCGTACCGTCGCCGCAGCCGCAGCCAAGTGAAACGGATCCGGCTCCTTCGGGCGCAACTTTCCAAAGTATGAGAAATTCCGGCGATTCCGACTATCGCTCCACGACCCTCGTACCCATGGTGGTCGAACAGACCAGCCGGGGCGAACGCGCGTACGACATTTACTCGCGTCTCCTGAAGGAGCACATCATCTTCATCGGGACGCCGATCGACGACCATGTGGCCAATCTGGCCACCGCGCAGATGCTGTTTCTCCAGGCCGAAGACCCGGAGAAGGATATCCAGCTCTACGTCAACTCGCCGGGCGGCTCGATCACCGCGGGCCTGGCGATCTACGACACTATGCAGTTCGTTAAACCGGACGTCGTCACCACCTGCGTCGGGCAGGCCGCCTCGATCGCGGCCGTGCTGCTGACGGGTGGATCGCCGAAGAAGCGCTTCGCCCTGCCGAACGCCCGCATCCTTATTCACCAGCCGTGGATTTCGGGGCTGGGCGGCCAGGCGTCCGACATCGACATTCACGCCAAAGAGATTTTGCGCATGCGGGAAGTGCTGAACAAACTCCTCTCGCAGCACAGCGGGCAGCCCATGGAGAGGATCGAGAAGGACGTCGAGCGCGATTTCATCATGAATGCGCAGCAGGCCAAGGACTACGGCTTGATCGACGAAATCATTTTCAAGCAGCGCTGACTTTGGCGGCGATACGAGATGCCTGACGGACACGGTGGCGTTCCAAACAGTAAGCTCCCCATAGCGGATGGACGTTTGCTTCGGGAGAGTTTCAGCCTAGAATAGCGGTATCGGCGCTCCAGGGGTGCGGAGCGCCGGCGAGGCCTGCACACCAGTGAAAAAATTCAACCCAGACGAGCCCCTCCGCTGTTCCTTTTGCCATAAGACCCAGGAACAGGTCGAAAAGCTGATCAGTTCGCCTTCGGACTATCCCCGCGCGTACATCTGCAACGAATGTGTCAGCGTCTGTCAAACGATTCTGGAAGACGAAAAACGCGAGCAGGGTGCGAGCCCGGCCAAACGCCTGCCCCGGCCGCCGGAGATCAAGCAATTTCTCGACGGTTACGTGATCGGG
The DNA here is from genome assembly GCA_003224195.1 of Acidobacteriota bacterium. GTDB lineage: Bacteria > Acidobacteriota > Terriglobia > Acidiferrales > UBA7541 > Acidiferrum. The sequence goes on along the minus strand of QHYP01000112.1, from coordinate 8,577 downwards.
CAGGACCGCACGAAGAAAAAATTGGCCGTCGCCGTCTACAACCATTACAAGCGGATTTTCCTGAACAAGCAGCCGGGCGAGGTGGAGCTGAGCAAGTCAAACATTTTGCTGATCGGCCCCACTGGCACGGGGAAGACGCTGATCGCCCAGACGCTCTCCCGGATGCTGGATGTGCCGTTTGCGATTGTGGACGCCACGACGCTCACCGAGGCGGGCTACGTCGGCGAGGACGTGGAAAACATTATCCTGAAGCTGCTGCAAAACGCCGACGGGGATGTGCAGAAGGCGCAGCAGGGCATCATCTATATCGATGAGATCGACAAAATCGCCAAAAAGGACGAAAACCCCTCCATCACGCGCGACGTTTCGGGCGAGGGCGTGCAGCAGGCGCTCTTGAAGATTCTCGAGGGAACCATCGCCAACGTGCCGCCACAGGGCGGGCGCAAGCACCCGCACCAGGAATTTACGCCGGTGGACACGACGAACATCCTGTTCCTCTGCGGGGGTGCATTCGTCGGACTTGAGAAGGTCATTGAAAAGCGCGCCGGACGCCGCTCCCTCGGCTTCCATACCGACACGCCGCCCGCCACCGCGCAGCGCCGCAATATCGAGATTCTCGAGCAGGTGCAGCCCGTGGACTTGATCCGCTATGGCTTGATTCCGGAGTTCGTCGGCCGGCTGCCCGTCGTGGGCGTGATGAACGACCTGGACAAGGCGGCGCTCGTGCGTATCCTGATGGAGCCGAAGAACGCGCTGCTCAAGCAATACCAGCGCCTGTTCGAATTCGAAAACGTGCGCCTGCGCTTCACCGACGACGCGCTCGAAACCGTCGCCGAGCTGGCGCTCCAGCGCAAAGTCGGCGCTCGCGGCTTGCGGATGATTTTGGAAGATCTGATGCTCGAGCTGATGTATCACCTGCCGATGCAGCGAAAAGTGCGCGACTTCGTGATCAGCGCGGACATGGTGCGCGGCCGCGAAATCAACTGGAACCTGCTCGAAAAGGCGGGCTAGCGCCGCCCCGGGCAACCGGCCGCTGCGCGCGGGGTTTATACTAGGAAAGGCTTAGGGCTTGCATGTTTAACCGGGAGAAACAAGACGTTCGGCGCGTGCCGATGATGCCGGTGCGCGACATGGTCATCTTTCCGCAACAGATGACCCCGTTCATCGTCGGGCGGGAAGCGTCCGTCCGGGCGCTCGAAGAGGCGCTCGCCGGCGACAAGAAGATTTTCCTGGCCACGCAGCACGACGCCTCCGTGGACGATCCCAAGCCCGAGGAAATTTACGCGGTCGGGACGCTGGCGAACATCGTGCAGAGCGTGAAGCTGCCCGACGGTAACATTAAAGTTCTGGTAGAAGGCGTCGAGCGTGCCCGCTCTCTTTCGGTCGCCGGCGAAGAAGGCTTCTTCCGCGCCACGGTCCGCGTTCTCGTCACGCGCGTCGAGCCTTCGGCGCAGGTCGAACAGACCGTGCAAAAAATCACGGCCCTCTACGAGCAGTTCATCAAGCTTTCCCAGAGCATGAATTACGAGACGATGGTCGCTGCCGCCCGCGTGGACGACCCTTCCCGCCTGGCGGACACCATCGCTGGCAATCTCCAGCTTCCCGTCGATGAAAAGCAGGATTTGCTCGAGACGGTGGACCCGCTCGAGAGGCTTGCCCGCGTCAATGACATTCTCGAAATCGAAATCGAGAAGCTGAACGTGGACCGCAACATCAATACTCGCGTCAAACGGCAGATGGAGCGGGCCCAGAAAGAATACTACCTCAACGAAAAGCTCAAGGCCATCCAGAAGGAGCTGGGCCGCGGCGAAAAGAGCGAAATCGACGAGCTGAAAAAGAAAATCGACACCGCCGGCATGCCCAAGGACGTCCACGAAAAGGCGGAGCAGGAACTCAAGCGGCTCGAGCTCATGCCGCCCATGTCCGCGGAGTCCACCGTCAGCCGCAACTATCTCGACTGGTTGTTGGCCGTGCCGTGGAAGAAGCGCTCCAAAGAGATTCGCGACATCAAGGCGGCGGAGAAAATCCTCAACGACGAGCATTACGGGCTGGATAAGAGCAAGGAGCGCATCCTGGAGTTCCTGGCCGTCCGCCAACTGGTCAAGAATCCCAAGGGCTCCATCCTGTGTTTCGTCGGGCCGCCGGGCGTCGGCAAGACCTCCCTGGCGATGTCCATTGGCCACGCCACCGGCCGCAAGTTCGTCCGCGTCTCGCTCGGCGGCGTGCGCGATGAGGCCGAAATTCGCGGCCACCGCCGCACCTATATCGGCGCTCTCCCCGGCCAGATCATCCAGATGATGAAGAAGGCCGGCACGGTGAATCCCATCTTCGTGCTCGATGAAGTGGACAAGATGTCTATGGACTTCCGCGGCGACCCGTCGGCGGCGCTCATGGAAGTTCTCGATCCCGAGATCAACCGCTCGTTCGTGGATCATTACCTGGATGTCGAATACGACCTGTCCAAAGTGATGTTCGTTTGCACGGCGAACGTCCTGCACACCATTCCCCAGCCGTTGCAGGACCGCATGGAAATCCTGCGTTTGCCCGGCTACACGGAGCAGGAAAAGCTCGAAATCGGCAAGCGCTTCCTGGTGCGCAAGTCGCACGAAGCTGCGGGCGTGAATGAAGCGAGCCTTTCGTTCACCGATGAGGGCCTGCTGCATATCATCCGGCACTACACCCACGAAGCCGGTGTGCGCAATCTCGAGCGCGAAATCCAGAACATCGCGCGCAAAGTGGCCCGCCGCGTCGTGACCGAAGGCTTGGATGCGAATGTAAAGGCCGAAATCACGCCGGCGAACGCAGGCGACTTCCTCGGCGTGATCAAGTTCCGCGAAATCTGGGCGGAAAAGAAAAACGAAGTCGGCATGGCCACCGGCCTTGCGTGGACCGAAGTGGGCGGCTCGGTGCTCGCCACCGAGTCCACATTGATGGAAGGCAAAGGCCGGCTCACCCTCACCGGGAAGCTCGGCGACGTGATGCAGGAATCGGCGCAGGCGGCCATGAGCTATGTCCGTTCGCGCGCCCCGCAGTTCGGCTTGCCCAAGGATTTCTACCGCAACATCGATATTCACGTGCACGTCCCCGAAGGCGCCATCCCCAAGGACGGCCCTTCCGCCGGAATCACCATCTGCGCTTCGATCGTCAGCGCTCTGACCAAGATTCCGGTGCGCTGCGACGTGGCCATGACCGGCGAAATCACCCTGCGCGGGAAGGTGCTGCCCATCGGCGGCGTCAAGGAAAAGCTGCTGGCCGCCCACCGAATGGGCTTGCGCACGGTGCTCCTTTCGAAGGACAATGAGAAGGACCTGGCGGAAGTCCCCCAGGAGATCCTCGCGAGTCTCACTACCAAGTTCGTTGAAACGATGGACGAAGTGCTGCAGGTTGCGCTTGAGCGGCCCATTCAGCCGCAGGAGCCGGCTGCGGTCGCGCCCGTTGCCGAAACGTTTGCAACCGGCGCCGAGAAAGACGCGAGTTTGACCAACTAGTGCCGTTCCAGCCTTTTGAGCCAAGATCAAGCCGGTTGGCCGCTTTGCGGTCACGCGTGAAACGTCCACTAGGCCGATCGTTCACTAACCTGAGGAACGCTTAGGCAGGAAAAAGCTGGAACAGCGCTGGGCGGCGTTCGAGACCGGCGGCTTCCGCAGTTGGGGCTGCAAAGGAGCGGGTCCGCGCGCTGCTTCCCGTTGCTCAAATCTGGTTTGCCCATCCTGGCCGGTTGAACGTTTATCCGCCAGCGCTGTGCATCACCCTGGAACGACAACCTGGAACAATCCCGAAAACCGAACCATATCGAAAAGCTCGAGGAACACACGTATATGAGCATTAGCCTTGCAGAACTGAAAGAAAAGAACATCACCGACCTGGCGAAAATCGCCAAGGAACACAACATCGCCGGCGCCTCGGGGCTGCGCAAACAGGAGCTGATCTTCCAGATCCTCCGCGCGCAAACGGAGAAGAACGGCCTCATTTTCTCCGAAGGCGTGCTCGAATGCCTCCCCGACGGCTTCGGCTTCCTCCGCGCCCCGGAATACAACTATCTTCCCGGCCCGGACGACATCTACGTCTCCCCGTCGCAAATCCGCAAGTTCGATCTGCGCACCGGCGACACCGTCTCCGGCCAGGTGCGTCCGCCGAAAGACGGCGAGCGCTATTTCGCGCTCATCAAAGTCGAAGCCGTCAATTTCGAGGATCCCGAGATCGCCCGCACGAAGATTTTCTTCGACAATCTGACGCCGCTCTACCCGCAGGGCCGCCTCAAGATGGAGACAACCAAGGACAACCTGACCGGGCGCGTGCTCGATCTGCTCTGCCCGGTCGGCAAGGGCCAGCGCGGGCTGGTCAATGCGTCCCCGCGCACCGGAAAGACCATGATTCTGCAGTCCATCGCTAACTCCGTGACGACCAACCATGCCGAAGTCGCCCTGATTGTTCTGTTGATCGACGAACGGCCCGAAGAAGTCACCGACATGCAGCGCACCGTCAAGGGCGAAGTCATCAGCTCGACCTTCGATGAGCCGCCGCAGCGCCACATCCAGGTCGCCGAGATGGTCCTCGAAAAGGCCAAGCGCCTGGTCGAGCACAAGCGCGACGTCGTCGTCCTGCTCGACTCCATCACGCGCCTCGCCCGCGCCTACAACGCCGTCACGCCGCCCTCCGGCAAAGTCCTCTCCGGCGGTATTGACGCCAACGCCCTCCAGCGCCCGCGGCGCTTCTTCGCCGCCGCGCGCAACGTCGAAGAAGGCGGCTCGCTCACCATCATCGCCACCGCGCTCATCGACACGGGCAGCCGCATGGACGACGTCATCTTCGAAGAGTTCAAGGGCACTGGCAACATGGAAATCTATCTCGACCGGCGTCTCGCCGATAAGCGCGTCTTCCCGGCCATTGACATTCAGCGCTCCGGCACGCGCAAGGACGAGCTCTTGCTCCCGCCCGACGAGCTTAGCCGCGTCTGGGTCCTTCGCAAAGTCCTGAGCCCGCTCTCGACCGTTGAAGCCATGGAGCTCCTCTTGAGCCGCCTCACCAAAACCAAAACCAACGCCGAGTTCCTCGGCTCCATGTCCGCCCCCGCCTGAGCAGAGGCCGCGTAGCGGCGCCCGGCGCCTGTCCCGACCAAGTTCGGGAGGGCGGCATCTCGCTCGCTCTCACCCCACGGCGGTGGAAATCATCTTCGCCTTTTTATGGTAGTGTCTCTCTACCATGAAAACGCCTGACGCCCTCTCACGTCGCTCATTTCTCGCCCTTTTCGGGGCAGCGCCTTTGGGTGCCGCTCTGGCCGCCGATAAACACATCCCCGTCGGCCTCGAGCTCTACTCCGTTCGCGACGAATTGAAAAAGGACCTGATGGGAACGGTTCGCGGCGTCGCGAAGATGGGCTACGAGTGCGTCGAGTTCTACGCGCCCTATTACGACTGGACTCTCGATTACGCCCAGCAGGTCCGCAAGGAATTGGACGCGCTCGGCGTTCGCTGCTATTCCACTCACAACGACAGGCAGTCCTTCACGCCCGATGGAATCAACAAAGCCATCGAGCTGAACCAGGCTCTGGGCGCGCGTTACATCGTCATGGCCCATCCGGGTGAGGTTAAGGATGTGGACGGCTGGAAGCGCGTGGCGGAGACGCTCAACAAGGCCAACGAGACGATGAAGAGCCACGGATTGCACGCCGGCTATCACAATCACGATCTGGAGTGGAAGCCCGTGGACGGGCGGAAGCCGATCGAACTGCTCGCCGCGAACACGGACAAGAGCATCATGCTGCAACTGGACACTGGCCCTTGCGTCGAATTGGGCAACGACCCCGTCGCATGGATCGAGGCAAATCCGGGGCGCATCCGCTCGATGCACGTCAAGGAGTGGTCTCGCGAGAAGGGATTTCGCCTGCTGTTCGGAGAAGGCGCCGTGCCGTGGAAGAAGGTCTTCGCCGCGGCCGAGACTACCGGCGGGATTGAATACTATCTGATCGAGCAGGAAGGCAGCGATTTGTCGGGAATGGAAACGGTGCAGCGTTGCCTCGCCGCCTTTCGCAACCTCCACGGCTGACCGCTTGCCCCTCTGTCATCTGCGGCCCATGCATCCCGGATGGTTTTGCGGGGCCGAGCGAAGCGACTCGATGTCCCGGCCCGCTGGGCGGGAGCGCGCGTTCTTTCTTCTTGTCTTTGTAGCGGCGGCCCTATGAAGATGGAGAAGCGTGTGCGTCTGCTGTAACTGCCGAGTCGCGAGCTAATTGGCACTGGGCAGTTTATTGCAATTGGCGACGCACTTGACCGCCTGCACCTCGATTTCCGTCTTCTTCTTACGAGGAATGTTCGCGCCGGGCTCGGGGAGAAGGACCAGAGACTGCGGCCCGTCGGCGACGTTGAACTGGCACTGGAACGTTGAGGACGCGACTCCGCGTTGCTGGCAGGAGCTTTTTTCCACCTCGGACTCGAACATATCCGGCTTGCCGTACAGTCGGCCAGCGATGTTGGAAGGCAGGATGGCAACCGCCATAGGTACCGGCGACTTCACTCGGATGCTGACCTGCTCGCCATCGTGGTCCGGCGTGATTCCCCCATAGACTTTGACGATGTTGGTGAGTTCGTATTTTTCCCGGACCTGGCTGACCCACTGAAAGACCGGCTGGTCGCAGTAGGCAACACACCGCCAGGAGTAATACTGGATGTGAACTTCATTGGGCGAGGCAAACTCGCGCCGGTCGGCAGCGTTGCGAGCTGTTGTTGGCGCTGCGGCCGCTGTAGGAACTGTATTGCCGGCGCTGCGCGTATCGCGATGGCCGAGCTCTCTGTCATCACCACGTTCGTCGCGGATGACCAGGGTCCTGCCCCAGACGCTGGGCGGCAGGTTGCAAACGTAGGTTGTTTTTATAGCGTGCTGCTGGACGCAGATGAAATCAACGGTCTTAACGTCTCTGGGAAGTACGGTATCGGATACGTGCTTCCAATCCTCGGCGGCAGCCAGGCCAACGGTGACGGGCTGCTTCGCTTCGATGTCAACCTGGATGCTGCCGCCCTGCGAGTTGGGATTGTAGGTGCGGCCGGTATAGTAATCGGCGGGATCCAGACGCAGGGTTTCCTCATTCCCCAGCGCCCAGTTGAACACTCTGTCGTGGGGCGGATCCGGCAGGTTGCAGTTTTCTACGCAGCCCCAATCATAATACCGGATGTGTACGTTGTTCGGAGCGAAGAACTGCCGCGATGAGCGGCCCGATAGCACGACGATGAGGCCGTCGGAGATTTGGCGGTCGCGATCGCGGCCGTTCCGGTCATGGCCACCCACGACTTCGCCCAGCCCGGCGAAAGCGCCGCGCTCGTCGCGGACCACCAGGACTTTGGGCTCTTTCGGCGGGAGATCGCACGCGTAGGTGGCCTTTACCACATGCTCTTGGACACAGCTATAGTTCAAGCTGCCTAGGGTCTCGGGATGCTGGCTGGCGTTATTCCAATCCTGAGCGGACACGATGGCCAGCGTGACGGGTTTGTCGGCGTCCACCTCCACCTGGATCTTCTTGCCTTCCAAATCTGGCTGGTAAGTGGGGCCAGTGTGATAGTAGCCAGGATCGAGGCGCACGGTCTCATCGTTGCCGGCGACCATGCCGTACTTCTTCTGTGGTTTTTGCTGGCCGGAAGACGCCGTCGCCAACGTACAGCCAAGGAACAGCACGAGCGGCATGGGCTTTTTCATCTTGACAACTCCTCGTACTGACCGGATTGTCCGGGCTACCCTGGCTTTAGTGGAGGCAACCCATTTCTTCACCCATTGTTTACCGAAAGTGGCTCACGTCAAAGCCCTGCGACGCCGAGTGTTTCCAAATGTGAACAACGCCCCGGCTCAAAGCCTTTCCGCGCCCCGAATCCTTCTGCGTGGGCAGCAGCCCTCCACGAATGGCTCCGCTCTACGATGCCCGCGCGCTAGTGCCGTTCCAACTATCTGGAACCAACCTGAGCTCCGCATTCGGTCTGGCCTGGGAGGGAGTTTTGTGGCGCAGCTTTAGCCTGCCCCCGTACGAAGTCCCGGGAAAGTCATGGGAAACGGCGCAACAAAACCTTCGTACGGGGCCTGAAAAAGTTGGAACGGCACTAGGGAGACGATCTTAGGCCGAAAACCGCAACGCCGTTGGTTGTCCCGACATACACCTTGCCATTAACGATGATGGGCGTGATGAACTTATTTCCTGGGCCAAAATTGTCTCGCGTACCTGCCTCGTTGCTGTTGTAGAACTCAACGGCCAGGTTCGTCGCATCATAGGCGTGTAACACCGCAGGGTCACTATTCTCTACGGCCCAGAGGATCCCGTTGTCGATGCCGTTCGCGGAAATACTGGGTGTGGCGCCCGGATAACCGAACGTATTGCCCGTTTGGCTGGTCGGTGTCGCGGAGAGTCTGGCATAACTGATACCGAACGCCATGATCGCATTTCCCACCGGGCCATAGTAAACGGTATCGTTGAAGTACGCGGGCGCGGAGAAGATCCTGCCCGGCAAAGCACCTTGTAGTTCCTGGTAGATGTTGTTCGTCCCGGAATCGAATTTTCCCATTGAGTCGCGATTTACGACGTACAGGTTGGCGTCCTTG
>QHYP01000301.1 GCA_003224195.1 Acidobacteriota bacterium | reverse complement strand
CCAGCAGCGTGATCAGCGCCAAGAGCACGAGCCGCGCGCCCCAGGTCGTTGTCTTTAGGACGCTGTCGTTCAAGGATCGCTTTGTTTGAGGCGTGGCGGACATAAGGTGGGTTCCTATTGTGGGTCTCCCTTGGCCAAGACGTTCATCGCTTCGACGTTAGCCGCCGATGTGTTCAGCAAGACGGCAGAGCCCCACACGACGCTGGAGCCCCAGACGACGCTGAACGCGATGGTGTTGGACTGACCCCAGCACACGCTGCTGCCCCAGAGCACAGCCGTGTCGTTCACTTCGGAGCCAGTAGTGGTGAGCTGGATGGAGCTGCCCCAAACCACCGAAGTGCCCCAGACCACGGAGGTGCCCCAGACCACGGAGGTGCCCCAGACAGCGCTTTTGTCGTAATTGAGATAGACGTTGCCCTTTCTCAGGTTGTAGACCGCATTAGGTGACAGCGCGCTTCCGGTAGCGATATCTGTGTTCATTAGCGCCGCCTGAACATCCAGGTATCCGGCGCCGATGGTAAAGATGTCGTACTGCTCATAGTACGTGATGAGTGTGTCGGGATCCGTGATGCTGCTGGCAGACGGGAAGGCCTTGTTAGCCGTCTTCATCAGCCTTGCTTTCACCTGGTCGGGAGTAAGCAACGGATTCTGCTGGAGCAACAGAGCCGCCGCCGCACTTACAACGGGCGTCGCCATGCTTGTGCCGCTGAGAGTAAAGTACGTGTTCGAGAGGTTCGAGGTGCTGACTGCTTTGTAGTAGGGCAGCACCACGGGATTGTTGGGAAGCTCGACAGAGAGCGTGGAACCAGGCTGGTAGAGAGAAGCAACCCGGTTGCCTGGCGCAACGATATCCGGCTTAACGTAGTGATCGAATGACGTGGGGCCCTTCGAGCTGTAGGTGGTGATCACATCGTCTGTGCGGTCGGGCGTGCCCATGGTGTTCATCGCGCCCACCGTGATGACGTAAGGATCGTTCCCCGGCGCGGTAATTGTTCCGTAGCCGTTGTTGCCGAAAATGTTGAGCCGCCCGTAGTTTCCGGCCGCGACCACAACGGTTATGCCCGCTTTCCAAGCCTGTTCGACGGCCTGGCAGAGCGGATCAAGGGACGCGCTTTCATATACGGCGCGGCCGAGAGAAAGATTCATCACGCCAATGTTGTATGTCTTATTGAGCTTGATCGCTGTCGCTATCGCTGCGATCACCACGCTATCCGTGCTCGAGCCGTTGTTGTCCAACACGCGCAGGTTAACGAGGTTCACGCCGGGAGACAATCCCACGAAATGCCGGTAGTAGTTAGAACCAGTCGAGCTGGCTCCGCTAGAGGCGATGATGCCGGAAACGTGAGTGCCGTGGCCGAAAGGGTCACCGGTATTCGTATCGTTCGGGACAAAGCTTTGCGAATACACAACCTTGGACGAGCCGCTAGAATTGTGCAGATCCGGAATATCCGAGATGCCGCTGTCAATCACCGCCACGCCGACTCCCGCGCCATTCAGACCTAAAGTCTGCGCGTAGCCGCCGTTGACGGTTGCGACCGTGGTGTCCAGCGCGCCGCGAACGGGCCGGTCGGGGGAGATGTAAACCACGTCAGGGTCGTCCGCCAAGGCATCCAGCGATTCAACCGGAATGGAATAGTGGGCACCGTTGATGAAGTCCAGCTTCGTCTTCAGGACCCCGCCCTTGTCCTGCACCTTCTGGTGGTGGGCTTCGGTGGGGGCCTGGTTGAATTGGATAATAACGTCCACCGCGGTGCCACTCGGGCCGCTTTTCAGGGCTTCAAGGTCTTTCGAGAGCTTGTGCTTGTTGCCGCCAGCGAAGCTGAGCCCGGCGGTGAGCAGGATGAAAATCGCAACCGCGGCTACGCGGGTGCACCATGCGGCACCCGTTGGCAGTTCGGCTGCGATCTTCTTCTTGAGCTGGAGCGATTCCATCTGAAAAGTCCTCGTGGATTCGCGACGGCTGGGCAGCACGTCAGCGAGTGCCCATACGACTGGCACAGAGTGATATTGCACATGCGGTTCCAACCGTGAAACTGCGCCAAGCTATTTGTTTGCTTGGACTTAGAGAAGGAGCGGGTGATGTACGAGGGGGACGATCTGTCTGCGAAAGAAGGGCAAAAACCAACCGGTTTGATCGTAAGCTATAGAGGATACAGCAGTTAGTTGCGTGCGCGGGGATCTGGCCAGTTTGTCCCGTATGCCCCCGAGAGTTTGGGCGGCTGATGATTCGGATGACGGTCAGCCAAAGTAGTCGAGGAGCATGGAACGGTCACGCGGAATCGCGTGCGGCGAGCGGTGGCAGTTCCAGAGGAACTGCCGAACCAGGGATTCGTCGAGCCAGCCGCATTTGGACTCTTCCGCCAGGACGGCAAAAGCGCGTTCGGGCGAAAGGGCTCTGCGATACGGCCGGTGCGTGGTCAGGGCGTCGTAGACGTCCACGACTTGCAGGACGCGCGCGGTGAGCGGGATGTCTTCCCCGCGGAGACCGTCGGGATAGCCGCTCCCGTCCATGCGCTCATGGTGGTGGCGGATGATGGGGAGGACGGCGCGGAAGGACTTCATGGGCGCGCAGATTTTTTCGCCAACGGCTGGATGTTCGTGCATGACGGCCACTTCCTCGGCGGTGAGTGGGCCGGGCTTGAAGAGGATAGCGTCAGGGACGGCGATTTTGCCGATATCGTGGACCTGGCAGCCGAGGCGGAGGGCGCTGAGGTCGTCTTGCGAGAGACCGGCGCTCTGGCCGAGCATCATGGCGTACTCTACGAGACGCTCGGAATGGCCCTCCGTGAGCGGGTGCTTGGCTTCCAGGCTGCGTGCGAGGGAAAGAACGACGGATTCGGCTTGCGCGTCAATGTAGGACTTGAGCTGGAGTATGGTCTGAACGCGGCTGAGGGCTTCCCAGCGCGACGCAGGGCGTCCCCAGAAATCGTCGGCGCCGACGCTGGCCCCGGACGCGGTGTCGTCGTCTTCCGAAGACGTTGCGATGAGGACCACGGGGGTGAGGCGATTGAGCGGATCCGCCTTGAGTTGACGGCAGACTTCGAAGCCGCTCATGTCCGGAAGTGAGGAGTGGAGTAGGACCAAATCAGGCTGCACGATGGGGCATTGGTCCACGGCGGCCATGCCCGTTTCCAGGACGATCACTTTGTACCCTTGATTTCCTAAAAGCACCCTCCAATCAATACAGTCCGCGGGGTCAGCATTTACCAGCAGGATGGTTGCGGCCATGAGTCCCCTTTCTCCTAGTGGAGCTGCAACGTGGATGAACTGCGAATCCTCGCGCTGCTGGATGGCGCGGAAAGACTCTTGAGTGGGTTGGGTCGGTACCATAGATCCTTCCTTTTCAGAGGCCCTAGGTTTTCTTCCCGCACGTAGGGACGCCGGCGGGTTGCGCAGGGCTATATGCGAAGAGCGTGCCAAAGCGACCTGATACAATCAGCTGAAAAGTAAGAAAAGTAAGGAACTTAGTTGGGAAATTACTTGCCGCAGTTCTAGTACTCTATAAAGGTTTTTACCTGACTATAAAAATGTTACAGGTACCAAGGGTTCTACTTATCCCGGTCTTTGCCGAATCTTCGCCAACAGGGACGTTTTTCGAGTGAGATTTCTTCCGCGCGGTGCGCCGAAGCGTGGAATTACACCAGAAACGAGGCGAATAGCGGTCCTCGTGCGAGAATGTCCAGTGGAATTACGGCGAGATTTCCAGAGCAATCAAAGCAATCCTGTGGAGAGAGGTGCCGCCCCTCCTTCAGGGGCGCGAAATTGGTGATCGGTGAGCGGCCTGACACATGGGTGACGGTTTGTACCGGACACATGGGTGACACTCTTTCCCTTTAGGGGAGGGAGTGATGCCGTGGAAGGAGTGTTCGGTTATGGATGAACGTGTTCGCT
>QHYP01000300.1:9415-10505 GCA_003224195.1 Acidobacteriota bacterium | reverse complement strand
CCGAGGCCGTCGAGAGTGGAAATACCGAGAGTGGCGGTGAAGTTCCCATCGGAGCCGCCGCCGGCGGAGCATTCACCAAGAGAAAGCCCCATCTGTCGCCCCAGGGCCTTCGCGCGCGCGAAAAGCTCTGCGCTCATTTTGCGTTCCATCGGCGGACGGTTGAAGCCGCCCCGGATCTCCACTCTCGCTCCGGGAAGGATCGGCCGCAGCCCGCGCAGTTGTTTTTCGATCCGGCGCATGTCCCCAATGGTCATCGCGCGGAGATCGAGTACAGCGCGAGCGTGCTCGGCGATGACGTTTGTGCGCGTACCGCCTTCGACGATGTCCGCGTTCAGACTGACCCCTCGGCGCGGATCATTCCAGCGTTCGAGGCGCGCGATCTGGCGCGCCAGCTCGTGGATGGCATTGACGCCTTCCTGGGGAGCGAGCCCGGCGTGTGCGGCTCGGCCACGCACGATCAATTCCGCCTGGCCAACTCCTTTACGCGAGGTTTTTAGGAGGCCTTTGGGGCCGAACGCGGGCTCGAGCACGAATACGGCGTCACTGCGCCGCGCTTCCTGCTCGATCAGTTTACGGGAAGTGTCGCTTCCGATCTCCTCGTCGGAAGTCCACAGAACAACGACGCGCTTGGCGAGCGAAACCTTGAGTTGTTTCAACATCTGGAAAGCGAAGAGCGCCTGAACGAGGCCCGCCTTCATGTCAAAAATACCCGGACCGTAGGCCTTGCCGACGCGCACGCGGAAAGGCATGAATTTGAGCGTGCCACTCGCGTACACCGTATCGTAATGTCCGAGGACGAGCAGTTGGCCTGCCGGTTTCCCGGCCCCTTTCCACCACGTGATGCGGAGATGATCGCCGCGATGGCGCTGCGGCAAGATTTCGACGCGGGCGCCGCGGTGCCGCCATTCTTGGGCGAGCAAGCGGCAGCAGCGGTCCGCGGGGGCTTTCTCCAGGCTCGGAGATTCTGCAAGGACGAGCCGCCGCAGCGTCGCCAGCATCTGCGCGGTTCTTGGTTTCAGCGCCTTCAGCAGCGCTTGAGGCAGATTGGGCTCGGGCATGGCGCGCAAATGCTAGCAACGCGGCCGACTTG
>QHYP01000300.1:0-9247 GCA_003224195.1 Acidobacteriota bacterium | reverse complement strand
CGCTATCCATTTCTGATGGTGGATGCGATCCTCGAAATGGAGCCGTTGAAGCGGATTGTCGGCATTAAGAACGTGTCCATCAACGAATCGCACTTTCAGGGGCATTTTCCGGGGAAGCCGATCATGCCGGGCGTGCTCATCATCGAAGCCATGGCGCAGACGGGCGGGCTGCTGCTGCTTCAGGAAGTGCCGGACCGCGAGCACAAATTGCTCTATTTTGTGGCCGTGGACGATGCGCGCTTCCGGCGGCCCGTGGTTCCGGGCGATCAACTCCGGCTCGAAGTCAACGTGCTGTCCTGGCGCGGCAATTTCTGCAAACTGGAAGGCAAGGCGACGGTCAACGGCGATCTGGCCGCCGAGGCGACGCTCATGTGCAAGATGGTGGACCGCGATCCGCCCCCGGAAGGCAAGCCTTCGAACGAATGACGCTGCAAGAAATTCATGCGCATGCAGTGATCGCCGCGTCGGCGCGGCTCGGGGCCGGTGTGCGGGTCGGAGCGTTCGCCGTGGTCGGCGAGGACGTTGAGTTGGGTGATGGTTGTATTTTGCATCCGCACGCAGTGGTGCAGGGGCCGGCGCGGTGCGGGCGGAACAATGCGTTCTTTCCCTTTTCAGTCGTGGGCGGTGACCCGCAGGACTTTACCTTTCGCGGGGAGCGCGCCGAGCTCGTCGTCGGCGAAGGCAACACGTTTCGGGAGTACGTGACGGTCAACCGCGGCACCGCGAAGGGCGGGGGGATTACCAGCATCGGAAGCGGCAATCTTTTCCTGGCCTACTCGCACGTTGGACACGATTCCCGCGTGGGGAACAATGCGCTTTTTGTCAACGGGGCCACGCTTGCCGGGCACGTGGAGGTGGAAGATTTTGCGACCGTGGGGGCTTTTTCGCCGGTGCACCAGTTTTGCCGCATTGGACGCCATGCGTACGTCGGCGCTTCCACGGTCGTCACGCAGGATGTGCCGCCCTTCTCCCGCGTGGTCACCGAGCGCGAAACGAAATCCTTCGGTGTGAATACCATCGGTCTGGAGCGCCGCGGATTCAACGCGGAACGCATCCGGGCCATTCAGCGTGCTTACCGCCTGCTGATTCGCTCCAAGCTGAATACGACGCAGGCGCTCGCGCAAATGCGAAGCACTCTCAACGGTTCGGCCGACGTCGAGGAGCTGATCCGCTTTATTGAGTCGGCCGAGCGCGGAATCGTGAAATAGAGCCGCGTCCATGACTCCCGCGCGCGATTCAAAAGGTTCCGCAGCTTCCGGCTGGGGCCTCATCGCCGGGAATGGCCGTAATCGCTCTGCGCGAAGAGGCTTCGGCCGATCTGGAGAAGGCCGCCCGGCGCCTGCACTGGGTGAGCCTGGGGGAGCTCAGCAAGGCGATCGACCTGTTGCATCAGGAAGGCGTGACGCAAGCGGTGATGGCCGGGCAAGTGAAGCATAACAAGATTTTCAGCTCGATTCGGCCGGATTGGCGTTTGGCGAAGCTGCTTTTCTCTCTGCCGAAGAAAAATACCGACGCGCTGATCGGCGCCGTGGCGCGCGTTCTGGAAGAAGAAGGCATTCACCTGGTGGATTCGACCGCGTTTCTGAAGCCGCTCGTGCCCGAGCCTGGAGTGCTGACGCGGCGCGCGCCGAATGAGCGCGAAGCAGCGGACATCGCGTATGGAGTGGGAGTTGCGCGGCACCTCGCCGCGATGGACATTGGCCAGACGGTGGTGATCGCGGAGCGGGCGTGCGTTGCAGTGGAGGCCATGGAAGGCACGGACGAGACTATCGCTCGCGCCGCGCGCATCGCCGGCGGTAAGCCGCTTGTAGTTGTAAAAGTGAGCAAGCCGGGACAGGACATGCGCTTCGATGTACCCGTGGTCGGTTTGCCGACCATCGAACAGATGAAGGCCGCGCAGGCTACCGCGCTGGCGATAGACGCAAACCGCACGCTCCTATTCGACCGCGTGCGCCTGATCGAATTGGCGGACGCAGCGGGTATCGCAATCCAGGCAGAGCCGCCGCAGGGCGCAGGGGAACTCGGAGTGTCTTCGCCGGGAATATCAGAAATGGGCGCCGCACGTTGATGCCGGAGCGAAGAATCCGTGTGGCCGTGGTCGGCGCCGGCGAGTTCGGCCGCAATCACGCGCGCGTCTACCGCGAGCTGGAAGGCGCGGACTTGGCGGGCCTTGTGGACGGCGACGCGGAGCGCGCCGCGCAAGTCGCAGCGGAATTCGGCGCGGACGTGATCCCCGATATCGAAGCCTTGCGCGGGCGCGTGGACGCGGCGAGCTTGGCGGTACCGACAGCGGAGCACGCGGCCGTCGGGATTCGGCTCCTCGAGATGGGGATTGACGTCCTCGTCGAAAAGCCGATGGCCTCGTCGCTTGAAGAGGCCGACGCGCTGATCCAGGCGGCGCGACGCCACGGGCGAATCTTACAGGTGGGGCACGTCGAGCGGTTCAATCCGGCGGTTTTGGCGGTCGAGCCCATTGTGAACCGGCCTCTGTTTTTTGAGGTGCACCGGCTGGGAGTATTCTCGCAGCGGAGTCTCGACGTGGACGTGATTTACGACGTGATGATTCACGATCTCGACATTTTACTGGCGCTCGTCGGCGAGCCGGTCGGTGAAGTCAGGGCAGTTGGGATTCCGGTCCTGACGGACAAAGTTGACATCGCGCACGCGCGGCTCGAATTCGCGGGCGGGGCGGTGGCCAACGTGACGGCAAGCCGCGTCTCCACTGAACGCGTGCGAAAGATGCGTTTCTTTCAGCACCAGGAATATATTTCGCTCGATTACGCGCGGCGGGACGCTCTGCGCGTGCGCGTGGCCAAACCCGGCCCGCAGCCGGAATTTGCCTTTGAAAAGCTGCACGCTGAGCCGGTGGAACCGCTTCGCGCGGAATTACAGGCGTTTCTCGATGCTGTTCGCACGCGGCGCGAACCCCGCGTGAACGGCACGGCGGGCCGTGCCGCGCTCGAGCTTGCCGATCGGGTGATGGCAAGCATCCTCGAGCACGCGCGAAGCGTCCAACTGGGAGCCTTCGCAAAACAATCAGGACAATGATTCCCCGGACCCTGGTTCCGCCTGATGCCCGGCCGCCGGCCCCCGACCCTTCGGCTGCGCCCTCGCGCCGGCGTCCATCCTCGATGGATGAGCGCACATTGATCCCCCCGGCGCTGCCGATTGTTCGGCTCGATGGCCGAACAAACATCCCCACGTCGCTGCCGCTCGAATCGATTGCCGCCCGCGTGATTGTGCCGCGCGACCTGAAACTCGAGGCCATACTTGCGGAAGACGGAGAGATCGCCGCGGTTGTGATCCCGACCGAGCTCGATGAGCGCATCGCCGTGCCCACCGACGCCGCGCCGCTGGAAGATGTCAGGGCGCCCGAGCATGTTCCGCTCGATCTTGTCGAGGGGGACATCTTCACCACGGGCGACGTGCAATTCCTCGCTGCGGAGCAGAAAGACAAAACCGCCAAGTGGAATCTAATCACCAATGTGTCCTCCGTGGGGCTGCACGTTTTAGCGATCTTGGCCATCATTTTTGGGCCAAGCCTTTTTCCCGCCAGGCACAATCCGAACGATTCCATGGAGATGGCCCGGCAGCGATTGACGCTGCTTCTTCCACCCGGCCTGCTGGATGCGCCGAAGAGTGCGCCGCGGCCGGTGCAACCTCCGAGCGAGGCGATGCGGGTCGATCCGCGCATCCTGCGGCGAGTGGCGCCGCCAACCGTCGAGCCGCAGCCGGCGCCTGGACCGCGGGAACCCGAGCGTGTGACCAAGGAATTGCCCAGCGCGCCGGCGGCACAACCCAGCACGTCGCAGCCAGCGGCTCCCACGCCCAAAGCGGAGGCGCCCCGCGCGCCGTTGAAACTGGAAAGTCCCGGCGAGCCGCAACCCAATCCAAACGGATTGATTTTGCCGAAGCTTTCGCCCGGCCGGTCCATCGAACAATCGATCCGCGACGCAGCCAAAGGTTCTATCTCCGCGCCGATTGCTTCCGGCGGACAACTGCCCGGCGGAGGCGGAGCAGGAGCGCCAGGAGGCGGCGGAGGCAGCGCGGCGTACGGGCAGATGGAAATGCTGACGCCCAACGAGGGCGTGGATTTCAGCACTTATCTGGCGCGTGTCTATACCAGCGTGAAGCAAAACTGGTTTGCGGTCATGCCGGAATCGGTGCGGCTGGGAGACAGGGGCATGGTCGTTCTGCAATTTCGCATCCTGCGGAACGGCAATGTTCCAACCGGCGAGCCGGTGCTGATGCGCACTTCGGGGAAAGAGCCGCTGGACCGCGCGGCCTTTTCTTCGATACGCGCGTCCAATCCGTTTCAGCCCTTGCCTCCAGCCTTCAGCGGGCCGTATATCGAATTGCGCTTCACCTACCTGTACAATCTTCCCCTCAGCTACGCGCAGCAGCCGTGAAGCTTTCTCGCCAGCAAATTCTCGGCGCTATCATCATCGGGCTGCTTGTGCTCGCGCTGCTCGCGGTTCGCGGATGGCATCTGCTCGTTCGGTGAAAACTCACGAAGCGAAATTGCCGCTCGTGGCCGTCGTGGGGCCGACGGCTTCGGGGAAGTCGTCGCTGGCCGTCTGGCTTGCCGGGCAACTCGGCGGAGAAGTCATCGCGTGCGATTCCACACAGCTTTATCGAGGCTTCGATATCGGCACGGCGAAACCCGATGCAGCCGAGCGTCGCGGCGTGCCACATCACCTTTTGGACGCCCTCGATGCGCACGAAATTGCGACCGCCGGCGCGTATCGGAAGATGGCGATTGGCGTTCTGGAAAACTTGCGGCGGCGCGGCCGGCTGCCCATCTTCACTGTTGGAACAGGGCTCTATCTTCGCGCGCTTCTCGAAGGCCTTGCGGATGCGCCTCAACGCTCGGAAGAATTGCGCGAGCGGCTGCGCGAGAGCGCCGAGGAAAACGGCCCGGGTCATCTCCATCGCGTGCTGAAACGTCTGGACTCGGAGGCAGCCAATCGCGTTGCTCCGGGCGACGAACAGAAACTCATCCGAGTGATCGAAGTGTGCCTGCTGTCGCGGCGGCCGCTTTCCGAGGTGCACCGCGAGGGCCGGTCGCCACTCGAAGGTTGGCGGGCCATGAAGATTGGTCTGCTGCCACCGCGAGAAACACTCTACGAGCGCATCCATGCACGGGTGGACGCCATGCTCGCGCGCGGGTGGCTCGAGGAAGTGCGGCGCCTCGCGGAAAAGCTTCCCGACGATGCCAAACCGCTCGATTTCATCGGATATGGCGAACTGCGCGGGCACTTGCGGGGCGAACGAACACTCGAGCAAGCGCGGGAGGCGATAGCGCAGGCGACGCGGCGCTATGCCAAGCGCCAATTGACCTGGTTCCGCAAAGAGCCGGGAGTGCATTGGCTCGCCGGTTTTGGCGATTCGCCCGAGGTCCGCAAAGAAGCGCTTGCATGGCTCTTGGGACAGGGAATTGCGGCGTGCGCTGCTGGCGGCTCAGCGGAAGGCGTATAATGGACTGAGAAAAATGGCTAGTTTCTGGCTAATGCAACTGCGGACACGCGCCAACCTCGAGCGGTTTCCCTCGAAACGATGAAAGTTGCCCACGAGACTAAGGGATCCGAGCGCGCCTTGCTGGTAGGCGTGGCCTGGAAGCGCGCGCCGCGCTTACCGGGGCTGCCTGCGGGGCAGCCGGAGCGCGAATCGTTGGCCGAACTGGCCGAGCTCGCGCGCAGCGCAGGCGCGGAGATTACCAGCACGGTCTTTCAGCTTCGCGACTCGGCCGACCCGGCCACGCTGGTGGGCCGCGGCAAACTGGACGAAATTCGCGCTGAGGCAACTGCGCGGAATGCGCCGCTGATCATTTTCGACCGCAATCTTTCCCCCGTCCAGCAACGCAACATCGAAAACGCCACCGCTTGCCGCGTCATCGACCGGACACAGCTCATCCTGGACATCTTCGCGAGGCATGCGCGCAGCCGCGAGGGCCAGCTTCAGGTTGAACTCGCGCAACTCGATTACTTGATGCCGCGGCTCACCGGCCGCGGAACGGAAATGTCACGCCTTGGCGGCAAGAGCGGAGCCGGCGGCGGAGGCGGAGCCGGTGGAGGCACGGGGCGAATCGGAGTTCGAGGCCCCGGCGAAAAGAAACTGGAGACCGACCGCCGGCGCATTCGTGAACGCGTGCGCAAGATTCAGTCCCAGATCGAAGAAGTGCGCAAACAGCGCGGGCTGCGGCGCGAAGCGCGGCAGGTGGTGCCGCTCGGCACCATTGCGCTTGTCGGTTATACAAACGCAGGCAAATCCACGTTGTTCAATGCGCTGAGTCGCGCGGACGTCCTCGTCTCTCCCAAGATGTTCGCCACGCTCGATCCCGTGCTTGTATCGGATACGGTGGGCTTCATCCGGGATTTGCCGAAGGGGCTTCTGACGGCGTTTCGGGCCACGCTTGAGGAGGTGCAGGAAGCCGCACTGATCCTGCATGTCAGCGACGTCTCGAATCCCCATCACACGGAGCTGGATGCGGAAGTGGATAAGATCCTCCTCGAGCTTGGCGTCCAGGATCGGGCGCGCCTGTGCGTGTTCAACAAGATGGATCTCCTTGCGCCGGAGGAGCGGGACACACTTTCCGCGGCGCCGAAAGGGAGCGCCGGTCCGATGCTGGTTTCTGCGCGGATGGGACAAGGTTTGGATGAGCTTTTGCGAGGAATAGACGATGCGTTGCCGGTGGATCCCGTGGTCAGGCTTTCCTTGCGGCTGCCGCTGGCGGAGGGGCGCACGCTGGCTCTGGTTCACGCGCTGGGCCGCGTGCTGAGGTCCGCCGTCGAAGATTCGCACATGAGCCTGGAAGCCGAAGTGCCGGAGTCGGTTGCCCGCAAACTGCGCCTCGCTCAGTTCGCCGACCGCGGAACCTGTCGGTCATCCGTTACGTAATAGCGGCAAGGAGAGATCTATGGCCGCCTTCTTCCTGTGGTGTATTCTGCTGGTGATCTGCTGGCCGCTCGCCCTGCTGGCGCTCGTGGCGTACCCGATTGTTTGGCTCTTCTTGCTGCCATTCCGGCTGGCGGGGATTGCCGTACATGGGGTCTTTTCACTCCTGAGCGCGATCCTGTTTCTCCCCGCTCGAGTTTTACGGGGTCCGCGAGCAATCTGACCAGAAAAATCGGCGCCCTGTAACCGAGGGGCATCTGGTGCCCCTAATCCCCACCGATGGAGCAGGATGGCGCTGCGCGCAGTAGGTCTGCGGCGCAAAGTCTTGATGTGGAAAAGCTTGTGGAAATTGTTTCCCGTGAGTCGGTGCCGTAGGGCGGGTTCCGAAGTCAACTCTGCATGGTCCTGCTTGAGCATGCCGAAAAGTGCTTGTTTTTCAGTTACTTAGAGTGCTATTTAGGGGCGCATGATAGAAACCGGGCTCTGCAAAGGGCGATTTCAGGTCTGTCCTGATTTGCACAGGTTTGCAGCGCCTGGATTACGGATATGCCCAGTCCCAGACGGCTTAGCGAAGCCCAAGTCGGGGATGGGAGAGTATCGTTCGCGGACACCCTGGTGGCGTTGACGCCCGCGAGGGCGGGGTCTATATTGGGGCCAGCCGGTCGTGGAGACCGCAAGGGGACCCTTTTCGGCCCCGCAGCCATGAACCTCCCGAATAGCCTCACGCTCCTGCGTATTTTCTTCGTACCGCTCTTGATTGTGGTGCTGCTGACGCGCAGCCCGAATGTCGAGCTGTGGGGCTTTCCCATGCACTTTGAATTCTGGGGAGTTCTGATCTTGCTGCTCGCTGCGGCAACGGATTGGGCGGATGGGTACTTGGCGCGCCGCAGGATGCAGGAAACGACGCTCGGCATCCTGCTCGACCCTATCGCAGATAAGTTGCTGATTTCGGCGGCCTTCATCTCTCTCGTGGACATGCACCTGGTGCCCGCCTGGATGGTGGTGATCATTGTCGGCCGGGAATTCACGATTTTGGGCCTGCGGAATATCGCCTCGGCTGAAGGCTTTACCATCCAAGCTTCGGTTCTCGGCAAGACCAAGATGGTGCTGCAGGTGATTGCAGTTGCCGTACTGATTGCCGGCGCGCGGCAGCCGGTCTTGAAGCGGCTAGGGCTCACCCTGCTGTGGCTCGTTGTTGTGAGCGCGCTGGTCTCCGCGGCGCAGTACTTCCTGCGCTTTTGGAGCCAGGTCGACGATCGAATCAAACAGCGGCGCTCCTTGCGCCTGCTTGAGCGGCGCAAGAAACCTCAAGATGCTGTCACTCTCTGATTCCGACCGGAGCGCGCTACTCCGGCTGGCGCGCCGGAGTATCGAGGAAGTCGCCAGGTCGGAACGCTCGCCGGAGGACATTCCGCGGGAGAGCATTTTTTCCGAGCGCTGCGGCGTATTCGTGAGCCTGCACGTAAGGGGGCGGCTGCGCGGATGTATTGGGGTGATCGAGCCGAATGAACCATTGGGCGAGACTGTGGTTCACTGTGCCCTCGGTGCGGCGTTCGAGGACCTGCGGTTCCCGCCCCTCCGGGCGGAGGAGCTTCCGGACATGACCGTGGAGGTCTCGCTCTTGACTCCGATGCAGGTCGTGCGTCCGGAGGAGGTCGTCGTCGGCCAGCACGGGCTGTTCGTTTCCCGCGGCCCGCGGAAAGGGTTGCTATTGCCGCAGGTCGCGACGGAGCATCATCTCACTCGCGACCGCTTCCTCGAAGAAGCCTGCCGCAAGGCAGGTTTGCCGGCGGACTCTTGGAAGGACGCTGCGACAGAGATTCGGGCATTCACCTGTGAGATTGCGACGGAGACGGGAAAACTTTCGCCACGTTAGCGGCGCTTGGATTCCGGATCTTACTTGGCAAGAAAAACGAAAGGGCACGGCTCCGCGGCGCGGACCAGTCCAAAGAATTCGTATGAGAAGCGGAAGACCTACTCGACTTCGACGTAGTCTCCGGAATATATGGCGCTTGAAGAGTAGGTGATCAAGACCGTGGAGGAATTCTTGGTGACGCTCAGCACGATTCCTTCTCCAAGGATTTCCCTCGGCAAGTCATTCCAGGAATATCGTTCTGGCGCGCTCCCGAAGCCATACGTCATGTACTGATAATCCTTTATTTGGTATACGGTTTCGTGCCGTGATCCCTGATAACGAAAGACGCGAAAATAATCTCCCACCTTCACGCCCTGACCGCTGCCGAGATTGATGTACACCGTGGTGTTCGTGCCGGCGGACTGTCGAAAGTTGCTCATGGTGACGACCATGGCCACGGGCTTACCGCTTACCTTGGCAAAATGGTCGAATGCCGCG
>QHYP01000293.1:5177-7099 GCA_003224195.1 Acidobacteriota bacterium | reverse complement strand
GCAGGTGGACGCCCTCGCCGAAGCCCTCGCTCTCGTCACCGGCGCCGGTCTGCCCGGCGAAAAACTCATCGAGGTGATGCAGTCGAGCATGGCCCGCGCCCCCGTCCTCGATGTAAAAGCGCCCATGCTCCTAAAAGGCGAATATCCGCCGAGCTTCCCTCTGCGTCTCATGCACAAGGATCTCGGCCTGGCGCTCGATCTCGCCAATCTGCTCGGCGTTGCCTTGCCCGCCACTGCCGCCGCCCGCGAAACCTACAACTACGTCAAAGGCGCTTCCAAAGAAGACCTCGACTACGCCGCTGTCATGCGCTTCTGGAAAAAGTGACGCATCCGGTGAGGATGCGTCATCCTGAGCGCAGCGAAGGATCTCTCTTCGCAACGACGAAGAGCCTGTGCTCCTACGGTTTGGCGCCCGGTGCGAAGAATCCGAGCGGCAGATCCCGCGAGGTGCGCAGTCCCGCCGGCGCATCCAGAATCATTGGAATCGTATTCACCACGACCGATGCCGTCGCAACGTCGCCGGGCGTTCCGCCGGGGATCGTCAGCGTGATATTCGGTTTCCCGGTCAACTCCAGCGTGTCTGCGGGGTCCTTCGCGCCCACGTACATCTGCAACTCCAGATGGATCAGTTCGTTCCCACCGCTCAGTCCGCGCGCAATCTGGTGCACGCCCGCTACCTGACCCGGCTGGACCGTCAAATATTCCGTCTGCACGCGCTCCTGAGCTACTGCTGGCTCAATCGTTTCCGTAATCTGGTCCACCGGCAGGCCCAGCCCGTCGGCCACCATCGCCACTGACTCGGGCAGGCCCACATGCTTGATCACGCCCGCCGCCACCTGGGCGCGAAATTCCTCGACGCTCATTCCCGCGCCAATTTTGTTTTGCAGCGGGAGGCGCCGCTTCGACGCATCCACGATGCGCACT
The DNA here is from genome assembly GCA_003224195.1 of Acidobacteriota bacterium. Taxonomy (GTDB): domain Bacteria; phylum Acidobacteriota; class Terriglobia; order Acidiferrales; family UBA7541; genus Acidiferrum. Next base: position 6,175 of record QHYP01000293.1, on the reverse strand, counting down.
GCCTTCGCATGGTCGATCCGCTGCGCCACTGCCGCCAGCGTCACCATCAGCTTGTCCATCACGAACCCCGGGTTCACGCCCGTCCCCACCAGCGCCACGCCCCAATCCTTCGCCGCGGCATCGAGTTTCGCCGCCAGTTCCGGATAGGTCCGGAAGGGGTAGGAAAGCTCTTCGCACGTCGAAACCACACACGCTTCCGCCTCGAGACATTCCAGCAACTGATCCATCACTCTCGGCAGCGCCGAGGAAGTCGAATGGATCACCACGTCCGCCGATTTCTCCAGCACTTCTTTGGCATTGGCGGAAATCTTCACGCCCCAGGGCGCATCTGCCGCGCCAGCCACCTCGCCAAGATCCCGCCCCGCTTTGGCCGGGTCTATGTCAATGGCCCCCACGATTTCTACAGCCTGCTTCTCGCGCAGCAATTTCACGATGGAGGCGCCGATCGGGCCGACGCCATACTGGATGGCGCGGATTTTCTTCTTCACGTTTCGCTCCGAGCGCATTCCGCTGTGCGCACACTCGCTGCGGCAGTTTGCGGAAAGAAAGTCTTATACGATAAAGGAAATCCCCGAGCCGGGCAACGCAAAACGCGCCTCCCTGCGAAGCGCTGCGGCCTTGCCGCGCGCTGCTGCTGCCGTGATAATGTGGCGGGGCGTCCCGGACGGCTCAGGAAGTCCACTGGAGGAGGTTCGAGTCATGCCCGCGCACAAACTCACGGACCCTGAACTTAAGGAGCGGCTTGTCAAGAACAAAGGCTGGACTCTTAAAGACGGCAAGCTCCATCGCGCGTTTCAATGTAAGGACTTCGTCGCGGCCTTCGGCAACATGACGCGCGTCGCTCTCGTCGCCGAATCCATGAATCACCATCCCGAATGGTTCAACGTGTGGAACAAAGTCGTTTTCGACCTTTCGACGCACAGCGTGAACGGCATCAGCAACCTCGATTTCGAGCTAGCCGCAAAAATCGATGAAATCTTCGGCGGCTGAATCTTCAC
>QHYP01000293.1:0-5108 GCA_003224195.1 Acidobacteriota bacterium | reverse complement strand
CTTATTTCCTTCCTATCGCGCCCCTCCGTGTGGCGCTCGCTCAGATCCCGCCCGTGCTCTTCGTTCTCGTTTTGGTCGGCTACCTCCTCGCCCACGCTGCAGGAGCTGCAAAATGGCGCATGGTTGTGAACGCTGCCGGCGCCGGTCTGAACTATTCCACGGCCGTGCAATGTTACTTCGGCGGACTTTTCGGCACTCTCTTTCTGCCGTCCATTCTCGGTGGTGACGTGATTCGGGTTGCCGTCGCCCTTCGCAAAAGCCCGCGGCCGGCCGCCGTCGTTGCCGGTAACGTCGCCGACCGCGTCGTGGATGTCGCCGCTCTCGCCGGGCTCACTCTCCTTGGTGTGGCTTTATTCCCGACTTCACTGCCTCTCACGTTGCAGACTTACGCCTGGCGCGTGCTCGAAGGATTGGCGCTTCTGCTGCTGGTTTTGTTGGCCCTGTTTCTCTTGCTGCGGCGCGCGCTTCTCGGCGGGCGTTCCATCCGATTTCGCCGGCGCCTCGCGCGCGTCAGGCATTCCCTCCGCGCGGTTTCCCGGCAGCCGCAAGTGCTCGTCTTTGCGCTGCTCCTTGGCCTGTCCACGCAAGCGGTCTTCGTCCTGCTGACCGCGCTACTCGCCCATGCTTGCGGGTTGCTCCTGCCGTTGCGGGCGTGGCTGTTTGCCTGGCCGCTCGCAAAGCTGGCGGCACTCCTTCCCGTCACCCAGGGAGGCGTGGGCGTTCGCGAAGCGGCTTTGGTCGCGCTCCTCGTTCCCTTTGGAGCCGCAAGTCCGCTCGTCTTCGCCGCCGGGCTCGCCTGGGAAGGGGTGATCATCGCTGGGGGCCTTTGCGCGGGATTGCTGGTCTTTCTGGTGCGGCGCTCAAATCGCCCAGAAGACCAGGCATAGCCGAAGCACTCCACTTGCATGTCGGTCCCCCTTGACTCTTCCCAAATTGCTTCGGCTGCCGTAACCCCCTGCTGGGCCGCGGCCGGCTCGGCCCTGCGCGCCACGAGTCGGGCTAGAACGCCTGGGTGCGGCTGGAGCGCGCCTAAGAGGTAACCCCGCTCGGGCGGTGGGCTTACGCTTGATTTTTGCCGTTGACAGGCACTGACGCTGGTGCTATACGGCGCATAAGACAAGCCCTCTGGTGGTAAGTCTCAGCTTCCGGTTGCGGCGAGCGCAGCGCTAGTGAGACGCGAGCTTGCCCGGCAGGGCAGGCCGCTTGGCCCCAAGGGATTGTTCAGCAACACCCCACCCCGGGAGGTGAGAGCCGCACGGTTTTCACCTCCTTTTTGTTTTCGGTGATTCTCACTTTTGTGCTGATTCGCGGATTCCCGCCGGCGAGCGAAATGAGTACGCTAGGAGCGTGACGGAACACGGGAAGGCAGAGCCTCCAGCGCTGCTGGCGCTGAGAAACGTAACCGTGATGCGCGGCGAGCGCGCGGCGCTGCGCAACGTGACCCTGCAAATCGAGGCGGGCGAGCACGTCTGCATCCTGGGGCCGAACGGCTGCGGCAAATCCACGTTGATCAAGACCATCACCCGCGAATGTTATCCGCTGACGCATGAAAATTCGTCGATGATGATATTCGGCCAGGAGCGGTGGAATGTTTTTGAACTGCGGACACGGCTGGGGATTGTTACGCCGGACCTGCTGGCGGCGTGCTCGACCGATGTGACTGGGCGGGACGTGGTGCTTTCGGGATTCTTCAGCAGCACGCGGATTTATCCGCACCACAAGGCCGAGACGAAATTCGTGAAGCGCGCGCAAGCGGCGCTCGAGCGGCTGGGCGTAGCGCATCTCGCCGAGAGGCCCGTGGCGCAGATGTCCTCGGGCGAGGCCAAGCGCACGCTGATCGCCCGGGCGCTGGCGCACGATCCGAAGGCGCTGCTGTTCGATGAGCCGAGCAACGCGCTGGACATCCAGGCGCAGCAGCAGCTTCGCGAGACGCTGCGGGAACTGGCGCGGGAGGGCTTGGCGATATTGCTCGTGACGCACCATATTTCGGACATCATTCCGGAGATCGAGCGGGTGGTGCTGATGCGCGAGGGGGAAATTCTGGCCGATGGGCCGAAGGAACGCTTGCTGACAGAAAAACAACTGGAGAGGCTGTTTGGTGTGCCGGTGAGGATCGCAAGACAGGATGGGTATTTTCATTCGTGGTGAAGGGCACAGGAAATCTCAGAAGCAAAATTTGAGAGGCCCCTCGGCGCTGCACTTCTCGGGGTCCGCATCCCCCTCCGGATGCGGAGAAAAGTACCCACCACCCCCTGTTTTTCGGAACTGCGCATTGTAAAGGAGTTAGGCGTGATTCGTGATTCAAGGAAGGGATAGCCAGAGTTCCATTTTGGGAAGAGTTGGTACCCACCCCCCATTTTTGCAAAAGAGTGCGCAAGCTATTGGAGAGAATGAGGTTGCGGTGAAAAAAGAAGTGTACGGAAAATGGAAGAGTGCGGAACTGGCAGAAAACAAAGAAGTTGCAAGGGCAAGTCCGTAACGCGCGAGGTCTAAACGACTTAAATGCGAGAGGGGCGCTGAAGCGCGGGGCTTGGGTGTAAAGCATGAGGTATATTACCACGTGGGAAATAAAAACCGAAGGTGAAATGGGCGGCGGGGATGTGGAAAAGCGGCGGAAGAATAAATACCAGTACGCCTGGAGGTGCCCGGTGTGAGATGTGGGCGGCTCAAGAAGTCAGCGAATCCCCACGCTTTTCTTAGGCCCTTAGCTCGCCAGGAAATGGAAGCGCTTGCGGTCTCTACTTCGCGAGTTGGTATTCCCCTTCAATCTCACACGTCACGGTGTCACCCGATGGCACGCACGTGTACGTGCCTTTTCCCTTGATGCCCTTCAATTTCCCGCTGCCGCCGGTAAAGCCCCAGTTGCCCTTTTGGCTTTGCAGGGCGCCTTCTTTCAATTCCCCCGTCCCTTGATACCACACGAAGTATTTGTCGCCGCTTTCCATCGTCGCCACGTGAAAACCGTGCGCGCGGAACGAATTGCCGCTGACTTCGTTCGTCGCCGTACTCACGCCATCCTTGGACTTATCCCCTCCGATTTCCATGGGCTTGGTCCAAGTGCACTTGAGTTGCTCCACACCCAAGCTGTGATCGGGGCGATCGCCGACGGGAATCGCGTGCTGAGGATCGGGTTTGCCGCACTGAGCGGTTCCCGTAACTTTGGTTTGCGCGCCTGCTGCGGCCGCAGCGAAGCACACGAGCGTGCTTGCAATAAACATTCGACGCATACAAGTCCACCTCCTGCGAAATTGTTGTGGGCCTTTCGAGAACTACTTCGCCTCCGAGCGTGTCGTGCGAGGAGAACGGAGGCAGCCTAGTACCGTTCCAACTATTTTGCAATAGAGTCGCACGCGGAAAACAGCCCCATTCCCGGCGGTTTCCATGCGGGACTTTGCCTCAACAAGTTGGAACGGCACTAATCCCGTGCTCGGCGCGCAGTCAAGATGTGGGGGAGTCTTGCGGGCGGACCGTGGGCTCGACCGGGGCAAGCCCGTGGAAACTGCAGAGGTCCTTCGCCTCGTCACGCAGAACCATCCGGGACGCCCCGACCAAGATCATCGGGGTAAACTCCATACGCGCAAAACGCGCAAGCATGGGCCACCGGCGTGTGCCCCCGCGAGGCGGGATCAACTCAGAATCGTCAAAACTGATAGGCGAGGGCGATGTTGACGACATTGCCGCGGCCGGACGGCCCTTTTGATTGCGCGCCGCCAGCGATGGCCACGGTGCGAAATTGCCAATTGCTCCATTCCGTGGCGAGGGTGATGTCGTTGGTCAGCTTGCGAAAATAGCTGAACCAATAAAAGCTGTTCTTGGCGCGCGTGGTGCCCGGCAAGAGCTGGCTGTTGCGCGGGTCGTCCGTGCCGCCGCCGAGATAGAAAATGTTTTTGTTATCCTCGGTGGCACGGAATGTGAGCTCGCCCCAGCCGCCGCCGGCGCCAATGGGATGAATCGTAGTGAATGGAGGAGGCGCCGGAGGAGCCGGAAGGGCGGCGACGCCCTGAAGGATGCCGCCCTGGAAGGGCACGAGATTGCTGCCGACGAAACCTTCTCCGCGCAAGGTGACACGCGATTGCGATGTTGCGCGTGGCGCCGACGGCTTCCTGGCCGAAATGGCCGCCGAGGCCGATGGTGGCCGTCGAGCCGCGGAACGGGTGCGACACAGCCAAGCGCGCCTGATAGAAGGGCTGCGAGGCGCGCTCACCGAGGCCGGAAAAGGCCTGGTCAATTGCGGAGCCAGCAGGCGGAACTTCCGGAAATGCAAGTCCGGATAGCCGAGGGTCGCCGAACAGCGGGCGCAAGACGCCGATCTGAAAAAGGGCGGAAGTATCGCCGAAACTGTGGGTCACGTCCAAGCGAACCTGCGGCAAGCGCGCCCAAAGGTCCCCGGCGGTGGCGCCGAGCGGGACGCCGACGTGAGAGAGAGAAATGGGATCGAGCGGCGAAATGATCATGTCATCCTGGCCGGCAACGATCTTGTAGTTTCCCTTCTCGAGCTGAAAATAACCTTTACGGAGGCGCGGCTGATTGAAGACGCGGCCTTGGGGCTGGAAAAGGTCGGACGGGCGCGAACCGAAGAAATCCATCTCAATGACGGCGGAAGGATTCCACCCGTTATCCGGCGTTTTGACCGGGCCGAAGTTGAACCCGAAGATGGTCTGGCGGGCGGTGAAGATCGTGTCGTGAACGTGGCCGGCGGGAACGGTGCTGCCATCGGGAAATGGGATGGGGACGGAGCCCGGGATGGGCCAGAGAGGCACTTCCTGGCCGATTTCCGCGGAATCGGACACGGAAATGTTCATCAGGACGGTGCCATAAAACCGGAGCTTGATGGCGCCAACGGCGGTTTCCAGCTTGCCCTTGGCTTTTTCTTCCGGGTAAGGCTGTTGTGGAGAAGAGGCCGTGGCGGGCGCTCCGGCGGACTTGCCTGCATCCGATGGGGCATTCGCTGTCTGCGCGGCGAGGACGAGCGGGACGACGAGGATGACGAGGGAGGCGAGCAGCGCGCGGAACGCAAGCACGCAACCGCAGGAACAATTTATGCATGAGACAGTCCTCCAGAAGAAGGTTTTCGAGCGGAGGGCGGGTGGGATGCTCCGCATGGTAGG
>QHYP01000292.1 GCA_003224195.1 Acidobacteriota bacterium | reverse complement strand
CCGCGCGTTTGACGATCTCCGCCACGGTCTGAATCTGCTCCGCAGACTCGACCGAGCAGGGCCCTGCCGCGACAATGACGTCATTCCCGCCGATGCGCACGCCTTTGCCTACATCCACGATCGTGCCTTCCGGCCGGAAGTGCCGGCTCGCGAGCTTGTACGGTTGCGTGATGCGCACGACTTCGCGCACGCCGTCCAGCAGCTCGATATCCCGTGGATCGAAATCCGTTTTGATTCCGACCGCGCCGAGCACCGTGTGCGTTGCGCCGGTCGAGCGATGGATGTCGAACCCCATCGCGACAAGCCGGTCGATCACGCGCTGGATTTGCTCGTCGCTGGCCCCCTCCTGCATCACGATCACCATGGCCTACCCCTTCTCCCCTCGCCGGCGTCCCGGCCCCGGCCCGGCCCCTCGTGAATTCACTCGCGAATTCTCTTCCGCCGCGCCGTCGGGATGCATGGCCGTCCGTTCGATCGAGCGCGCTTCGTCAATGATCCGCTCGAACAGCCGCCGGATTGCTGCGTGCGAGAGCGGCCCTCCGTTCGCCCGCTCCACGCTTTCGAGCACGTCGCGTTCGCGCTCCGGCTGATAGAGCGGCTGATGTTCCGCCTGCTTTATGTGCCCGATTTCGATGGCGCAGCGCGCCCGCTCGTTCAGCAACTCGACGAGCTTCTTGTCGATCTCGTCGATGCGGCGGCGCCACTCATTGATGGTCACGGCGCCACCTCGCGGCGGCTCATCCCATGCCGCGCAGCCTCTTTCAGCGCGCGCACGCGCTCGCCGAGAGCTGCGGCCGCTGCTTCGGGCGATTTTGCGCGCTCGATCTCATTCACCAGCGCCGAACCCACGACCGCCGCATCGGCAAGCCCGCCCAGAATCGAAACATGTCCCGGTAGCGATATGCCGAAGCCCACGGCGATGGGAAGCTGCGTCACGCGGCGCGCGCGGCGAATCAGCGCGGGCAAATCTTCCGGCAGCGCTTCTTTCGCGCCGGTCACGCCTGTCCGCGAAATCAAATAGAGAAAACCCGAAGAACAATCCACAATTTTCCTGAGCCGTTCGTCCGTCGAAGTCGGCGCGGCCAGAAAAATCGTGTCAAGCCCCCGCGCCGAAACGATTTGCCGGTATTCCGCAGATTCTTCCGGCGTGAGATCGGTCGCCAGCACGCCATCCGCGCCCGCAGCGGCGGCAGTGTCGGCAAATCGTTCGAGCCCCATCTGCAGGATCGGATTGAAGTAACTGAAAATCACAAGCGGCACTTCGCGCGACGCGCGGATTTTTTTCACAAGGTCTAGCACGCTCGCCAACGTCGTGCCGCTCCGGAGCGCCCGTTCGCTCGCCCGCTGAATGGTCGGCCCATCGGCGATGGGATCGCTGAACGGCACGCCCAGCTCAATCACGTCCGCGCCCGCTTCCCCCAGAGCCAAAACAAATCTCTGCGTTGCGTCCAGAGACGGATCCCCCGCCGTGATGTACGCAACGATCCCCAATTCCCCATTGGCGCGCAGCTCTGCGAAGCGCCGGGAGATGCGGGTCAAGTTGACCGCTTTGCGGTCACACGTGAGATTGTCGGGTCGGCGGCTCATCGAGATTGGATAAGACTAAAGAAGGCGGCGATACGTGTCCATGTCTTTGTCGCCGCGGCCGGAGAGATTCAAAATCACGAGGTCATTCCGGTTGAATCGCGAGAGCCGCTCCATCAGTCCCGCAAGGGCATGCGCGGTTTCGAGCGCGGGAATAATTCCTTCTTTGCGCGCGAGGAGCTGACCGGCTTCGAGCGCGGCCGCATCGCTCACGGCTGCGTATTCGGCGCGGCCTTGATCGGCAAGCCAGGCGTGCTCCGGCCCGATCGCGGGGTAATCCAGCCCCGCCGAAACCGAATGCGTCAACGCAATCTGGCCATCATCGTTTTGCAAAACGTAGGTGTACGTCCCGTGCAACACGCCGGGCCGCGCGCCCGAATAGCCCTGAGCCGCCGCAAGCCGCGCCGCGTGCTCGCCAAGTTGCGTGCCGCGCCCGCCGGCTTCAATCCCAATCATCTTCACAGAGCGGTCGCCGAGAAATTCGTGGAACAACCCGATCGAGTTCGAGCCGCCGCCCACGCAGGCGTAGAGATGCGTCGGCAAACGCTTCTCCGCGGCCAAAATCTGTTCCCGCGCCTCGCGCCCAATCACGCACTGAAAATCGCGCACCATCGTCGGATAGGGATGCGCGCCGAGCACCGACCCGAGCAGGTAGTGCGTTGTGCGCACGTTCGTCACCCAGTCGCGCATCGCTTCGTTGATGGCGTCTTTCAGTGTGCGGCTGCCGGCCTCGACGCCGATCACTTCCGCGCCCAGCACGCGCATGCGCACCACGTTCAGCGCCTGCCGCGCCATATCCTCCGTGCCCATGTACACCGTGCATTCGAGTCCAAGGCGCGCCGCCACCGTCGCCGACGCGACCCCGTGCTGCCCCGCTCCGGTTTCTGCCACGATACGCGGCTTGCCCATCTTGCGCGTCAACAAGCCCTGGCCGATCGCGTTATTGATCTTGTGCGCCCCGGTGTGGAGAAGGTCTTCGCGCTTGAGGTAAATCCGCGGCCCGCCCAGATGTTCCGTGAGCCGCACGGCAAACTGCAGCGGCGTCGGGCGCCCCGCGAAATTCTTCAGTAAATCCGCAAATTCCGCCTGAAACGCCGCATCCGTTTTCGCCGCTTCGTACGCGCGCTCGAGCTCTTCGAGCGGCGCCATCAGCGTCTCCGGCACATACCGCCCGCCGTAGGGACCGAAGCGTCCCGTTCCCGTGCCCGCCGTCTGCGTCCGTGTGCTCATGGCATCTGCTGCGAATGCGCTTCGGCCGCCAGTTCGCGGCTGGCGCGCTCCGCTTCTCGAAAAAATTCGCGTAATTTCCCCGGATCTTTCTTGCCCGGCCGCGATTCCACTCCGCTCGCGACGTCCACGGCGTAGGGCCGCGCGGTGCGAATCGCCTCGGCAACGTTCTCGGGCGTCAGTCCACCGGCTAGAATAATAGGCCGCGTCTCCGCCACTCGCCGAGCAAACTCCCAATCGCCCGTCTCGCCGGCACCGCCATATTGGCCCTTCCGCGCGCCATCGAGCAAGAACGCGGACGCGGCGCGATACTTCGCGCGGCGCGCGAGCGACAAACCGTTGCCTGCCCGGAAAGCTTTGATGGCCGCTATCCGCTGCGCCACTTCCGCGACGACCTTCGGAGATTCATCACCGTGAAGCTGCGCGGCGTGCAGCCGCAAGGAAGCGCACAAGGACGTCACCGCGTTCGCCTCCCAGTTCACGAAAACCCCCACGGCTTCCACAAACGGCGGCAGCCGCCGGCGAATCTCCCATGCGGCCGCGGGCGCAAGCGCGCGCGGGCTCGGCGGATAGAAATTGAAGCCCAGCGCATGCGCGCCCGCCTCAAACGCCGCACGCGCATCCAACCACGTCGTAATCCCGCAAATT
>QHYP01000291.1:3763-4211 GCA_003224195.1 Acidobacteriota bacterium | reverse complement strand
ATTGTTGAAGGATTGCTGGAATAGGGATCCCTATCCCGACGGTGAGGTTCAAACTCGTAGGGCATACATCCTTGCCGAGAGGCACGCGCCCGAGACGGACTGATTGCGCCGAAAGAACTTTCTTGCAAATCCCCGTCAAACTTCCAGGAGGTTGTCCCCGTGCAAATGAGCAAACTGTTTCTCTTCATCTTTCTTGCGGCCGCTCCGCTCCCCGCCAGGGCGCAAACAAGCACGCCAGCGGAAGTGATGAAGCTGCTCGACTACGATAAGTCGAAGCCCCTTGATATCCAGGAAGGCAAGACATACGACCGCGATGGAGGCGTGAAGGTCATTGAGTTGACCTACGCAAGTCCGGTGCAGGGCCGCGTCCCGGCATTTCTCGTTGTGCCTCCGGGCAAGGGGCCGTTCGCGGGGATCGTCTTCGGGCACTGGGGCGGAGGAGTGAAGA
>QHYP01000291.1:0-3585 GCA_003224195.1 Acidobacteriota bacterium | reverse complement strand
AGCCCAGTGGGGCGCGATTCTTTCCGCCGTGGATCGCCGGATGAAGGCCACCGTCCTCGTCGGAGGAACGCCAGGTCTGGCGGCCATCTGGCTCGACAACGACGACCCCGCCCTCCAACAATTCAAACAGGGCATCGGCCAACAGAAGCTCGAAAAATACATCGAAGTGAACGGGCAGTTCGACGCGATCCACTTCGTCGGCAAGGCCTCACCGATCCCGCTTTTCTTCCAATTCGCCCGCTTTGAGCAATACTTCAAGGAGCCAGCGATGAAGCGGTATTTCGAGGCCGCAGGACAGCCCAAAGAAATTCGCTGGTACGACACAGGCCACGATCTGAACGACATCCAATGCTTGCTGGACCGCGCGGCGTTTCTCGAAAAACAGATCGGCCTGAGACGCGTCGCGCCGCTCATCTCGAAGAAATTTTGAAAGCGAGCCTGCGTTAGCGCGCCGGCGTGGCGGAGGAGCAGCGGTCGAACGCCGCTCGCAGGAAGGCTGCCGTCTTCGCGCGGATGACGTGGGTCTCGTCGAGGATCGCGCCCATGTTCCAGAAGCCGTGCGTCAGCCCGGGTTGGTCCCAAAGCGTCGCCTCCACGCCGGCCTCGCGGAGCCGCGCGGCGTAAGCGACGCCGTCGTCCCGCAGCGGATCGTATTCCGCCGTAAGGATCAGCGCCGGCGGTAATCCCCGCAGGTCCTTCGCTGCCAGCGGAACCTCGTACGGATGGTTGGCGTCGGATTTCTCCCCCCAGTATTTTTTAAGAAAATATTCGACCAGCTCCTTCGTGAGCACGTAGCCCTCGCCGCACTCGTGGTACGAACGCGTATTGAAGTCCGCGCCGAGGAAGGGATAAACAAGCAACTGGAAACATATGGCGGGGCCGCCGCGGTCCCGCGCCATCAGGCATACCGCCGCGGCCAGCGTGCCTCCGGCGCTGTCGCCACCGACCGCCACACGCCGGGGATCGCCACCGAAGCTCGCCGCATTTTCTGCGGCCCAGCGCGTCGCTGCATAAGCGTCTTCGTGGGCAGCAGGGAATTTGTGTTCCGGCGCGAGGCGGTATTCTACCGAGAGCACGATGGCACCGGAGCCGTTGGCGAGGGCGCGGCAGGGGGTCTCCCACGTGTCAAGCGTGCCCAGCACCATTCCGCCTCCGTGAAAATACACAAGCATCGGAAGCAGTGGAACCCCCGCGGGCGTATAAACGCGCACGGGAATCGGACCAGCCGGACCAGGGATGCGCAGGTTCTGCACCTTTGCCACGGGCTCGGGCGGGCTTTCGATCTTGCGCATCTGCCAATTGAAAAGCACGCGAAACAGCTTCGGAGGCAGCAGCCACAGCGGCGGCCGCGGCAGCTTGTGTGCGAAGGCTTCGATGAGTTGCGGGTGCAACGGCATGCGCGATCCGGATCTCCCAAGAGTCACGCGAGCTTCAGGAGTAGCGAGAGCCATCTTCGCGCCGCGGCAACCGCGGTGTCAAAAGCCGGTCTGCTGAATGACCGGGCGCGGCGAGCGGGGTTGACTTTGTCGACGGCGCGCAAGCGCATGCTATACTTGGAAACCCGTCCCCGGACGCGGGGTGTTCCGTGTGGGCGGCGGGTTCAAATGGGGTGAGCGGGGCGCGCCGATGCAGGTCCCCGGCGAACCGGCGCCCGATTTCTTATGCGTGACCCCGGCCGGGCCAGGGTCAACTTGAAGGGGGAATTATCGCTGAACGAAATTTCCGGATGAGCGACCGTACCCGCGTGAATGAGCGCATCCGAGCGCGCGAAGTGCGGGTGATCGACGAGGAAGGCGCGCAGCTCGGCGTGATGCAGCCCTTCGAAGCTATGCGCCTGGCGCGCGAACGGGGACTGGACCTGGTGGAGATCTCGCCCACGGCCGATCCTCCGGTCTGCAAGATCACCGATTATGGCAAATACCTTTATCAGCTAAACAAGAAGGCGCACGAGCAGAGGAAAAGCCACCGCGGCTCACAGCTCAAGGAAGTGAAATTCCGCCCGGCGACGGCCGAGCACGATTACCTGGTCCGCAAAAACCAGATCATCCGGTTTCTGGGTGAAGGGCACAAAGTGCGCGCGATGATCTTCCACCGGGGGCGCGAAATGGCGCACCAGGAAGTGGGCCGGGCGAAGATGGACCGCCTGCTCGGCGAGATCGCCGACCACTGCCAGATCGAAACGCCGCCGCGCATGGAAGGAAATGTTTTGGTCGCGTTGCTGGCGCCGAAAAAAGGGACCGCGCGCCCGGCGGGCGCACCGCTGCTAGCCAGTGCGCCTTAGGCATAACGAGCGAGGATTCGAACCATGGCGAAGAAGCAGAAACTCAAGACGCACCGCGGCGCCGCGAAGCGCTTCAAGGTGACGGCGACGGGCAAGATTTTGCGGATGCATTCCGGGAAGCGTCACCTGCTGGGCACCAAGGCCGCCAAGCGCATGCGCCGGTTGAAGAAGCTCACTCAGGTGAACGCCGCCGACGCCGCCAACGTGAAGCAGATGCTTCCGTACGCGTAAGGATTTGTGCGCCGCGCAGGGGCACGGCATGTCGCGTTCCTGCGAAGCGCGCGGATGAACATCGTGCCAGGCAGCGCTCTACGGGTGCCTGCCGGCCGATGCGGCCCCGATGCAGCATCGGGGTCATGCAAGACACACCGGAGACAAACCCGTGCGCGAGGCCGCGCTTTTTGGCCGGGCGCGCCGCATTTCGTCTCCACGTAAATTTATAGCTCAGGCCTTTAGGCCTGGGGGTTTTTCCGGACGACAAAAACCCTCGCCCCTGAAGGGGCGAGCTACATGAAACAAGGAGAAAACCGATGGCCCGCGTAAAACGCGGCACCAAGCGCCGCGCGCGCCGCAAGAAGTACCTCAAGCGCACAAAAGGCTTTTTTCTGACCAAAAGCAAGCTCTATCAGTCCGCGCAGGAAGCGGCGAATCGCGCCGAGCGGTACGCCTTTCGCGACCGCCGCGCCAAGAAGCGGCAGTATCGGCGCCTGTGGATCCAGCGCATCGGCGCCGCGGCGCGGCAAAATGGGCTGACCTACAGCCAGCTCCTGCGCGGATTGAAAGCGGCGGGCATCGCTCTCGACCGCAAGGTTTTAGCCGACATGGCCGTGCGCGACGCGGACGCCTTTGCGCAACTCGCGTCGAAGGCCAAAGCCGCAGTGAAGGCTTAGCCGGTTCGTCGCGGACTTTCGCTGTAGCGCTGTCGTTTCGCCGGCTGTTTCTTCCGTAGGGGCGCAGCATGCTGCGCCCCTACCCGCAAATTCAGGTTTTGAGCATGCCGATTGTGGCCAACAAAACGGAACAGACGCTCGCGCAGCTAAAAATTACGCGCCCCGAGAAGATCGCCGAACTTTTCGCGGAAGTGCGCGCCCGGTTCGACGGCGAAGCTGCTGCCGCGAAGGACGAGGCGACCTGGAAGACGTTCCGCGATGCATGGCTTGGCAGGAAATCGGGCGCACTGACGCGGATCACCGACAACTGGCTGAAACCCGCTTCGGCGGAGCTCAAGCGCGCGGTCGGCCGGCAGCTCAACGAACTGCGCGCGCACGTTGAAGCCAAGATCGAAGAACGCCGCGCGGCAATCG
>QHYP01000111.1 GCA_003224195.1 Acidobacteriota bacterium | reverse complement strand
GGAACGACAAAGAGGTGACGGAAGGATTGAATAGGATTGGAGCAACGGTCGTTCCCTTGGTTGCTGGGGCGGAAGCAGCCGAAGCCGGCGAAGCTGGAGAAGCGGCTGCCACCGCGACTGACATTCAGGCAAACCGCGCCACGGGGCTTGACTTCGAGCGGCAAGCCCTAGAAAGCGAGGGCCTCTCAAAGAATACAACACCTATGGCCGCCGTTGATCCGAAGACCGGACAAATGGGTCAAACAGTCCCCGACGCCATCAGAAGCAGCGGTCAAACAGTGGAAGTCAAAAATGTAAAAGTGCTCGGTGATTCAGCCCAGCTCAGGCGCCAATCCGTAGTTTCTGCACAGTCTGGACAAAAGGCCCAAGTCATAGTAAATCAGGGTCGAATCCAGACAATCTCCCCGACGGTACAAAAAAGAATGCACGTGAAAACAACCCGTCCGAAGCAATAAACATGAACCTTAAACGGTACGCTCTTCGCGCATTGGAAGTAGCAAAGGAGGATCTGCGCCGAGATAAATTCCTGATTCCCGTCGCTTTCATTGTCGTCGGAGACCAAGTGTCTGATTTCAGCGTCCAGTTCAAGGATCCGAATCAAAAAGCTCTCGTATACTCTGAATTGGTTAGAATCGCTAAGGAGAAGCGCGCGGATGCAATCATAACAATCAACGATGCGAAGCTCACGAATATGGTGAGCGCGAGGTCAGGGGGGGCCAAACAGGATTTAAGAACAAATGAGGGAACTCAGGATTGCATATATCTTACTGTCTCAGGACCTGCTATCCGCACCTGGAGTGTTTGTCTCCCGTATGAGCGCGCTGGGTATGAGATTAT
>QHYP01000110.1 GCA_003224195.1 Acidobacteriota bacterium | reverse complement strand
CATTTTCCCCAAGCCGTCCCTAAGAGCAACTAGGCAGGGCCTTACCATCTGAGTATTTCCTGTGCTACGATGGGCCCTGCTTCACCGCTCCTCTGAACCGCCTCGCCGCGATTCCCGCGTATCCCTTTGCTCCTCAAGCACATAGAAATATCGTTTGACATATCTGTACTTCTGTGTTAACATTCCTAACATAAATCGGTTAAGCATTTGCAGGAATGCCTCCTTCCGGCAAGCCCGGAGCATCTGCTCTTTGACAATTGAGCATCCGACGAGGATGCGAATCCCGAGCGACCGAAGGGAGCCGAGGGATCTCTCTTACTATCCCGCAAGGACCTGTGGTGAGCTTGCCGAACCCATAGGTATCTCCGGTTTCGGCAGTCCGGTGGGCCTCGGCGGACTTCTCAACTGCCTAACTCCTGGAGAATCAGACCCCTACTCACGTTCCCTATCTGACCCCTTTCGGCTCATACACTTGCGCACTCTTTTGCACGCCTCAAAATGTCAACGCCTTTGTTTTCAAGCACTCCTGCACTCTTTGCGAAAAACACCCGGGGTGGGGGTAGGGGGTACTTTTCTCCGCATCCAGACGGGGATGCGGACCGCGAGAAGTCCAGCGCCGAGGGGCGTCTTTCCAAGTCGCAGCGACTAGATTCAAGCCTGCGAGACTCTTCGACCCTGGGACCTTTGGCATTTCAACCTTCCGCCTCCACTCCGTACTGCCTTTGCGAACACCCGCATGGCCGAGTATTCTGGGAGCTTCCAAAGACAACTTTCGCTAGCGATGGCCACCTTTTACATCGAACAGTTCGGCTGCCGCGCCACCCAGGCTGACGCCGCCGCCATCGAGCGCCAACTCCGCGAACGCGGCGCCGCTCCTGCACCCGGCTCA
Organism: Acidobacteriota bacterium; assembly: GCA_003224195.1. GTDB lineage: Bacteria > Acidobacteriota > Terriglobia > Acidiferrales > UBA7541 > Acidiferrum. The sequence continues at coordinate 45,959 of QHYP01000110.1, read as the reverse complement.
GCCGCCGCCGATGTCGTCGTTGTGAACACCTGCACAGTCACCGCCGCCGCCGACGCCCAGGCCCGCGAAGCCATCCGCGCAATTCACCGCCGCAATCCCGCCGCCCGTATCCTGGTCACGGGCTGTTATGCCCAGCGCGCCCCGGAAGAACTCGCCGCCCTTCCCGGCGTGGACTGGGTCGTCGGCAATTCCCACAAGCCGGAAATTCCTCGCCTCTTTGGCGAGCTGGCCGCGCAGCGCTCCACTTCGCCGCAGTCATCCGCATTGGTTCCCTTAACCGTATTCGATGCCCAGCCGTTGGCCCCGACCAGGTCGCGGTCACACGTGGAGATGTCTCTCGCGCGCGGCCCCGCCAAAATCCTCACCGGCAATATTTTTGAACAAGCGGACATCTTCTCCGCTCCCGTTTCCGGCGACGATGCCGGCCTCGATAGCATCGCTGCGGGCCATACGCGGCCCATCCTCAAGATTCAGGACGGTTGCAACAACCGCTGCTCGTACTGCGTGATCCCTTTCGTGCGCGGACGCAGCCGCAGCCTCCCGCCAAACGATGTTCTCCGCGAAATCCGCGCTCTCCTCGCCGCCGGCGCGCGCGAAATCGTCCTGAGCGGGATCAATCTCGGCGCCTGGGGCCGCGATCTCACCCCGCGCGTCGAATTTGTCGATCTGCTGAAGCGCATCCTCGACGAAACCTCCATCGAACGTCTCCGCGTCAGCTCCATCGAACCCATGGACGTCACCCGCGACCTGGTCGATCTCTTCGCCGCCACTGGCCGCGTCGCGCAGCATTTTCACATCCCTCTGCAATCTGGCTCGGACCGCACCCTCGCCGCAATGCACCGCTGGTATCGCGCCGAGCACTATGCCCGGCGAGTCGAGCTGATCGGTGAGCTGTTGCCGTACGCCGCCATCGGTGCCGACGTCATTGCCGGCTTTCCCGGCGAAACCGAGCAAGACCACGCCGCCACGCTCGACTTCATCGCCCGGCTTCCGTTCACCTATCTTCACGTGTTCTCGTTTTCCGAGCGCCCCGGCACCGCCGCTGCAAATCTCTCCAGCCAGGTCGCGCCCGCGATCGTCCGCCGCCGCGCCCACGAACTTCGCGCTCTTGCCGCCAAGAAATCCGCTGAATTTCTCAACGCCCAAGTGGGAAAGAAGATGCGCGTTTTGACTCTGCACACCGCAGCGGAAATCGCCGCGAAAACCACCGACGCGCTTTCGAGCCACTATCTGCGCGTCCGCGTCGATGGCTCATTTCCGCCAAACGCTTGGCTTGATGTGCGCGTGACTGGCAGGGAAGAAAATCGCCTGCTCGCGGATCCTGTATCGGAAGAAAGTCTTGCGGCTTACGTCTCGAAGATGACCTGTGCGAGCGCCTGTTGAGCCGTGTGCGTGATCGAGAGAGAGATGCGTTTCACGCCGAGCTTGTCCGCCAGCGCGCGTGCCGCGCCGCTCAGCGCCAGCGTCGGCCGCCCGCTCGGCTCGCGCACCACTTCGATGTCCTGCCAGCGAATGCCGCTCCGCCAGCCGGTCCCGAGCGCCTTCATCGTCGCCTCTTTCGCCGCGAACCGCCCGGCGTACCGCTCGTATTTGTTGCGAAATCCCTCGCAGTACGCTGCCTCGGCGGCAGTGTACACTCGCCGCACAAACGGGGGCCCGTGCCGCTCAATCGCAGCCCGCACCCGCTCCACTTCCGCAATGTCCAAACCCAGTCCGACGATCACTTGCGCTCCGTTTGGTTTGCCGCGCCGCGGAAAGATGCTCCGCTCGCGGCTGCGATTATACTGGTAATGTTGTGGCTTCCATGAAGACGTTGGCAAAAAGGCGCGCCGCATCGAAGCGTGGCCGCTCTCGCTTTGTACCCGATTGGGTCGAAGTGCAAAAGGACGGCCTGCGCGTCCTGCAACTTGCCGCCCTCACTAAGTTTCCCTGGCTCGTCCATGGCTTCAGCACGCGCCCCGGCGGAGTGAGCGAGCTAGGGGGCAAGCTCGTACTCAATCTCGGCTTCACAGACTGGGACAGCGGCGAAAATGTCCTGGAAAATCGCCGGCGCCTGCAGTCGGCCCTTGGCGCGCCAGACATGGCACTCGTCTCTCTAAGGCAATTTCATTCGGACGTAGTATGCCTCTTCGACAAAGCGCCGGCAGAAGTCTGTCGCGGTGACGCATCTGCAACGAATCGTCCCGGTCTGCTTCTCGGCGTGCAGACCGCCGATTGCGTGCCGATTCTTCTCGTCGATCCGTGCCGCCACTCCGTGGCTGCCGTTCACGCGGGCTGGCGCGGCACGCTGCAACGAATCGTGCAGAAAACCATTGGCCGCATGCAGATGGAGTTTGGCTCGCGCTCCGCAGACCTTATCGCCACTCTCGGCCCAGCGATTGGCGGTTGCTGCTACGAAGTCGGCACCGAAGTCGCGTCCGCCTTCGCGGCGCAATTCGCGAATGCCGCAGAGTGGTTTGATGAGCTGCGCACCGGAGATGCGCCCAATCCACTGCAGTGGCTCAGCATGGCGCCGCCGGGACACCAGCCCCCGCCGAAAAACGTTCTTCTCGATTTGCGCAAAGCGAATCGCTGTCACCTTCTGGAAGCGGGCGTCCGAGAGGAAAATATTTTCGTCAGCGATCTTTGCACCGCCTGCCACACTGACTTTTTCTTCAGCTATCGCAAAGAAGGTCCGCACTCCGGCCGCCTCATGGCCGTCATCGGCCTCCGCGAGTCACTCGGATATTCGGAACACTAACCTTGAATTTCGACGAGCGCCAACTGCCCGCACGCGGCCATCACGTCGCGCCCGCGCGAGTATCGAACAAACACCGGCACGCCCTTCTCCGCGAGAATCCGCCGGAACTCTTCCACGCGGTCCGCGCTCGGCTCGTCGTAGGGCAGCTCACCTGGATTCCACGGTATCAGGTTCACCTTGGCCTTCAAATGGGCGAGCAGCCGCACCACCCGCCGCGCATCTTCCGGCGAATCGTTCACTCCGCCGAGCAGCACGTATTCAAAGGTCAGCCACTCCCACGGCCTCAGCGGATACTTGCGGCCCGCTTCGAGCAGCATCGCCAGCGGATACTTCCGATTGATCGGCATCAGCGCGTCGCGCTGCTCGTCCTGCGATGCGTTCAGCGAGATCGCCAGCTTGGGCCGCACCGGTTCTTTTGCCAGGCGTTCGATCCCCGGCACGATCCCGCTCGTGGAAAGCGTCACGTGCTTCGGCGAGAGCGCCACGCCATCCGGGTCGAGCAAGATGCGGACTGCGGTCATCACCGCGTCGAAATTCAGCAGCGGCTCGCCCTGCCCCATCAGCACGACGTTGGTCTGCGGCGCAAGGTCCGACTTGTGCTCTTCGAGCGGCAGGAGCACCTGTGCCAGAATTTCTCCCGGCGTCAAATTGCGAATCAAGCCGAGTTGCGCCGTCAGGCAAAAATGACAGTCCACGGCGCAGCCCGCTTGCGTCGAAATGCAAATCGTCTGCCGACCCTCGCTCGGCATGAAAACAGCTTCGATCGAAGTTCTTTGCGCTGCCGGATGTTCCCCGAGAAGATTCCTGGTTCTGCGCTCTTCGTCCGGCGGCAAGTCAAGCAGATACCGCGCCGAACCGTCCTGCGATTTGAATCTCCGCCGAATCTCCGGCAACGAGATTCGGGCCTCGGTGGCAAGCCGCTCCCGGAGCGCCGCGGGGAGATTGGTCATCCGGGCAAAGTCGAATTTCCTCTCCGCATACACAGCGTGATAAAGCTGCGCGCCGCGGAAAGCCGGTTCGCCCAGGCCTTTGCAGAACGTTCGCAGCTCTTCGCGGTCTTTTCCCAGAAGTTCGGCAGGCATGGAGAGTCCCGTTTTCGTTCCCCTCATCGTAGCATGCCGTCCGAACCGGTTCGCAAACGCCAGCCATGGCCGCGCAGCGGTATAATCGGCACGCCGGGATTCCGGAGCTTTGCTTGCTGGAGGGAGGAGAGAATGAAAAAACTCCAGATCCACAATTGGGTCGAAGGCCTGACGGCCATTCGCGAGCGCGAGTTCACCATCGAGCGCGTGCATGACTACTTCTCCCGGCACGCCATCATCCCGGAATCTCTCGACAAGTATCTGTTCTTCTCGAAGGGCAACTACACCCGCAATCTGATTCACAAGTGCACGCTTTTTGAATGCCTGGCCATCTGCTGGGAAATCGGGCAGGTCAGCCGCATTCACAATCATCGCGGCCAGCATTGCTGGATGGCCACGCCGATCGGCCGCCTCCGGGTGCAAAACTTTCGCGTGGAAGACCAAGACGCCTCGTGCGGCAGCTGCCGGCTCGCTCCAACGGACGCCTACGACATGGACCCCGAGCACCCCGCATACGTTGATCCGGACCAGCCCGTGCATCAAGTGCTGAACCCGGCGGAGTATGCCCGGCAGGCCGTGAGCATCCACGTTTATTCCTATCCTTATGACAGTTGCGAGATTTACCTGCGCGAGCAGGGCAAGTACATGGATGTACCGCTCCACTATACGAGCGAATACGGCAAGCTCAATCCTTCGGAGAAGCTCTTGTAAGAGCAGTTCTCGCGATTCATTTTCTAAGTCGGATTGCGCCCGTCTTTGGTACCGGTCAGACCTGGCCGGGCTTCTGTAACGGAAGGAATGTTCGGATTACGCGCCGCGTATGGATATAGGCAAGCGCTTTTTCCAAAGCAAGCAACAGGGCCAAGATCGCCGCTGCGGTCCAGAATCCGGCAGAGGTTGACTGTGCGGAGCCCGGCTTGCCTTCCGATGTGACGATGCCAGTTGCCAACAAGATCTGAGTAATCACAAGTAAGGTAAGAACCCCTTCTCCAAAAAAGCTCATCAGGCCCAGTGGCCACAGGCCGGCGTACCAGTAGCCGCCTCCAGGTATCAGGAGAGTACGGCGGAGCAGCGTCTTTTCGTCTTTGAAAGCCAGCCGGCAGGACTCGCAGCGATACTTTTCAGGGGTAAGCCGCGCGCGGCAGTCGGGGCAAAGCGCAACCATTTCCTGGGCCGCTGTCATATCCCCGCGGCTGGCGGGAATCAGGATTTCCAGGAGGGTTTTTACTTTCTTTGCGTCTCTTCTGCGAAGCCGCCAGTAATTTTCCTTTTTCCCGCTTGCGTACTTGAGGGCGAGCACCTTGCTGCCCCACCCTTTGATTCTTGCCTCCGCGATGTCGCCCCAGCGAACACTTCTCAGGGTGCGCTTCCATTTGCCCTTGGAGTCCACACCCAGATGGATGACCCGCAGGTTCGTAAAGACCAGCACCGTAGCAGTGATCTGGTAGATGGACCAACCGACAAACAATTGTTCGAGCGCACCCACCGGAGCCTGGCATCGGACGAGGCAAAAAATGGCCTCCTTCGGTTCGAGCAGGCTGGGCAGTATGTCGCGCAGCTTGTCGATGGCCTCCTGCGCGCGCCTCCTGCTCCGCTCGCTCTCTTCGCCTTTAGCGTCTGAATAAGCCACATCTTCGCGGATGGGCAGGCCGTTGCTCGCGACAATCTGTGGAGCGCGACTGGCGTAGATCGACACTTCGGCAGCGGGCATCTGTGCCCTCCTCGCGACATTGATAAAGCGCAGGCGACTCTAGCGCAGAGTAAACAGTGTTTCAACATCGGCAACGGAAACGCATGCGGATCTTTGTGGCAATTAGCAATCGCCGCTTCCGTGTGTCAGAATGTGAGAATGACCGCCGACGCGCGCGACATCCAGAAGCACGTCTTGCCTAACGGCTTGGTTGTCCTGACCGAGACGATGCCCCATGTGCGTTCTGTCTCCGTGGGCATCTGGATTCGCACGGGCTCTCGCCGGGAGCACGCCGCGCAGAACGGCATCGCCCATTTCCTCGAGCACATGGTCTTCAAGGGCACGGAGCGCCGCTCCGCCGAAGAGATTGCCCGTTCGATGGACTCCGTCGGCGGCATGCTCGATGCGTTCACCGCTAAGGAACTCACCTGCTTCAACGCCAAAGTGCTCGACGAGCACCTGCCCATCGCCTTTGACGTCATCTCCGATCTCATTCTTCGCCCACGGTTCGATGCGGGCGATGTGGAAAAGGAAAGACAGGTGGTCCTCGAAGAAATCAAGATGGATCAGGACAATCCCGAATCCCTGCTCCACGAAATTTTCACCGAAGGTTTCTGGCCGGATCATCCCCTCGGCCGGCCCATTCTCGGCACTCCCGAAACTGTCCGCCGTTTTGCTCGCGAGACGCTCTTCGAGCATCACCGCGCCTGGTTCGCTCCGGACCGCCTGGTCTTGACCGCCGCCGGCAACGTGCACCACGAGCAAGTGCTCGAATTGGCCCAGCGCGAGTTCGCCGGCCTTGCGCCGGCAGGCCCGGCAAGCAATCCGGTCACGCCCCGGACCAGCGCGCCAATTCTCCTCGAGAGCAAGCGCGACCTGGAACAGGTGCACCTCTGCCTTGGCGTGCCGTCGTTTCCCCTGGCGCACGAACGCCGCTTCGGCGTCGCCGTCCTCAACAATCTTCTCGGCGGCGGCATGTCCTCGCGGCTTTTTCAGAATATCCGCGAAAAGCAGGGCCTCGCCTACGCCGTTTTCAGCGAGCTGACACCATACTCCGATACCGGAATGCTCTCCGTCTACGCGGGCACGGCGCTCGAAGCCGCGGGCAAGGTGGTTGACCTGGTGATGCGGGAATTCCGGAACCTCAAGGAGTCGCCCGTTACCGAAGAGGAGCTGCGCCGCGCCAAGGATCATCTCAAGGGCTCGCTGATGCTTTCGCTCGAGTCCACGAGCGCGCGGATGTCCAATCTCGCCCGGCAGGAGCTGTATTTCGAGCGTTTCTACACGCTCGATGAAATCCTCGATTCCATCGAAGCGGTCACACGGGAAGAAGTCCAGCAAATCGCTCGCGAATTCTTCCAAACCAACCTGGTCGCCGCCACCGTCCTCGGCCCGCTCAACGGCTTCTCGCTCGACCGCGCCCGCCTGGCCTGCTAACACTCCTGCCTTTTAGATGTTCGGGGTAGTACTTGACTTGATGGGTGAACGTAGAACTCTGTCGTTACATCCGGTAGCGATCGGCATCGCCTCACGTTCCAATTCCCGTTGACGTGCGCACAGCGGTCTGCCATGATGCAGAAAATTTGCCGCAAGGCGAACCGGGGGGAGCGATCGGCTTGCGCGTGTCCATTCTGGCGTCGGGCAGCTCGGGCAACATCACCTTGCTCGAGACCGAGTACACCCGACTCCTCGTGGACGTTGGACTCGGCAGGCGGGAAACCTTGGCGCGGCTCGCCGCTGTGGGCATCGATCTCGACCGCCTCGACGGCATTCTGATTTCTCACGAACACACGGACCATTGCGGCGGCTTGCCGCATGCTCTGGCGACGTGGAAAGCGCCGCTCTTTGTCACCGAACAGACGCTCGACGCGTTGCATCGGGTTCTCTCCGACGCGCTGGCGAAGCGTCTCAACCGCGTCGAATCCATTCACGCCGGGCAATGCTTCGCGGTTGGCGACATTGAAGTCCACGCCTTTGCCGTTCCGCATGACGCCGCTGATCCTGTCGCGTTCACGTTCCGTAGCAACGGCACGAAGCTCGGGCTTGTTACCGACCTGGGCTACCTGCCCGAGCTCGTCAAGCATCATCTTCGCGAGTGCGACTGCCTGATCCTCGAATCGAATCACGATCCAGACATGCTTAAAGCGGGTCCGTATCCGTGGGTCGTCAAGCAGCGCATCTTGAGCCGCACGGGGCATTTGTCCAATCACGCCGTCAGCGAATTTCTGTGCGATCCGGAAGGCTTCGACTCCCGCGCGCGCTACTTGGTCCTCGCCCATCTCTCCGAGGAAAATAACAATCCCGAGCTTGCTCGCTTATCGGCCGAAGAGGCGCTCAGCCGGCGCCCGGCGGAATCTACGTTCCGTGGCGAACTTCTCATCGCTTCCCAGCGCGTTCCCCTCAAGCCTCTTTCCCTTTAGAGATCGGCTGTCTCTCACGGTCTGCGCCGATCGCTCATTGACACTGCCGCGTCGCTCCCCTAGACTGATAGGGTTCTTGATAGAGGCGCGGAGGCCATCAGTAGCGGGGCGCGCAGTTCCGAGCAGCTTCGGACGCCCGCGCGAAGGGGCTCTCGAGACCAAGAAGGTCGCATGGCAATTGCCATCCGCCGAAATCGCCGCGGAAGCTGAATCCGCCGCGGTTGGGGGGCAGGTCCAAGGCCTGTCCACTGTCATCCGATCGAGTGCGATCGCACAGCGATCGACCAAAACGGATGGAGCGCTATCGAGAGGCGGCAGCCCCGAGTTGTATCCTCGCGGTTTCTCCTTCTCGTTTCGCTACCATCCCGAAAACCTAGGCGCAAATGGATCTATTTGAGCTTACGCGCGCGCTGGTCGACATCGAGTCGATCACGAACAACGAGAGGCAAGTCGGCGACTACCTCTTCGAGCGTCTTTCTGCCCTGGGGACCTGCTACAAGGGCCATCTCGAGCGCATGGAAGCCGCGCGTGGCCGGGACAACATTTTTGCGTGCTGGGGGGAACCCGAGGTCACGCTCTCCACGCACATGGACACGGTGCCGCCGTTCTTTCCCTCGCGCGAGGATGACGAATTCATTTGGGGCCGCGGCGCATGCGATGCCAAGGGCATCATTGCCGCAATGGTCGGCGCGGCGGAAAGGCTTCTCGCCGGCGGCACGCGCAATTTCGGCCTGCTGTTCGTCGTGGGCGAAGAGCGCAACAGCGCGGGAGCGAAAGCCGCGGCGCAGAATCCGCGCGGCTCACGCTTCCTCGTCGACGGCGAGCCGACCGGGAACCGCCTCGCGGTCGCGTCGAAGGGCGCGCTTCGCTACGAGATCGTCGCGCAGGGGAAACTTGCGCACTCGGCTTATCCCGAGCTGGGCCATTCCGCCATCCACGTGTTGCTGGACGTCTTGCGCGAGATCCAAAACATTCCTTTGCCGGAGGACCCACTTCTTGGGGCGAGCACGCTGAATATCGGCACAATCGCCGGCGGCCGCGCGCCGAATGTTCTTGCCGATCACGCGCAGGCCGAGATTATGTTCCGCCTCAGCGGCGACCCCGCGCCGATTCGCGCCGCCGTCACCGCAGCGTCCGCTGGCCGCGCCGAAGCCCGCGAAGTGCTGTACACGCCGGCGGTGCGCCTTTCGGGTTTGAATGGCCTGCCCACCACCGTCGCTGCGTTTACGACGGACATTCCCGCGTTCGGCGATTCCTGGGGCAAGGCGTTCCTCATCGGCCCCGGCAACATTCACATGGCGCACACCGCCGAAGAGCGCGTCGCCAGGAGGGATCTTGCGGACGCCGTAGACATTTACGCGCGCATGGTGAGGCAACTCCTTGCAAAGGGGTCAACGAGCGCATGAGCTTGGGGCTTGCCATCGTGGGGCACGGCAAGATGGGGCGGCTCATCGAGCAGCTTGCGCCCGAGTATGGATTTGACGTGCGCGTGAAAATCGAGAGCCGCAACAATTCCTGCGGCGCGGGCCTCACGCGGGACTCTCTCCGCGGCGTGGATGTCGCCGCCGAGTTTTCCACGCCCAATGCCGCGGCGAAAAACATCTGCCGAATTGCCGAGCTCGGCCTGCCTTGCGTCGCGGGCACGACCGGCTGGCTCGACCACCTGCCCGCGGTTCGAGCGATTGTGGAACAGAACGGCGCCGCGCTCGTTTGGGCGTCGAATTTTTCCGTAGGCGTAAATCTTTTCGTTCAAATCGTCTCACACGCTGCCGCTTTGGTTGCAAGACAGCCCGAGTACGAAGCCTGGGGTTGGGAAATTCACCATTCGGCGAAGAAGGACGCGCCTTCCGGCACGCTCCTGCAACTCGCGGAGGCGCTGCGCAGAAGCGGCTACGACCGCCCGGAAAATTTGAGCTCGAACCGCGCCGGCGCGCATCCCGGCACGCACGAAATCGGCTTTGATTCCGCGGCGGACACCATCACATTGCGCCACACTGCCCGCAACCGCGACGGCTTTGCGCGCGGCGCGCTGCGGGCGGCACGCTGGGTGATTGGAAAGAAAGGCGTTTTTGAGTTTCGAGAGATCCTTGCCGAATTGAGCTGAACGAAGGGCCGGCCTTTGCGGCTTGGCTCAGGTCGGATCTCAAAGAGGAGGAGAAGATGGAGAGGTTTACAGGTTGCGGTACTGCGCTGGTGACTCCGTTCCGGCGGGACGGCTCGCTCGAGGAGGCGACGTTGCGAAAGCTCGTGCGGCGGCAGATCGAAGCGGGCGTGGATTTTCTCGTTCCCTGCGGCACCACGGGAGAAAGTCCAACGCTCACGCGGGAAGAACATTTGCGGGTGGCCGAAATCGCCGTGGAGGTGGCGAACGGCAAGGTTCCCGTGCTTGCCGGCGCCGGCGGCTACAACACCGCCGAGGTCATCGCCACGGCGCGCGAACTTGCGGCCATTGGCGTGGACGGCATTCTCTCCGTCACCCCCTATTACAATAAGCCGACGCAGGAAGGCCTCTATCAACATTACAAAGCAATCGCGGCGGCGGTTTCTCTGCCGATCATTCTCTACAGTGTGCAGGGCCGCACCGGCGTGAACATTGAACCCGCCACGGTGAAGCGTCTGGCCGAGATCGAAAACATCGCGGGCATCACAGAGGCCTCGGGCAACATTGCGCAAATGTCGGCGATCCTGAACGCCGTGCCGAACGACTTTCTTGTTCTGTCTGGCGACGACTCGATTACGCTCCCGCTCATCGCCCTGGGCGGCCGCGGAATCATCTCCGTTGTCTCCAACGAGATTCCCGCAGAGATGACTCGTCTGACAAAACTTTGCCTGGAAGGCGACTTTTCTGCAGCGCGCGCGGTCCATCGCCGGTACGCGCCATTGATGGAGGTCAATTTCGTCGAATCAAACCCGATTCCCGTGAAAGCGGCGATGGCGGAAATGGGCTTGCTCGAACCCGTGTGGCGGCTGCCGCTCGTTCCACCCAAGGCGGAAAATCGTGCGCGCATCCGCGGCGTTCTCGAATCGCTGGGGCTGGCCGAGAGATCTCATGTTGCCGTCGCAAATTGAACGCCTGTTCGACGAGCCTCCGGCGCAGTACACCGAAGAACATTTCCGCCTCTTCCGCGAGTTCAAGGATGCGCTGAATCGTGGTGAAATCCGCGCCGCTGAACCTGACCCGTCCTCCAAAACCGGCTGGCGCGCCAACGCTTGGGTCAAGAAGGGCATCCTACTTGGCTTCCGCATGGGCACCATCGAGGATATGTCTTTAGACGGAAAGCGTCAGCGATTTTTCGACAAGTCCACCTACCCGGTCCGCACGATCAACGCCGACGACGGCGTGCGTATTGTTCCCGGCGGCTCGAGCATCCGCGATGGGAGCTTTGTCGGGCGCGGCGTCATCTGCATGCCGCCGATGTTCATCAACGCCGGCGCCTACGTGGGCGAAGGCACGATGATTGACTCCCACGCTCTCGTCGGGAGTTGCGCGCAAGTGGGCGGGAATTGCCATATTTCGGCCGGAGCGCAGATTGGCGGCGTCCTCGAACCCGTTGGCGCGCTGCCGGTTGTCCTCGAAGACGAGGTGCTCGTTGGCGGCAATTGCGGCGTCTACGAAGGCACGGTGGTCAAACGGCGCGCGGTCCTCGGGACGGGCACGATTCTGAATCGGTCCATTCCAGTGTACGATCTTGTCCGCGACGCCGTTTACACCGCGACCGACTCCGATCCGCTCGTTATTCCCGAGCAAGCCATCGTCGTTCCCGGCTCGCGGGCTGTTTCGCACGCTGCCGGCGCGAAGTGGGGACTTTCGCTCCAGGCCGCCGTTATCGTCAAATATCGCGACGCGAAAACGGATGCGCGCGTCCAGCTTGAAGACCTGCTCCGTTGATGCGCGACCTTCGCAGGCACCCTTCTGGCACGACCTATGCATCCAAACCTTGACGCGAAGGCTTTCTTCCAACATTCTTTCAACGGCACCGATGCGACGCACTCTCGTTCCCGCCGCCTTATGCTTAGCGTTCTTCCTCGCAGCTCTTCCGCGTGTGTTTTCTCAAAGGCTCCCCGCTGACGCTACGGAAATGTCCCGCGATCTGCTCTATCTCGCGCCACAGCGGATCGAGGAGCGCTCGCTCAGCGAGTCCTCGCCGATCATGGAGTTTTACGCGCCAAGATTCACCTACCGGCACACCGTGGAAGCCCTCACCGCGGCGCTAAACGACCAAACGCCTCAGGTGCCCGAGTGGACGGTCATACCTGCGGATAATTCCGCGGACCAATCTCAGCCGGAGCGCAAGAATAAGATCTCCTTCACGCTGGGCGGCGATGACTTTGTCGTTTCCGGCACATCTGATGACCAACGGGCCACTGTCGAGCTTCGCCGCGAGGGCGCAGCCGAGCCGGCCATGTCCGTCGTTGTATGGACGCGGGATCAACTCGTCACCGCTTGGCTCGCGACTCTGCAGCGCGAGCAGAAAAGTCTCACGGCGGCCAAATTGCATAAGGAACTCGAGGTTGCGGATCCGATTCTTTACGGCATCGATTCCTCGGGCGACTCCGTTTGGGCGGCTGTGGGCCATTCCCTGGGAGAAGGGGAACTCGGCATCGGCACGGTGATTCGATTTGACATGAAAGCAAAAGAAGCGAAGGCGTTTCAGCCTCCCGAACTCGCCACGTGCGCCGTGACGCAGCTCAGCGTGCGCGGAAGCGATGCGCTCCTTTTGGGCACTCGCCGGCAATACGAAGGCACGATGTTGCCTTGCGCGGGCCTGGTCAGCTTCCAACCATCAACGGGAAAAACAGCGACAATGGCTGCGGCGGGCTCACCACTTGCCGGCGCCGTGGTGACAGCTCTCCACGGCGGTTGGGTGGCGACGGACAAAGGCATTTGCTCGATTGACCAGGCAAGCGCAAGGAATTGCTGGCGAATTGTGCCGAGTGTCTCGCTGAAATCTGCGACTCCGGTCACGAAACGTCCCGGCGAAAAGTCCTCCGGCGATCTCAAGCCCGGCGACTACGAAGTCCTTTGGGCAAACCAGAATTTCCTTGAAGTCGCGACCAGGGACTCCTTTGATGCCTGGCTCGCCGGGGACGATTTTGCCGAAGCTACCGCGGGCAATTTCGACGCGGAGCCCTACAAACTGCTTAACTCCGCGAACGGCGGCCCGGCGCCGATTCGTCCTCTCGTCAAGCCCGGTGGCGATCCACTCGCAGGCGCCCTTGTCTATCGCGCCCGGCTGGAAAAGCTGCCGACGCCTCCGGGCACGCCAGTCGGCTGGGTACGCATCCGCGCGCGGACGGGATGGATCGCCCGCGCCAAGCTGGAGATCGTCCCTAAACTCGTCCCCGTGGAGCCAAGACCGTAGTGCTTGCATCCAGCAGGCTTTTGCGCCCTCTAGTGCCGTTCCAACTTATTGCGACAAGGCCCCGTGCGAACCGCATCCGCCTAACCGGCAAGGATAGGGTATTTCGCGTTTGCTACATTTAGTTGGAACGGCACTAGTGGGTCAACACTTCTTCAAAGAACGCGAGCGCGCGAGGATCGTTTGACTGTCCCAGCCAGAACATTGCCTGCTTGCGCACCGTAGGATTTCTGTTTGTCCGCGCCACTTCGATCAGTTTCGGCACGCCGTCGTCTTTCGGCAACTGGCTCAGCGCGAAGACGGCCTTTTTCTTCACGTCGGTGTCCGGATCATCTTCAATCGCTGCGGTGATCGTTCCGGCGGCCTTTTTCCCCGCCTTTTGCGCAAGCCAAAAAAGCGCTTGTCCGCGCACATATCCGGCCGCGTCCGTTTTCGCCAAGCGGATCATTTCATCCAGCGCGCCGGGCTCTCTGCTCACCGACAGCGCAAACGCTACATGCCCGCGCACATGTGCGCTTGGATCGTTCTTCGCCAGCCGCGTGAGCAAGGGCAAGCCCGCCGCGCCACGTGCCGCTCCCAGCCAGAATGCAGTCTGCTCACGCAATTTCTCGGGACGATCCGGCGCAGTGAACTTCTCGAGCGCCTGGCTGGACGCCTCGCCGTCTTGCATCGCGATGACCATCAGCGCCGCGTGGCGCGTCTCGTGATCATCGTGTGAATCGTTCTCCCAGCGGCTTACAAAAGGTTCCAGCAGAGCTACACTTTCCGCCGCGTTCACTCCCGTCAGCCAAACAAACGGCAATCCTCCCGCATCGAGCGCGCAATCCTCGGAGAAAGCGCGGATCTTGCCCACTGCGCCTTTCTCCGCGCGGAACAGAACCAGCAAATTCCGCGGGCCTTCCAGCTTCACGGTTTGCTTCTCGCCGGAAGTCGTGTTTGCGCCGGCATCTCGCGCTTCGAGCCGGCAGCCGCCGCATCCAGAGTGAGAGTCGTCATAATTCCCGCAACACATCGAGTGTTCACCAGGAATCTGCGGGACCGCGTACCCGATCCACGCCGGGCCCGCCTGGCGCTCGACCAGCAATCGAAACTCGGCCGCGAGTGAGCCGCTCACAGTCCGCGTTTCGAGTTTTGCATTCGTCACGCGCGGCGTTTCCGCGGAGGGTGCTTGCGCTCGAACGGTCGGCGCCAAAGCAAACGTGAACCCAAGCGAAAATGCAGCGAGCCGATGGAGTCTCATACCGCCCTCACTTGTTCAGAAGTTCCATGAGGTAATCCGTAGCTTCTTTTGAATGCATCAGCGAAAGCTTTTGGACCGTCGCTTTCCTCAATTCGGGGTCTTTCTCGCTGCGCGCGATGGCCACGAGCGCCGTGGCGTTTCCTTGAAGGAAGTAGGCATTGAGGACTTCAGCTTTCAGGACGCGGTCCGTCTCCTTGGAATAGATGGCCTGCAGCGCCTTCCCTGAATCGTCAGAGTGGATCAATCCAAGGTTGCGAATGGCGGTGCGACGCAGTTCGGAGTCCTTCTCGTTTTGGGCCACCTCGACAAGTTTTGTGGCATCACCCGCCAGGAAGAACGCTTGCAACAGCTCCCGGCGCAGTGCGGGAGAACTCTCCGACTGATACAGTTGTTGCAGTTCGTTCAGGCCGTGAACCAACCCAAGCTGCCGGATGGCTTCGCGGCGTACCTCTTCTTCTTTCTCGCTTTTTGCGGCAGCAAAGAGACGCGCGTGATCACCCGACAGCATGAAACTTCTGAGGATGGCGCGCTTGAGCTGTGCATCAGCGGTCGAGGCATAGACCTCTTCCAACGTCTTCCGGCTCTCCTCGCCCCCGAATAAGCCCAGATACTGCACGGCCTTGCGCTGGAGTTCCGGATTGTTCTGGCCGCGCGCGATTTCTCCCAAAGCCTGCCGCGCCGCGGGTGAGCCGTTCTGCGCCAGAACAAACAGCGCCCGGTCTTTCACTCTGCGCGAGCCCGGGCCTTCCAGCACTTTCTTGAGCAGCGGCAAAGCCCGCTCCGGGTCGCTGTTCATCAGGCCTTGAATTGCAAGCAGCCGCAACTCATCGTCGCCTTGCGCTTCGGGGTGTAGCTGCTGCCCGCTGGACTGACGCACCTCGATGTCGAGCGCTTTTGCGTCCTTTGCCCAGCGGCTTTGCGGAAAGCGCCGGTTCAATTCGGCCAAAGAGGCGAGCGCCGAGTCGCGTTTTCCGGGCCGAGTCGCGTTTTCCGGCGTGGGACTGCGCATAAGATTTCCAGTAGAGCGCCGCGTCGCTTTGCGGGCCGTTCATTTCGGCGAGTTGACCGAATTTCGCTTCGGCTTGCTCCCAGCGCGCTTCGTCGAGCGCTTCCTGGCCGTCGTCATACAGCTCCGTCTGGCGGTCCGCTCGCTCTTGTTCGCGTTCACGTTTTTCCTGTTCCCGGTCGTGCAGTTCCTGCTCGTGATCGCGCTTCTCCTGCTCTCTGTCGAGCCGCTCCTGTTCGCGTTCCTGCCTTTCCTGATCGCCCTGCGGAGCCGCAGTCGCAGCAGGTGCCATGATTGGCGCTGCGAGCAGCCCCGCCATTGCCAGCCAGCATCCGAGCGAGATTCGCCGTCCACTTTCCGCGGTCATGCTTTATTCCTTTCGTGCTTGCCAGTTTCGCTCTGGGCAGGCGCCGGCTTCACGTTCTTTTGGCGCTCACGCAGTTCCTCGCCGACCACCCGAACCTTGAACAGAATCCCCCGCGCCTCGATCCGCCGTTGAATTGCATCAAATTGCGCTGGCGTCACTTCGCGCGGACTGTGGGCGATTTCCAAAAGGGCGCGCTCGAGTTCGTCCAGCGCACTGGCCAACACCGCGTCTCCCTGCTGCAAAGCTGTTTGGCGATACAGGCGGTTCTCGCCCAACAAATCTTCCGCGCGCTTCTGCTCGGCGGAGATGTCAACGGTTTGCTTGCCGCGCGGATTGGGTTCCGTGTTCGAGAGTTCGACGAGAATCATCTCCGAGCGATCCAAATGGTCGCCCACGGCGACGAGGAGGACGCGTTCGCGCACTTGTGCGGCATCCAGCGGGATGCTCGTTTTGGCGGGCCGAACGTACCGACCGGCGAGAAATGCAGCCACGATCACCGCTGCCATGACACCGGCCGCAGCCAAGCGGCGCGGCTCAAGCCACGCACTCCAATCCCACGTTCGCCGCTCGGGCAATCGCGCAGCGATCTGCCGCCACACGCGCTGGCCGTAATCCTCACCGGGATCGGGTACGGGCATGGTATCGAGCGCGGCGAGAACGCTTTCCATGCGCTCAAGCGCAGCGCGGCATTCCGCGCACTCGCCAAGATGTCGCGCGACACTTTCGCGTCCCGTTCGCTCGCCTTCGCGATAAACGATCAGCTCTTTTTCCGTCAGGTGCTTCATCCATCGTTCTCCGGGGCAGCGTCACAAATCTTCGCGAAAGCCCGCGCAGCACTCGCTCCCCGCGGTGCGACAAACGGCTCAAGCGAGCGCCGCAACTTCTGAATGGCCCGAAAGACGGTGTTTTTTGCGGCACCCGGCCGGAGGCGCAGCGTCCGCGCGATCTCTTCGATCCGGCAGCCTTCCCAGTGGCGCATCACAAACGCGGTGCGCTCGGCCGGCGTTAACTCTTCCATCGCCGCGCGCATCTTCTTCTGCAATTCCATGCTCAGCGCCATGCGATCCGGTGCGGGCCGCTCGTCCGCAACCAGCTCCGCCGGAGAGACTGCGTCACCGTCTAGGGTTTGACTCGGCAACTCCCGGTGCGCCTCTTCGCTTTTCCGTTTGCGCAGCCGGTCGACAGAAATGTTCGCGGCGATGCGGAAGAGCCATGTTCCAAAGTTCGACCGCGACTCGAAGCGCCCAAGTTTTTGGTAAGCACGCAGAAATGCCTCCTGAACAATCTCTTCGGCGTCGTGCGTATTCCCCGTCATGCGATACGCCAGCCGGAACAAGCCGCGGCTGTGCCGCTCGACCAGCACTCGAAAGGCATCCCGGTCGCCAGCCAGCGTGCGCTCCACCGCGGCGGCATCGCCGCCTCCCGTCCGCTCGGCGCTCTCCATCCGAATCATTAGACAGATTCCCGGCTTGTCGGTTAGGTTCGCCGGTGGCCAGGTGAGGGCGCTCAGGTACCCTGCCGCCACCGAGGTGGCCGGAAAGTACGGTATCATTGCTAAGGGATTGACCCCGCCAGAACTGCATTTGGTCTATTCACCGGCTGACTTCGGTAGCCGGAGAGATGGCCATTCCGGGAGCAAAAATTGATACCTCGCTATACGCGTGAAGAGATGGGCCGCGTCTGGGGCGACGCGAACCGGTTCGCGAAGTGGCTCGAGGTCGAGCTGGCCGCTACGGAGACACTCGCCGATGCGGGCCAGGTTCCGCGCGCCGCGGCTGCCGCAATTCGCGAGCGGGCCAAAATCAACGTGCAGCGCATCCACGAGCTCGAATCGCGCGTGAAACACGACGTCATTGCCTTCACGATGTCTGTCGGCGAATCCATCGGCGATGCGTCAGCGGCGCGCTGGCTGCACCATGGCCTGACGTCGAACGACGTCGTGGACACAGCGCAGGCGCTTCTCGTCCGCGACGCGTCCCGCCTTATCGAGCGCGGCCTCACGGAATTCGGCGACATCCTTGCACTCCGGGCACAGGAGTTTCGTCACACACCGCAGATCGGCCGCACGCACGGGATTCACGCCGAGCCCATCACCTTCGGACTCAAGATCGCGAATTGGTACGCGGAGAATCAGCGCAATCAGGAGCGCTTCCGCAACGCGGCGGCGCAAATGGCCGTGGGCAAAATATCAGGCGCCGTGGGCACCGCTTCGCACCTCGGTCCAGACGTGGAGGAGCGTATTTGCCAGCGCCTCGGACTGAACGTCGCTCCTGTCGCGTCGCAGGTGATTCAGCGCGACCGCCACGCTCATTACATGAGCGCGCTGGCCCTCATCGCGGCCACGCTGGAAAAGATCGCCCTTGAAATCCGGCACCTGCAGCGCACGGAGGTCCGAGAAGCCGAGGAGCCGTTCGCCGAGGAACAGCGCGGCAGCTCCGCCATGCCGCACAAGCGCAATCCGGTGAGCTGCGAGCAGATCTGCGGTCTTGCCCGGCTCGTGCGCTCGAACCTCATCGCCGCGTTCGAGAATGTGCCCCTCTGGCACGAGCGCGACATCTCGCACAGCTCGGTCGAGCGCATCATCCTGCCCGATTCAACCATTCTCGTGGACTACATGCTGGCCAAGATGACGACCATCATCTCGGAGATGCGCGTGTTTCCAGAGCGCATGCTCCGCAATCTCGAAGCGACGCGCGGCCTGATTTTCTCCGGGCAACTCTTGCAGGACCTGGTGGAGAAGGGTATGCCGCGCGACGATGCGTACAAGGCCGTTCAGGAAAACGCCATGGCCGCGTGGGAGACGGAGTCGAGCTTCCGGGAGCGCGTCGCGGCCGATGCGCGCATCACGAAGTATCTCGACATGAAGGCGGTCGAACACACCTTTGACCTGAAGCGCCAACTTCGCTACGTTGATGCGATCTTCGCCCGCGTTTTCGGCGAAAAGTCGGCTGCGAAGCGAGCCCAAAGCTGAAAAGGGAAAGGCGGTCCGGTCAGAACCGGACCGCCTGGTTGCCTCTTCCTGCTCGCCCGGGTGCGCGCAGGCTGCGGAGGCGGGAACCTTTACACGCGCTGGACGTAGCGCGCTTCGGACGTATCCACTTTCACGCGGTCGCCGTTATTCACAAATGGCGGCACCTGAATCACCAACCCCGTTTCGAGCCTCGCGGGTTTCATCACCGCGCTGGCGGTGGCCTTCTGTACCGTCGGTTCGGTATGCACAACGGTCAGATCAATCGTGTCCGGCAGATCCAGGCCGATGGGTTTGTTCTCGAAGAATTCGACTTTGACGACGGTATTGGGAATCAGATAGTACACGGATTCACCGAGCTCGTTCTTCGTGAGCTGGATTTGTTCGTAGGTTTCCGTATTCATGAAGTGATAGGCATCGCCTTCATTATAGAGGTACTCAAACTCGACCTCGTCGAGAAAGGCGCGCTCGACGAACTCTTCCGCGCGGAACCGGTAGTCGATGATGGCCCCGGTGCGGAGATTCTTCATACGCGTCTGCATCGAGCCGCGCTTGTTGCCGGGCGTGCGGTGCTCGGTGCTGAAGACCGTGAAAAGCTGGCCCTCGTGCTGGATCACCATGCCGGGGCGGAGTTGTGTGGCTTTGACGCTGCTCATCGTTTTGTGCGACCCCGACCAAGCCGCGGCCAACGGCTCCCAGATTCGCTTCGGAAATTCCAGCAGGCGGGCAGCCAGCCGGGCAACTTATGCGTGCGGCGCCTAAGGGAATGACACGAGATACGCCGGATTACATTCCTTTCCCGGCGGGAAGAAAAGTATAATGGCCCATCTTCTTCCGGGTCAACCGGTCCGCTTCACTAATCGTCGCCTGTTAATCGACTGCGGGAGCGCTGCTTTGCGGCTTCGGCCATGATTCTTTCAATTGCCTCCGGATCGCGCGGCAGGCGCTCGCTGAGAACCTTGTGGCCTGTTTCGGTGACGAGCACGTCGTCCTCTAGGCGCACACCGAGATTTTCCTCCGGCATGTAAATCCCCGGCTCGATGGTGATGACCATGCCGGGCACGAGCGGTTTGCAGGACTCGCCGGGGTCATGGACGTTGAGGCCGATATTATGGCCCAGGCCGTGAATGAAATACTGGCCGAGCGGTTGGCCATTGCGGTCCTGGCCGTGGGAATTGATGTAGTCGTACGCGATTTTGTAGAGGCTGTTGTCGCCTTTGCGGCAGAAGTCCATACCCGGCTTTACCGCGGCCAGCGCGGCGTTCTGCGCGCCCAGCACGATTTCATAAATTTCGCGCTGCCGCGGCGTGAATTTGCCATTGGCAGGAAGAGTTCTCGTAATGTCCGCGGAGTATCCGGAGAATTGTGCGCCGACGTCGAGCAAGACGACGTCGCCGTCTTCGATTTTGCGCGCCAGCTTGTCGTAGTGGAGGACAGTGGAATTGAACCCGGCTCCGACGATGGGCGCATAGCCTTCGGCTTCGGAGCCTCCCATGGTGTGGATTTCCACCATGCGGGACGCGACCTGATACTCGAACAGGCCCGGCCGCATTATGCGCATGGCTTCTAAATGCGAGTCCACGCTGAGGTCAACGGCGCGCTGCAGGAAAGCGATTTCGCCCGCTGATTTGACCTGGCGCAGTGAGCTAACTTGCGGGCGGATGTCTTTCAGCTTGACCTGCGGAGCCACTTCGGCAAGCCAGGCGGTCCATTCCTTTTCGTGCGGGTAGCCGCCGAGCTCCTTTTCGTAGGGGAGAATCGTGAAAAAGCTCGAATGACTCCGGGCGAGTTTCTCGACCTCGGCGCGGAGCTCGGGAAACAGGCGAACTACCGCGAAGCCGGTTTTTTCGTGGATTCCCGGCTCATCTGGCGACATTCGCACGCCGTTCCATCTTTCCTTCTGCGGATTTTTGGGCGGGAGGAAGAGAATCTCGGTCAGTCCTTCCTGGTTGCCCTTTGCGGTGTCCTCTCTGCCTTTAGGGAGGATCAGCAGGGCGGCGCCCTCCTCGTTGTGCCCGGTCAGGTAGTAGAAATTCTCTTCCTGTTCAAACATGTAGGTTTGCGCGGACTCTTCGCGGCCGGTGAAGCCAAAGAGAACTATCGGTGCATCCACCTGGGCCGCGAGCTTAGCGCGGCGGTCGGCATAGACGCTGTTCGGCTCGCGGTCGCGGCGTTCCTGGGCACGCGCAGGCGGAGTGACGCAGGCAATGCTAAGACCTATCGCGGCCGCAATCGCGGCCTTGGAGGGATTGAGAGACAAGCCAGACCACCAGCGCGCATCGCGCATCATTTCACCTCGTTAACCTACTGTTGGCGACCGCCGTTCGTGAATCCGAGATTCTATAGGAATCTGCTGCGATCCAGCCAACGGATTCAAGGCCACTCTTCCTGGAAAACTTCATTCGGGTCATAGCGATGCAGGCCGCGAATGACTTTTGATTCAGGCTTGGTGCGCAGCAGATAGAGGTAAGGGCGAGGCGGCTGGCCCAATTCCGCTGCCGCGATTTCATAGAGCCTTTCTTCATACATGACGGTCATCCACTTGTCCCAGTTGCCCTTGGGGCGGCAGGAAGAGATGCGCAGTTCGTAACGCGTACCGTCGCCGCGCTCGATGATGTCGGGGACCTTCGGGCCGCGGCGGCGGCGCTCCGCGCGGCGCTCGAGCCAGCCATGAATCCAGGCGGCCGGATAGAGCGCGAGCGAGCCGACGGCCTGTCCGGAAAGCGACGTGAGCCAGCGGATTGTGCCGTCGAAGAAGAAGAACGCCAGGGGCCACGACTTCGGATAGAAGAGATACTCGACGAAAGCCAGTGGACCGATAACAGCCAGGTGCGTAAAGGCACTGACAAAGCCAACGATGTACAGCGTGCCGAAGGCCACCATTTCAAGGAAACCCGAGACGGCTGCGGCGCGGACAAGCGAACCGCTCGCGGAATGGCGCCATGCGCTGCGATAACGCGGCGGGAGGAAAGACAGCATAAGGTCGAGGAGAAAGGACACGTTCAGCCATGCCTCTGAGGTCGAGGAAATGGTGCAGTCTGGCCCAGGGTCACGCGCGGATGCGCTGGAATGCGCCGTAAAGACTCAGTCCCAGGCCGGCGAGGAACAGCACCGGAAGGAGATAGTCCGTAACCAGAGGTTTGACTTGGATCGGAAGGCTGTAGCCGCCGTAGCCGCTCGCGAAGTAGTACGCCACGGCGGCCAGGAGCATATAAAGCAGACCGCGGCGAATGGCTCGGCGGCCATCGGGGCTGGAACGGTAAGCGACAGAGACCGGTGGAACCGCTTCGCGGCACGAGGGGCACTGAGACAGATTCATGGCAATGAGCACGCCGCAGAAAGGACAGTGACGCTTGTTTGCCGGAAGTGTCTGATAGGAAGCAGCCATACGTTCCTCGATACGCCCCGGCTAGTAGCGTTCCGGCCGTCCCGACTGATGTGTGGTCGGCATGCCGCGAACCTCAGCAGCAGTTCCCACACGGTTGGACAGCCAGGCGTAGCCGAGGAAAGCTCCTTATTACAAGCCTAGGTTTGAGCGGGCAGGGCTGTCAATGATTCCAGCGAAGCGTGGAGTGTATAAATAACTGCCCGGGCGCGGCTTCTGCCATTTGCATGACATGGTAGGATAGCGCACGACGTTACGGCGAGGACACCAACCCTCTGTACTGTGTGTGGCGTGCGCCAACCTCTAGGACCACAACATCTCAGCGGAGGAGCACATGAAAAAACACACCTTTCTTCTAGTAGGCGCAGTGTTGGCTTCGGCCTGTGTGGTAGGCGGATTAGCGCAGGCTCCCTCGGGAGCTCCCAAACCGGGTCCGGAACATCAAAAGCTGGCCTATTTTGCGGGCAAATGGGTTTCCGAAGGCGAAACGAAAGCGAGCGCGTTCGGTCCGGCGATGAAGTTCAGCTTTGTGGAAACATGCGAGTGGTTTTCCGGCGGGTTCGCCATCGTTTGCCATTCCGAGGGAAAGATGGGCGAGGGCGCTGTCAAGGGCCTCAGCGTGATGGGCTATGACGCCGCCGAGAAGAGTTATGTCTATTTTGAGACAAACAACTTGGGCGAAAACGTCTTTTCCCGGGGGAGCGCGGAGGGGGGCACGTGGACCTGGAACAATGAGGGCAAGATGGAAGGGAAGGCCATGCGCGGGCGATTCACGTTGAGGCAGATCTCGCCGGATTCTGCGACCTTCCAATTTGAAATGGGCGCGGCCGATGAGCCGCTGAAGCTGGTGATGGGAGGGAAGCAGACGCGACAGAAGTGAGGCTTCGAGAACGTCTCTGCGAGAGAGGCAGGATGATGCCGTTCCGCGGTGTGTTCAGAAGCCGGGAGCGCCAGAGGCGGCGGGGCGCATTTCGGGAGCGCGGACACCGAAGCGGAGATGCGCGAAGTAGGTCTGGCCGAGGGA
Organism: Acidobacteriota bacterium; assembly: GCA_003224195.1. GTDB lineage: Bacteria > Acidobacteriota > Terriglobia > Acidiferrales > UBA7541 > Acidiferrum. The sequence continues at coordinate 22,677 of QHYP01000110.1, read as the reverse complement.
CATGAATCCCGTGTAGAGGTAGCCCCAGACAAAGAGCAAGAGGAACGGGACCGTGGCGTAATTCTCATAGCGCACGGCGTAGGCGACGGTGAACAGGAAATAGAAGCCAAGGGCGACTTCAGCGAAAGGAATCCACCCCGCTTTATTCCCATAGGATTTTTTGACGAAGGTATCGTTCCTGCCCTCAATCCTGTACTTCGGCGTGCGAGCGAATTCGCTGTGGACTCCGAAAATCGCTTCGAGAACGGCTTTGGCATTGCGCACGGAGATACCGATGCCCGTGGCCATCACAAAAGGCAGATACAGAAAGGTGCGCCACCAATTTTGGGGGCGCAGGACGCGCTGGGCGACGAGATAGAAACTCGAAATCGAGCAAGTGGAGGCGAGGAAGAGCGGGAGATCGATGACCAGCATCTGAAGCCAGCCCTGGTAGAAGCGCACGATCATGGCCGGTAGGAGCATGGTCGAAAGTAGAATCATCAGCGGATAGCTGATGTTGGCGGTGAGATGGAAGAACGCTTCGGCCTTGACGTGCCAGGGCGCGTCCGAGCGGAGCACGCGCGGAAGGATTTTCTTCGCCGTTTGCATGAGCCCCTTGGCCCAGCGAGCCTGCTGCGCCTTAAATCCATTGATGTCTACGGGAAGCTCGGAGGCGCATTCGATTTGCGGGAGATAGAGAAATTTCCAACCGCGAAGCTGTGCGCGATAGGAAAGGTCGGTGTCTTCGGTGAGGGTGTCGTGCTGCCAGCCGCCGGCGTCGGTGATGGCCGCGCGGCGCCAGACACCGGCCGTGCCGTTGAAATTGAAGAAGGCGCCGCGGCGGGCGCGCGCGCCGTGCTCGATGATGAAATGGCCGTCGAGGAGAATGGTTTCAACTTCCGTGAGCAGCGAGTAGTCGCTGTTGATATAGGTCCAACGCGTCTGGACCATCGCAGTCTTTGAATCCTGAAGATAGGGAATCGTGCGGCGGAGGAAATCAGGTTCGGGGAGAAAATCGGCGTCGAAAATGGCGATGAATTCGCCGTGCGCAGTCTTGAGACCGTTTTCGAGGGCGCCGGCCTTGAAGCCTTCGCGGTTTGCGCGATGGACGTAAACGATGGGGAGCCCCGCGGCGGCGTAACGCTCCACGCAGTTGCGGGCGACTTCCTGCGTTTCGTCGGTGGAATCGTCGAGCACCTGGATGTCGAGCAACTCGCGCGGATAATCGAAGCGCGAGACCGCTTCGACGAGACGCTCGATGACGTAGCGCTCGTTGAAGATGGGGAGCTGGATCGTGACGCGCGGCCAATTCGCGACAGGCGGAGGCGTGCCGGGAACATTCTTGGCGTACTTGAAGAAATTGTAGACGAGCCAGTAGCGGTGCAGGCCGTACATGGCAAGGATAATGAGGACCAAGAAGTAGGGGATCATGATCGCCAGATCGAAGGCATTGACGCGATAAAGGCCGGTGAATGTGCGGTCGGTGGTCTTATGCCAGTAATTCGTAAGGGCATTCTGCGTCGCTGCAAGATACGCCAATTGGAGAACGAGGCTCACCAAATGAACTGCTCCCTATGCCGGCTCAATTTATTTTGCGAGCTGCGCGGCGAGGCGCAGCCGCCAACACGTGACGTGCGAACGAAAATTTGCCGCAGCGGCGCCGATGTTTGCCGGCACCGCCTGCACGGTCATGATTATAAGGCGGCCACGCCCTATGTCAACGAGGCGCGGCGCACGCAAAGGAAGAACTCGGGTTTCGACATTATCTCAGGGCAACAGCACGATCTTGCCGAAGGCGCCGGGAGTCATAACGTCTTTGTGCGCCTGAACCGCCGCAGCGAGCGGTAGCTCCTTGCCGACCACGGGCCGAAGCGTGCCATTCTCCAGGCCGGCGATCAGGCCGGCGTGCGTTTCTCGTTCTTCCGTTTCGGAGATGCTCCACAAAGTGAAAGCCAGGATGGATCCTCTGCGAGACATGAGGTCGCGCGGAGTGATGTTCACATCGCCGCGGCTGCCGATCACAATGACGCGGCCGTTCGTTGCCAGGAGCTTCAGATCGGCGCCGAGATTCACGTTGGCGAGCATTTCGAGAATGATATCCACACCGCGGCCGCCGGCGGCCTTCAGGATGCTTTCCTGATAGCCGGAAGCGCGATGGTCGAAAACTTGATGGGCGCCTTCGCGCTTCGCGAGTTCAAGGCCTTTCTCCGTGCCGGCGGTGCCGAAGACGGTCAGACCCATGGCGCGGGCGATCTGCACGGCCGCGGTGCCAACGCCGCCACTGGCGCCGTGAATTAGAACGACTTCACCGGCGCAAGCGTGCGCGAAGTGATGCAGGGCGTGATAGGCGGTGCCATAAGGCACCCAAACTCCCGCGCCCTGGGCAAACGACGCGCACTCGGGCAGCGGATGAACCTGCGATTCGAGGGCGAGTGCGAATTCGGCGTAGGCGCCGGTGATGGAGCGTGCCGTATACACGCGGGCGCCGGGCTTCACGCGTGAAACGCCAGCGCCGACGGTCTCCACCGTTCCAGCAGCGTCGCTGCCGGGCGTGTAGGGCAGCGAAGGCTTGATCGCGTAGCCGCCGCTCCTCATGTAGGTGTCGTAGGGGTTGACTCCTACCGCTTTCACGCGGACGAGCACCTGGCCCGGGCCGGGCTTCGGCGTGGGAATTTCTTCGAGCTTCATCACATCCGGCGCGCCGAATTCATGGACTTGGATGGCTTTCATGGAACTCTCCCGTTGGGAATTGCCGAAAATTTGAGACAGAACGGCGCATGTCAGGCGTGATCGTCGGCGACGGCCGCCGCTGCTTCTTCTTGCTCTGCGGCGCCTGCGGCTTTTGCCCAGGCCGTGGTCTGCCAGTTGTCCTTGCCCTTTTTCTCGGGAATCCAGGGCGGGAGTGAGAGATTCAGGTAGCTGCCGAGCGCATAAAGATACGGCTCATACATGCGGCGCAATTCTCCTAGTCGCCGGTCGGCTTCCTCGCCATCACGCAGTTTCATGCCATGCTGAGCAAGGATGTCGCGCATGCGGGCGAGATCGGCCGAGGTGAGGCGTTCTCGAGGAAGCGGCTGAGGGGCGGTTCGGAACACTTGCGAGAGATCCGCGACGGCGTGGCGCGCGATCGCAAAGGTGAGCTGGGCCTGGCGTTCGCAGGCACCTTCGATTCCGACCATCAGAAGAGCGCAAGCGTCGAGGATGGCGGTCAGAGAGGCGATCCAGGACTGGTTGTCGTGCTGGGAGCGGAAGAAGGCCAGCACGGGATAGGAAAGATGGCTTTCCATGAGGTCGGCCGACCAGTGCTCCCATTCTTGAAGGAGCTCGCGCAATGCCTCATGTCCATGGGGATAGCTGTGGCGACGGAGGAGCTCACCGGCGGTGGGCGGCGAACCCGCGCGCGAATCGAGAAGCGAGATATTCACTTCGCGGCGGGAAAACGACTGATAGATGACAGGTAGATAGCCGATGATGATCGCGAGGAATCCGAAGCCCACTCCTGCCTCAGTAACCGTGAGAGCCCGCGCCAGCGACGAGCGCGGCAATACGTCGCCGAGCCCGAGCGTGAAAAACGTCGTGCCGCTGAGATACAGATCCGCAACGAAGCCCGGTTCCGTGCCCGCCACATTGACCGCTGAGCCTGCGCCGTAATGCATCAAGCCGAAGCTAAAGATAAGGCCGAGCGCCCATACACCGAGAAGAATCAGCAGGGAAATGGGTCCGAATAAGCCAAGCAGTGACTCGCGGGCTTTCTTCGAGGGGATAAGCCTCGCGGCCAACTTCCACAGGCGCCAAGTGTTTTTGTAGAAGAGGCGCGTGAAACGAAAGCGCCGTGTGACACGCCGGGGCAGAATGATGGTCTCGAAGGCGTCCCAGACGACAAACAGGATCAACGCAAGCCCGGCAAAGAATGCGATGGGAAAGGGAATCATGAGGGGAATCTAATCCGTTCTAGCGATCGCGGCAATGGCTCAGGCTTCCAGGCGCGCGTTGACAGATATTTCGGCCTTGAAGAGCTTGGAGACCGGGCAGCCGGTCTCGGCGGCTTTGACGGCGGCGTCGAATTTGGATTTGTCCGCACCCGGGACGCGAGCGACAAGATCGAGATGGCTTTTGGTAATGGCGAAGCCGTCGGCCAATTTTTCCAGTGTGATAGTGGCGGAGGTTTCGAGCTTCTGCGCAGTCATCCCCGCGTTGCCGAGTTGTGCGGAGAGGGCCATGGTGAAGCAGCCGGCATGGGCCGCGGCAAGAAGCTCTTCGGGGTTGGTGCCGACGCCGTTCTCGAAGCGCGTGCTGAAAGAATATTGCGACTGCTTCAAGACGCCGCTCTCGGTCGAAAGTGTGCCTTTGCCATCCTTCAAACCGCCCTGCCAGACCGCCGTTGCCTTGCGCTGCATGTGTTTCGCCCCCTTCCGCTCGTTCAGAGAATTCCAAACTAGAGAATTCGATTCCTGAGATGCGAGTATGGGTATATTGCCCAGATGGGCCGCTTGCGTCGAGCAATTCCTCAATGAGAGCCATTCTCAGGGAAGTCAAGCACCGGCCGTGGGCAGTGCCCCTGGGCCCGTGGATTATGGCGCAGACTTGGCATGATTTGCTATTCGCGCACTGGACCGCGCCCGCAGCGATGCTTCGGCCACTCCTACCTGCGGATTTGGAGCTGGACATGTTTCAGGAACAATGCTGGGTCAGCGTGGTGCCATTCTGGATGAACGGCGTGCGGCTGCGCGGGGCACCGGCCTTACCGTGGCTTTCAGCGTTTGCGGAACTGAATGTTCGAACCTACGTCGTCTCCAGCGGCAAACCCGGGGTTTGGTTTTTCAGTCTTGATGCGGGGAATCCCATCGCGGTGGCGATTGCGCGCGCCTGGTTTCATTTGCCGTATTTTCGCGCACGGATGTCGCTTCGCGAGGGGGATGGCTGGATTGTCTATCGTAGTGAGCGAATGCATCGCGGCGCGCCTTTTGCCGAACTCTCTTGCCAATACCGTCCCATCGACGAAGTTTTTCAAGCGCGGCCTGGCACGCTTGAACATTTTTTGACCGAGCGCTATTGCCTCTATGCGGCGAATGCAGGTGGGCAGATCTTTCGGGCGGAAATCCACCATCCGCCGTGGATGCTGCAGATGGCGGAAGCGAATGTCGAGCGGAACACGATGGCAGCCGCCGCCGGAATTGCGTTGCCGGCGGACCCGGCGCTGCTGCATTTCGCCCGGCGGCAGGACGTCGTTGTCTGGCGGCCACGGCGTCTCGGCGAATAATTCCCGCTCCGCGCGGTCTACTATTTCTTTTCGATCTTTGTCTTGGGAGCCTCAATTGTTCCGCGAGCCAAAGTACGTTTCGGTTTCGGCGACCAGAAATCGGTATCGCCCGCGGCACATCGCACGAAGAAGTAGCATCGGCGGGGATCGTTCATGCCGGCCAGGGCCACACTACACGTTAAGCGTTAGAGTGACGACATCCGTGCGCCCTGCCGGCGGCGGCGGCATCTTCGAGCGGTCCACCGGGCGATAGAGCGTGTCGCGCTCGACCGGGATGCGGCCCGCGGCGCGGATGAGCCGCTCGAGCTCGGCGCGCGGAGTGAACTGCTCCGTTTTGGCGCCAGCGTCGTGGTAAATTTTTTCCTCCGCCACTGTGCCGTCAAGATCATTCGCGCCGAACCGCAACGCGATCTGCGCGATGCTCGGCGTGAGCATGATCCAGTAGGCTTTGATGTGGTCGAAATTGTCGAGCAGCAGGCGCGCAACGGCGATGTTTTTCAGGTCGGCGTAGCCGGTGGGTTTCGGAATGTGCGAGAGAGCGGTGTTGTCCGGGTGAAATGCCAGAGGAATGAAGGCGACAAAGCCGCGCGTTTCGTCCTGCAGTTCGCGGAGCCTGATGAGGTGATCGACGCGCTCTTCTTCGGTTTCAACGTGCCCGTAAAGCATGGTTGCGTTTGAACGCAGGCCGATTTCGTGGGCCGTGCGCGCGATGTCCAGCCACATTTGACCGCTGACCTTGTGATCACAGATGATTTTTCGGACGCGGGGATGGAAAATTTCCGCGCCGCCACCGGGCAGCGAATCGACCCCAGCCTGTTTGAGCTTCAGAAGCGTTTCTCGGATCGTCAGTTTCGCGATGCGGGCGAAGTAGCCGACCTCAACCATGGTAAAGGCCTTCAAATGCACCGTGGGGCAGCGTTCTTTCAGCCCGCGGACGAGATCCAGGAAATAGTCGAAGGGTAGATCCGGATGGAGGCCGCCGACGATGTGAAATTCGGTGGCGCCTTCGCGGACGCCCTGCTCGGCGCGTGCGTAAATCTCTTCCAGGGCGAAGGTGTAAGCGCCGGCGGCATCGGGATCGCGGCCGAAGGCGCAAAGCTTGCAATGGGCGACGCAGACGTTGGTCGGATTGATGTGGCGATTGACGTTGTAGTAGGTGATGTTGCCGTGGCGCCTTTCGCGGACTTGATTCGCGAGCCAGCCGACGGCAAGGAGATCCGGTGAGCGATAAAGCGCGATGCCGTCGTCGAAGCTGAGACGCTCGCCGGCGAGGACTTTATCGGCGATCGGCTTCAGATGCTGGTCGTTGAATGTGATTTCGCCCATTGCGAATCCGCCGGAACTTTCAAACGCGCCAAACTGCCACGGCCGCGCCCCAGAACAAAAGAAACAAAAGACTAATATAGCCGTTCACTGTGAAAAACGCAGCATCGAGCCGGCTGAGGTCGTTGGACTTGACAAGAGAGTGTTCGTAACCGAGAAGCAGGCCAACCGCGGCGACGCCGGCCCATGCGGGCCAAGGGAGAGCGAAGCTTGCGGCAAGCCAGGTGAGCAGCGCAACGACCAAGACGTGCATGATGCGCGCGATCCAGAGTGCTCGGGCGATGCCGAAACGCTTCGGAATCGAGTAGAGACCTGCGCGGCGGTCGAACTCCACATCCTGGCAGGCATAGAGCACATCGAAACCGCTGACCCAGAGTGTTACGGCGGCGCAGAGAATCAACATGCGCGGGTCGAGGCTGCCGGTGACCGCGATCCACGCCGCCGCCGGTGAAATGCCCAGGCAAGAACCGAGGACGAGATGCGACCACGTCGTGAAGCGTTTGGTGTACGAGTAGAGGAATAAAATAGCCAGTGCGATCGGGGCGAGCTCGAGCGCCAGCCGATTCAATTGCCAGGCCGCAATGAGGAAGAGCGCAGCTGCTATAAGCGTGAAACTCCATGCGAAGGGGAGAGACAAGGCGCCGGTGACGAGCGCCCGCCGTTGCGTGCGTGGGTTTTCGCGGTCATAGCGCAAATCGGCGATGCGATTCATGGTCATGGCCGCGGAGCGCGCCGCGACCATGGCCGCAAGGATCCACGCGATCTGGCGAAGCGTCGGCCAGCCATGCGTGGTGGCGCGCGCGGCGAGCAGAGCCCCGGTCAGCGCAAACGGGAGAGCGAAGACCGAGTGCTCGAACTTGATCATTTCCAGCACGGTGCGGATGCGGTTCGCCATCGGTGGTTACGCCTGTTTTGCCTTGCTTGCGCTTTGCCCCGGCCAGCGGTACATGCGCTCCTGCGGGAGGCCGATCTGCGCCAGCACGCGGCAGACGTACTGCGTTGCGAGGTCGTCAATCGTTTTGGGCTGGTGGTAAAAGGACGGAATCGCGGGCATGATCAACGCGCCGGCTTGCTGCGCGCGCAGCATGTTTTCTAGGTGGATGCGGCTGAAGGGCGTGTCGCGTATGCACAGCACGAGTTTGCGGCATTCCTTGAGCATCACGTCGGCAGCGCGGGCAATCAGGTCTTCGCTCGTGCCATTCGCGATCGAGGCGAGCGTGCCCATCGAGCAGGGAATCACGATCATCGCGTCCACGGGGTAGCTGCCGGAGGCGATCGATGCGCCGACGTCGTGATTCGGCAGGGTTTCGATTTTTGTTGACGGCCTGCCCAAGACCCGTTGCGGAAGCTGTTTCAAGTCGCCGGAAGTGACCTCGAGTTCGGTGGCAAAAAGGCGCTGGCCAGCGTCGGAAACCACAAGATGGACGCGCGTGACGCGGGCGTCGTCCTCGAGAATGCGCAACGCCGCTTGCGCAAGCAGGGCTCCGCTCGCGCCGGTCACACCCACGGTGATGATGCGTCCTTCACGGTTGGGCATGGTTTTGCGCGGAGAGATTCAGTCTCGCAGCGGCCTCGGGCCAAGTCAAGCGGCGGCTGGGCAGCGGGGCAATGATAGAATTCGCTGCAGTTGAACTGTATGGATCAGCGCGAATTGTTGAAACTTTTGGAGTCTGTCCGCGCGGGAAACCTTCCCCCCGCGAGGGCCATCGAGCGACTGAAGCATCCGCCGTTTGAAGATATCGGATTCGCAAAAGTGGACCATCACCGCTACCGCTCGCTGCGTCAGGGGTATGCCGAGGTCATTCTCGCAAAGGGCAAAACACCGGCTCAGGTGGCGGAGATTGTCCGGGCGATGCTCGGGGCGAAGTCTTCGCGCCAGAATGTTCTGGTTACTCGCGCCGACGCGAAAATCTATGCAGCGGTGCGGCGCGCGAGCCGCGCAGCGAAATTCCATCCACTCTCGGGCGTCATAACGATCGAGCGCAATCGCGAAATTACGGGGAAAGGCTTGATCCTCGTGGTCTCCGCGGGGACGAGCGACATTCCCGTTGCGGAAGAGGCTGTCCTAACTGTGCGGATGATGGGCAACCAAGTCGAGCATCTTTATGACGTCGGCGTGGCGGGAATTCACCGGCTGCTTGAGCATCGCCGGGCGCTCGCGAAAGCGCGCGTGATTATCTGCATCGCAGGAATGGAAGGCGCGCTGCCCAGCGTGGTCGGCGGGCTGGTCGGGGTGCCGGTGATCGCCGTGCCGACCAGCACGGGCTACGGCGCGAGTTTTGGCGGGATCACGGCGCTGCTGGGGATGCTGAACAGTTGCGCGTCGAACGTGACTGTAGTGAACATCGACAATGGTTTCGGCGCGGCCTGCGTCGCCTCCTGCATTAACCGGCTCTAAGAAGCCGCACAAATGCGGAGCGCTCCTGCGCTCGCCTATTTCCGCGGGTTCCTGCTGCTCTCGACTCTCTGCCTCATGTTTTCAGGAGGACTTTCAGCACCGCGCGCGGCGCTTCGGCGAGGGAGAAGGTGCGCGAAATGAGAGGACGTGGATCAGCTTTCTTCGTGCGGAGTAGTGCAAGTGCCCTGCTGAACGGACCGCAGCGCGAGCCGATCACGTCGATCTCTTTCACCACGATGGGCCAGGTCTCGGCCGGCGACGTGCCGTGAAAGGTGGATTTCAAGACGAGCGTGCCGCGTGGTTCGGTCATGTGCTGGGCCAGCGCCAGGCCAGTCGGTGAGCCGGTGGCTTCAATGACGAGCGGAAAACTGCGCTTGATGCGGGCAGAATCAGAGGCGTCGCCGCGCACCCGCTGCGTCGCAATTCCCCTGCGGCGTGCCAGCGCCAGTTTTTTTTCGTGTTTACCAAACATAATGACGCGCAATCCCGCACAGCAAAGTGCTTGCGCGACCAAGTGGGCGAGCTTGCCGTCGCCGAGGACAGCAACTTCGCGGAAGCGCCGTACCGGCAGTTGCTCGAGGATTTCGCACGCGGCCGCAAGAGGCTCAGTGAAAACAGCGATTTCATCGGGCATGCTGTCCGGCACGGCATGAAGATTTTCGAGCGGCAGCGCGAGACATTCTGCAAAAGTGCCGTCGTGCGCGACGATGCCGAGAACTTTGCGCCGCGCGCAGTGCGTTTTCAGGCCGCTGCGGCAAAAACGGCACAGCGGGCGGAAACCGAGTGCCGCGCAGCCGATATTGATTTCGCCCACGACGCGCCGGCCGATCCAGCGCGCGCGTTCGAGCGCGGAGCCGCGCACGTCTTTTACTTCACCGATAAATTCGTGGCCGGGGGTTCCCCGAAAGTTGTGATAACCGCGCAAAATCTCGATGTCGGTATTGCAGATGCCTGCCAGGCGCATCTGAATCAGGGCCCACCCGGGCCGGAGCCGTGGAAGCGGCTTGTCCGTGCGAACAAGGCGTCGGTTGCGGACGGTGAAGGCAAGCATATGCAATGTGAGGTGGATTAGAGCAGCACAGCGGAGAGAGTGGAGATGAGAAGCGGCTCCTGCTCGGGGAAAACAGTGCGCAGGTCAAGCACCAGGCGGTCGTCCGCGACGCGCGCGATGACGGAAATGCCCCTCGGCGCCCGGCGCAGACGCTCCTCGAGTTGGGCCACCGAATAGCGCACGCTGGCGATGCGGATAAGCGGCGTCGGAAGCGACTGGTCGGGCGTCGAGCCGCCGCCCACCAGCGAAGTGCCCTCCACAATTTCGAGCTCGACTTCGTCGAGCGGCAATCCGGCGCGCAGCTCACGCACAAGGTTCTCCGCGCGGCGGCGAAGCTCCTTCGCGTCCGTGCGGATCATGCGCAGAGCGGGGATTTCGTCGAGCGTGCCGCGGAGATAAGCGCCAAGCGTGACTTCGAGTGCGGTGATGGTCAGCTTGTCCACACGCAGCGCGCGAAAGAGCGGGTAGCGGCGAATTCTCGCGACCAGGTCTTTTCTTCCAGCGATGATTCCGGCTTGCGGCCCGCCAAGCAGTTTATCCCCGCTGAAGGCGACGAGCGTCACGCCGCACTGAAGGCTTTGTCGCACAAGCGGCTCGTTCATGCCGTTTTCAGAGAGATCCACGACACAGCCCGAGCCGAGGTCTTCCATCACAGGCAGGTCAGCGTCGTGGCCCAGTTGCACTAATTCTTCGAGCGAAGGGCGCTCGGTGAACCCGGTGATGCGGAAATTCGACGGGTGGACGCGCAGGAGCAGCCGCGTGCGCTCGTTGATGGCCTTTTCATAATCCGTGATGCGCGTGCGGTTCGTGGTTCCAACTTCGCGGAGAATGGCCCCGCTTTCCGCCATGATCTCCGGTATGCGGAAGCCGTCGCCGATTTCGATCAGCTCGCCGCGCGAGGCGATGACTTCGCCGCCCTTGGCGAGCGCCGCCAGTGAGAGCAGCATGGCGGCGGCGCAGTTGTTCACGACAATGGCGGCTTCGGCGCCGGTCAGCCGCTCGATCAAACGCGAGGTGTGCACGTCGCGCTTGCCGCGCGCGCCGGCTTCCAGATCGTATTCGAGATTGCAGTATTGCGTAGCGGTCTGGCGCAGTTGATCAGTGAGCGCGGCGGGCAGAGGCGCGCGGCCCAGGTTGGTGTGCAGAATCACGCCCGTAGCGTTGATTACAGGGACGAGTGAATGCGCCAGAATGCGTTCGACCATCTCGGCGATCCGTGCCTCGATGTCTCCGGTTTGCATCGTCGCCACGATCGTCGTAGCGATTTCCCCCGTGACTCGCGCGCGGAACTCGGCCAGGACCGCGCGCGCGACTTCGACCAGGATTCCCCGATCCACGCGGTTGCCGAGCGCGCTCAACCTCGGTTGCGCGAGAAGCTCGTCCACGGAAGGGAGCTGGCGCAGGAATTCGGACTGCTCCCGTGAGAGGGCGCGTTTGGGTCGGGTTTCCATGATGCCATTTCAGCACAGGCATTGCGCCAGAGCAATCTCGCCGAATCGCACCGAGCCCGCTGGCAGTGCGGGAGGCTCCTTATCGGATGCGCATCCCCGCTCGCGCGTCGGGTTGACGCGGCCGCCTCCGGCCCCTAGGATGGGCAAGACAGGCGCAACGCTCCTATGGCCCCTCCGACCATTGACGAAGACCTGAACCAGATCGAGAGGGACATCCGCCAGCTCAAGGTCGAATATGACCAGTATTTCGGCGGCGGGCGCAAGCGTCCGCCCACGGAAATCGAGTGGCGGATCGAGTTGCTCGTCAAACGCTACACGGAGCGGATGGGAGAGTTGAAGTCCGCGCAACGCTTTCGCTTCAGCAACCTGACGCAGAGTTACGCCAAGTATAAGGACGTCTTCCGGAAACGCTTCCAGCAGAAGGAAGAGGGCAAGATCCAGCGCCACTTCGGCGCCGCTGCAAGAGCCATCGAGGCCGAACGGTCGCATAAGGAAGTTGCGCAGACGTCGGCTGCGGCCGCGCCATCGGCGTTCCGCGTGATTTGCGCCGAACCGGACAAAGAGGCGGAAAAGGTCGAGCAGCTCTACAAGGCTTTCCTCGAGGCCAAGCAGAAGGCGGGCGAGCACACGGATAAGCTCACGCGCGCGGGGTTTCGCGAGTTCGTGCGCAAGAAAACGAAAGACCTCCAGAAGCAGAAGGGCTGTCGGGAGGTCGAGTACGTCGTGGAAGTCGTGGACGGCCAGGCCAAATTGAAGGCTCTTGTGAAGACCTGAGCGGGTTCCGTCCGTTTAGGCTTTCCCAATCTTCTCTCCCCACGTAGAATTTCCAGTTTTCATCCCTCGGCGGAGGAATGATATGGCGGTCGAGCGCGCGCTGATCAGCGTTTTTGACAAGACCGGAATCGTGGATTTCGCGAAGCGGCTGACTCCCCTGCGCATTGAGATCCTTTCCACCGGCGGGACGGCAAAGCTGCTGCGTGACGCGGGCGTTCCGGTGCGCGACGTGTCCGAATTCACCGGCTGGCCGGAAATGCTTGGCGGGCGCGTGAAGACGCTTCATCCCAAGGTGCATGGAGGGCTGCTCTTTCGCCGCGGCCACCCCGAAGACCGCAAACAGGCGGCCGAACACGGTATCTTGCCGATTGACCTTGTCGTCGTGAATCTTTATCCCTTCGAATCGACGGCAGCGAAGGCAGGGCTCACCGTGGAGGAGTTGATCGAAAACATCGACATCGGCGGGCCGGCAATGTTGCGTTCAGCGGCGAAGAATTTCGAGAGCGTGACGGTTGTAACCGATCCCGCCGATTATGACCGCGTGGCGGCGGAGTTGGAATCGGCGCGCGACACCTCGCTCACAACCCGGCTGGAGCTGGCGCGAAAGGTCTATGCGGCGACCTCGCGCTACGATGGCCGGATTGCGATGGAACTGGAGCGGCTCTCGGCAGCCGCGGGACGCGTCGCACTCGGTGAAAAGGGCGCGCTTCCCCAGCGGCTACACATTGCGCTGCTGCGGCAGAGACAGTTGCGCTACGGCGAAAATCCGCATCAGGCGGCGGCGTTGTATGTTCCAGCCGGGTGCGCACCGCGGGGATTGGCTGCCGCGAAGCAACTCCAGGGCAAGGAACTCTCCTACAACAATCTTGCCGATTTGGAAGCGGCGCGCTCGCTCGCCGCGGAATTTCGGCGTCCTGCGGCGGTGATCATGAAACACAACAATCCCAGTGGTGCAGCCGAGCAAGAGACGCTCCTCGAAGCGTACTCAAAGGCTTACGCGTGCGACCCGGTCTCGGCGTTTGGCGGCGTCCTGGCGTTCAATCGCGTGGCGGACGGCGCAACGGCCCAGGAAGTCGCCAAACTGTTTGTGGAATGCATCGTTGCTCCAGGGTTTGACGAAGAGGCGCGGACAGCATTTGGCGCAAAGAAAAATCTTCGTTTGCTCGAATTGCCGCCAAACGGGCTCGATCCCAATCGCGCGCTACAGCTCAAGCAGATTTCCGGCGGCGTGCTCGTCCAAGAGCCGGATCTTGGCGAGCTGGCCGACAACGAGCTGCGCACGGTGAGCAAGCGTGCGCCCACGGCGGAAGAGATGCACACGATGAGCTTCGCCTGGAAGGTGGCGAAGCACGTCAAGTCCAACGCCATCGTTTTTGCGCGCGGTGGCGCGACGCTGGCCGTCGGCGCGGGACAGATGAGCCGCGTGGACTCCGTGAAGATCGCGGTGATGAAGGCGCGGACGTCTTTGCAGGGCAGCATCGTGGCCTCGGACGCGTTCTTTCCATTTCCGGATGGCGTCGAAGAGGCAGCGAAGGCCGGCGCGACCGCCGTGATTCAGCCCGGCGGCTCGGTGCGTGACAACGAAGTGATCGCAGCCGCCGACCGCCTCAGCGTCGCCATGATCTTCACGGGCATGCGGCACTTTTTGCATTGAAGAAACCACGATCCAGCGCGTCCCTGCGCACGCAGGGGGTCTTCAATCGGCCTGGATTTGCGGAAAATTTAGGCGCGAGAGGAAGACGCGCGCGCGGCGACGGCTTCACGGACAGGGCGCACTTTGTCCATCAGCGCGCGGACCCGGTTCACGTCTACGGGATTCTCCATCACTCCGTCCTTTTTCAAACTGCTTCCAATGATTATACCGTCGGCGTATTCCAGGAACCCAGCGACGTTTTCGGCTGTCGTACCGCTGCCAATCAGAAGGGGACGCTTCGCCCGCCCCTTCGCCTCCCGGACCTTTTCGATGTCAGGAGCACTGCCGGTCATTCTCCCGGAGACGATCAGCGCATCTGCGCCGTAGAACTCTGTCCACTCGATGTGCGTCGCCAGGTCGAGGCCGGGAAACGCCACGGAGTGCTTCTTGTCCACGTCGGCGAAGATGTGAATTCCTTCCGCGCGGAGTTCTTTCCGCTTGCGGACGAGCTCCGCGGCGCAACCGTGATCGAATTCGCCCGTGTCCCAGAGACGCGCCCCCGTCAAGATGCACACGCGGATGAACCGCGCGCCCGCCGCCAGCGCGATCGCAAGACATACGAGCCCGCCGTTGTGAATGACGTTGATCCCCACGGGCACAGGGAAATTCTTCACCACCTCAGCCGCCGCAACGGCCTGCGCGGTCATCGCTTCTGGCTTGACGTCATTGCCGACGTAGTAAGGGAGGTCCCACATGTTCTCGACCATCAGCGCGTCCACGCCGCCCTGGATCAGCGCTTCCGCATCGAGCAGCGCGTGAGCAATGATCGTCTGCATTCCGTAGCCGGTATATCCCGGCGCGCCCGGCAGAGGCCACAAGTGCACCATCCCGATCACAGGCTTGGGCACGCCGAACAGGTCCGCCAGCGATTTCATCCGCGGGCGATCCATCTCTTGTTTCCATTCCGGCACTCGCGTCATCGCGACCTCCCGTTCAGCTCACAATCCGCAAACGTTCGAGGATGTTCCGTCTCACCGCGTCCCACTTTCCGCCGTAGCGCTCGTGACGCAGAAGCGCGGCAACCTCTCGCGCGCCCGGCAAGTTCGCGCCGGCGCCGACGACGGAAGCCGCCAGAGCGCCGGCCGCATTGGCGGCGAGCGCGGACTCGGCCAGAGGCCAGCCTCGCATGCGGCCCTGCAGGAACGCCGCCACGAAGGCGTCTCCTGCCCCGGTCGAATCCACCGCGCGCACCACGCACGACGGAACCTCGAGCAGCGTGGCGTCCTCGACCAGCAAGCAGCCGCGCTTTCCCAGTTTCATCACGACCTGCCGCGCGCCGGTTTTCTGCAGACGCGCAAAGGCTTTTCGCGGGTCTCGCATGCCGGTGAGCGCAGCGGCCTCGTCCCGGTTCACGAAGAGAATATCCACGTTCGCGCAGAGTTGCAAAATCTTCCGGGGAATCTGCTGGCTGGGCAAGGCGCCGACGTCGAGAGCGATCCACCCTCCGCGGGCGCGAATGGTACGCATGAGCTGCCGCGCCGCCTTTTCGGTCGCCGGGTCGAGAAAGTTGTATCCAACCACATGCGCACCGGCCGCCCCTCGATAAAACGCGGAGCCTTGCGCCACGCGGCGGACCAGACCATTGGCCGCGCGGCTGCCGAAAAAAGTTCGCTGGCCGTCCGGTGTGACATTCACATAGAGCAAACCCGTCATCGCCTTGGCGCTGCGCTGCACCCAGCGGACGTCCACTCGCGCTCTCCGGAGCATGTGCAGCAGATATTCGCCAAAATTGTCGCGGCCCACACAGCCGAGCAATCGCGGCCGCATTCCCCAGCGGGCGAGCGCGAAGGCGCAGTTGGCGGCCACCCCTCCGCAGTGCATTTCAAGTCGCGGCGCCAGACAATCGTCACCCGGCTGGGGCCACGCTTTCACGCGGCCGATAAGGTCCACGATGATGTCGCCCAGGACGAGGACGCTCCGCTTGGCTCGGCTTCCGGAAGGCATGGCGGCCACATCTTAGCATCCGGCAGATGTAGAGCCGCCCTCCCATGCCTTCGCATGCAGCGCGAATCTGTAGTAAGACCGCAGCGCAGCGGTGGGCGCACCCTGAAGGCGAACATGGCATTGCTCATCGCCAACGCCCGGTTGGCCGCGCAAATCGCCGTCGCTGTCGCCACGCGCATGAGCGGCAAACTAGAAGAGCAGGCGTGAGCCCTGGCCAGGCCGCCAGCGCCCGCGCGGGTATAGCGCAAACCTCAGGAATTGCCCGGAAACTTCTTCAATCCTTTTGGGCGCCTTTGTTTTCGGTGAGGAACTCGCGCATGCGCATTTGGACGGCGTCCCGAACCGACCGAAACGCCGCACGCTTTTCTTCCACGGTTCCTTCCACGGTCGCGGGGTCCGGCAAGCTCCAGTGAAATCGCCGCGGCGCGCCGGGGAAGGTAGGGCACTGTTTGGCCGCGCTGTCGCAGACGGTAATTACCGCATCGAAGCTCTGGCCGTCGAACTCTGCGACGGATTTCGAGCGTTGTCGTGAGATATCCACGCCAATTTCGCCCATTGCCTCGACGGCCAGCGGATTGACTCCCGCGGGCCGAATGCCGGCGCTGTGAACCTCATACCCATCGCCGCCGAGTTGTCGCAGAATTCCCTCGGCCATCTGGCTGCGGGCCGAGTTTCCTGTGCAGAGGATGAGGACGCGCTGTTTCATCCGCGAAAAGAATCGGTCAGGCGCAGCAGGAAGGGCCGCAGCACGCCGCCTTAACGGCCGGTTTCACCGCGCGCACAAACGCGCTCATGAATTTCCCGTCCACCTGCGGCGCAATGGCATCAGCATCGATCCCTGCTTGTGCCAAAAACTCGCGTGCGTCGTCCACGCGATAGACGCGCGTTGGCTCGATTTCGACCGACTCGAAACCCGCGCGGGCAAGCTTTGCGCGGTATTCGCTCTCCTCGAGTGCGCCCGCGATGCAGCCGATCCAAAGTTCGACGCTCTTGCGAATTGCCGCCGGCACCTCGCCCCGGACAACCACATCGGAAACTGCAAATCGCCCGCCGGGTTTCAGCACCCGAAACGCCTCTTTGAGCACGCGATCCTTGTCCGCCGAAAGATTGATGACGCAGTTTGAGATGATGACGTCCACGCTGTTGTCCGGCAAGGGAACGTTCTCGATCTGGCCCTTCAGGAACTCGGCATTCTCCACTCCCGCCTTGCGCTGATTTTCACGGGCCAGAGCCAGCATTTCGTCCGTCATGTCAAGGCCGTAGGCTTTGCCGGTAGGCCCGACGCGGCGCGCGGAAAGCAAAACGTCAATCCCGCCGCCGGAGCCGAGGTCAAGCACGGTTTCTCCGCGCTTCAGTTCGGCCAGTGCGGTTGGATTGCCGCAACCGAGGGAGGCCCTGACCGCTTCTTCGGGGAGCCCGCCCTTTTCCGTCTCGTTGTAAAGGTTCGCACCGATGGGGTCGCAACCAATGAGTTCGGCGGCGCCGCCACAACACGCGCTGCCTCCGCTGGCAACTTGCTTTGCGGCTTCCCCGTATTTCTTGCGCACGGATTCCTGAATTGCCGTTTCTTCGAGTCGCGGCTCGCTCATGCGTTTGTCTCCTTTTGTTCTTCTGGCCCTGATTCCTTCGATCCCGGAACCTGTACCGGCGCCTTGGGCGACACCGCGCGGCTCCGCGTGCAACACTCTTCGTACAGGAAACTCAACAACCCCTGCAGCGCGCTCGTGTCCGCCGTGTACCAGAGAAACTGGCGGTCCCGCCGCACGGCGACCAACCCAACCTGCTTCAGTTTTTCCAGGTGATGCGAAAGGGTTGACGGAGGAATGCCCAGTTCGTCTTGAATCTCACCCACAACCATCCCGGTCGGATGCGCCGACAGTAGCAACCGAATAATCTGCAGTCGAGGTTCTGCTCCGAGGGCGGAGAACCGCTCGGCGAAGCGCGCGACTTGAGCGGGGCTTGGCTTCGACACAATTCCATATTTGCGGAATTATAGAACTATGTCAATCCCTTGGAGCTCACCCTCTCCTCCGGCTGACGGACCGTGTCGCTTGCTACCACGTACATTTGCGCCGACTCTCAAAACCTTCCTGCTCGCGCTCAACTCTGGCTGGCTTGCCTGCATCCTAATTCATTGTTGCCACTCGGCTCTGGAAACGCTTACCGTCTTACGTTTTGACCCTGTTTCCACCGCATGGGATAATTTGTACTTTCGTGACATCCATGAAACCTCACTGTAAGATCGCTGGCGCGCTCTTCCTGGCGGGCCTCACCCTTAGCGCTTTGACGCCCTCGCGCGTGGCCGCTCAAGCGGAGGCTTCAAAATCAAACACCCCTCGGGCCGCGGAGTCTCCAGACCTCGAGTCCAAGCGCGCTGAGACCTACTACAACTACACGATGGGCCACATCGCCGAGCAGATGTATGAATCGACGAGCCGCAGCGAATACGCGACCCAAGCCATCGACTTCTACAAGAAAGCCTACGCTCTCGATCCCTCTTCCGCAGTTATCGGTGAGCGTCTGGCGGAGATGTATTGGAAGGCGCAGCGCTTAAACGAAGCCGTGCAGGAAGCGCAGCAGCTCTTGAAGCGCGACCCGAACAATCTGCCGACGCGCCGCCTGCTCGGCCGCATCTATCTGCGGAGTCTCGGCGGCGGCGCCACGGGGACGAACGGCGGCGCGGGAAAGGAGACAGGCTCGCAGGAGATTCCCTCCGGGCAGGCAGAGATTATCAAGGGCGCGATCGAGCAGTACCGCGAAATCTGCCGACTCGATCCCTCCGATTCGGAATCCGCACTGTGGCTGGCGCGGTTATATCGTTTGCAGAATTCTCACCAAAAGGCGGAGGAGGTCCTCCGTGGCGTCCTGAAGACGGACCCGCAGAACCAGCAGGCCATCGAACAGTTGACGCAACTTTTCCTGGACGAGGGCAAATCGGCGGACGCGGTTGCACTGCTCGAAGGAATCGTTCAGCGCGGAAGGCCGTCCGCCTCGCTGTTGAGTCTTTTGGGCGACGCTTACACCCAGGCGAAAGATCTGGCCAAAGCCGAAAAAGTCTATCGCCAGGCGGTGGCTCTCGATCCTTCCGAAATAAACTACCAGCGCGGGCTCGGCCAGACGCTGCTCGCCGAAGAGAAGTTTCCGGATGCGCTGTCCGTGTACCAGAAGATTGCGGAAAACGACGGCGACGATCCGGACACGTATCTGCGGCTCGCGCAGATCTACCGCCAGCTCCATCAGCTTGACAAAGCCGAGGAGAATCTTCTCCAAGCGCGCCGGCGCGATCCAGGCAGGGTCGAGGTCATTTATAACGAAGCGATGCTGTACGAGTCGCAGGGACGCTTCGAGGACGCCATCCACGTCTTATCGGATGCCATCAGCGGGATCAAAAACCAGACCGCGTCCGTGCCTTCCAGCGCCCGGGCCCTCGCGATCCTTTACCAGCAACTCGGCCAGCTTTACCGCGAAGTACAGAATTATCCTGCCGCCGTGAACACCTTCCAGGAGATGCAGCGCCTCGGCGACGAAGAAGACCGGCGGGCGCGGCTGTGGATTCTCGATACCTACCGCGCGGCGAAGGACATACCCAAAGCGCTCGAGACCGCCAAAGAAGCTCTGGAAAAATACCCGAACGATCCGGGGTTGGCCTCAAGCCGGGCGATGCTTCTCGGTGAGAACGGTCAGACCGACGAGGCCGTGAAGATTCTCCGCTCGCAGCTCACCGGCGCGGAGTCCGATCGCGATACCTTTCTGAACATCGCGCAAGTGTATGAACGCGGCCGGCGCTACAAGGAAGCGGAAGAAGCCGCGCACACGGCCGAGGTGCTACCCGGCACCCCGCGCGACAGCGAAATGCCTTTGTTCCTGCTCGGCGCGATCTACGAGCGCCAAAAGGAATATGACCGCGCCGAGGAATTCTTCAAGAGAGTCCTTGCCATCAACCCGCGCAATTCCATGGCGCTGAACTACTATGGCTACATGCTCGGAGATCTCGGGACCCGCCTGGACGAAGCCAGAGCCCTCGTGCAGCGCGCTCTCGACGAAGAACCTTACAATGGAGCCTATCTCGATAGCCTCGGCTGGGTCTGTTATAAACAAAATAAGCTTGTCGAGGCCGAGGCTTTCCTCCGCAAGGCAGTCGAGCGCGAGAGTCACGACCCCACCATTCACAGCCATCTCGGCGACGTCTACTTCCGCTCGGGTCGCAAAGATCTCGCCGCGGCGGAGTGGGAGAAGTCGCTTGCGGAATGGCATCGGGCATTGCCGACCGAGCTCGAACCCGACAAAGTGGCCGAAGTCGAGAAAAAACTCACCCAGGTAAAACACCGCATCGCGCAGCAGAAACCTGCCGGCGAAGATACCAAGCCGCAGTAAACTCTACGCTCTATGCGCGAGGTTCGGATTCCTGCTTTCGCGAAGGTCAATCTGCGTCTGGAGATTCTGGGGGAGCGGCCCGACGGATATCACGAGCTGCGGACGGTCTTTCAAACCGTGTCGCTGCACGACGACCTGCGCCTGCGCGCCTCGCACAAGCGGGGCATTTTGCTGGTAATCCGCGGGAATGAAGCGCTTGCGCGTGAGCCTTTGGAGAAGAATCTTGTCTATCGCGCCGTAAAGGCGCTGCAACTCGAGCTGAAGCTCCATTCCGGCGTTGCGATCGAACTCCGCAAAAACATTCCTGCAGGCCGCGGGCTCGGTGGCGGCTCGAGCGACGCCGCTGCCGCCCTTCTCGGCTACCTGCGGCTGGTCGGCCGCAAGCTGCCGCTGTCCCGCCTGGCGGAAATCGCCGCCAGCCTTGGCGCAGACGTCCCGTTTTTCCTCTTCGGCGGCCGCGCTCTGGGCATTCGTTGCGGCGACGAGGTCTATCCCTTGCCGGACAGGCCGCGCCGAACGGTATTGATCGTCTCGCCATCGAATATCCACGTGCCGACGGCGGATGCGTATCGCTGGCTCCGCGCGCAGCCGCTCTTTCCCAAAAGATTGACAAAACCTGCCCTCACCCCTAAACTTTGGAAGTTCTGCGCTCTATGCTGGAGCACGCAGGAGGGCGGACTTTTGAATGATTTCGAGAGTCCGGTCTTCCAGCGCCACCGGCCGCTTGCTTCGATCAAGCGGGTGTTGCTTCGGCAGGGAGCGGCGGATGCCTCGCTGGCGGGTAGCGGTTCGGCGGTGTTTGGAGTCTTCCCGAGCCCGGCGATGGCGCGCCGAGCCGCTCTGAGGTTCCCGAACGATCAGACGTTTGTCTGCGAGACCCTCTCCCGCGAGAGGTATCTGCGTCGAATGAACGCTGCGCGCGTCGGCTGAACTGGAGCGGACCTCTCTGCGCGCTCGTTCCCGCCTGTTGGAATTCGCGTTTCGTGCGGATTGTGGAGTGCGCGCCTCGTGAACGACGAGCGTTTCAAGATTTTTTCGGGCACGGCGAACCCCGCTCTGGCCGAGAGCATCTGCCACACTCTCGGCGTGACACTGGGCAAGGCGGTTCTGGGACGCTTCAGCGACGGTGAAATCTATTTTCAGATTCTCGAGAACGTGCGCGGTGCGGACGTCTTCGTCGTCCAGCCGTGCAGCTATCCGGTGGATTGCCACTTGCTCGAATTGCTGCTGATGATTGACGCGTTCAAGCGCGCCTCGGCCTGGCGCATTACGGCCGTCGTGCCCTATTACTGCTACGCGCGGCAAGACCGCAAGGACAAGCCGCGCGTGCCGATCTCCGCGAAACTCGTCGCGGACTTGCTCGAAACGGCGGGCGCGAGCCGCGCGCTCACGCTCGACCTCCACGCTCCGCAGATTCAGGGCTATTTCAATGTCCCGGTGGATCATCTGTTCGCCTCGCCGGTGCTCGTGGATTACTTCCGGCAGAAAAAACTGCCGAAACTGACGGTGGTTTCCCCGGACGCGGGCGGCGTGGAGCGCGCGCGCTTTTTCGCCAAGCGGCTCGACGCCCCGCTGGCCATCGTGGATAAGCGCCGCGTGGACGTGGACGTCAGCGAAGTGATGAACCTGATCGGTGAAATCCGCGGGCGCAGCGCCCTGATCGTGGACGACATCATCGACACGGCGGGCACGCTGGTGAAGACCGCGGAAGCGCTTTTGAAGGAAGGCGCGACGCAGGTGTACGCGGCGTGCACGCATGCCGTGCTCTCCGGGCCGGCGGTCGAGCGCCTCAACAAGTCGAAGATCGCGGAAGTCGTGGCGACGGATTCTGTTCCGCTTTCCGAAGCGGGCCGCCAGGTCCCGAAAATCAGGATTTTGAGCGTGGCGGACCTGCTCGCTCGCGGCATTCGTTCGATTCACGAAGAAACGTCGATCAGCGAACTGTTTATTTAGAGTTTTAGCCCCGGCGAGTCGGGGCGGGATCTCACGGAAGGAAAGAAAGTATGGCTGAAATTATCGTTGAAGCAGCGCCCCGGACCGACCGGGGCAAAAATGAAGCGCGCCGCCTGCGCCGCACCGGCCAGGTTCCTGCGGTGTTGTATGGCGGCAAGGGTGAAACGCTCGCGGTGACGGTGAACGCCAAACAGGTGACGTCGATTCTGCGCTCCGAAACTGGCCACAATACGCTCTTTCAAGTGAAGCTCGGGGCCAAGCGGCAGTCGGCGATTTTGAAAGACTGGCAGGTGGATCCGCTCAGCGGGGCGCTCCTGCATGTCGATTTGCTCCGCGTGGCCATGGACGTGCGCATGCGCGTCAAGGTGCCGGTGCACACCTTCGGCGAACCCGCGGGCGTGAAGCAGCAGGGCGGCATCTTCGAGACGGTCACGCGCGAAGTGGAAATCGAATGCTTGCCGACCGAAATCCCGACGG